>CATISE010000046.1 GCA_949538655.1 Marine Group II euryarchaeote MED-G33 | reverse complement strand
CAAACCAGCAGCAAACTGGCTTCACAAGCTCGTGCATCCCATCCTGTCACATCGATGAAAAAGTCAGTCGTTGATTCTGTTACCGTGGTGTGGTCACCGTTGATGATGGGTGGGAATGAGAGAACTCGATCAGCGACGTCGACAATGACGGGGAACTCGGAAAAACCCTCTAGCAAGTGTGCATAGTCGACACCCTTTGGATGTGATTCTAGAATTTCGCGAATACTCATTCGTTCAGTCATAGCCAATGGGATGAACGAGTATGTTTCGGGTACTGTAATGACCTTGAATGGTGGCGCGAGTGTCGATAAATCGTGTACGCCAATGGATGCACGTCGACGGCGTCTTCCGATGCTAAAGTGCAATTTTTCCTGATGATCCATCAGCGCTTGGATGAAGGCATCATTCTCTTCGGGTGTCGAACCATTGTCAACACCGCGAACCACAGCACCATAGATGACGGGCCTCACATGTTCTAGACTGGCATCGACACTCATGGTAATGCTCCCATCCATGGTCGAAAGTTCAGGCTCAGCCCCCTTGCCATGCAGGAATGCTCGCGCAGCATGAGCGATGGTTTCCGGAGAGAGGAGATCAGCCCGGTCAGGGAAAATCTCAATCTCGATTTCGTTTGAATCACATTCCTCAACCACACAACCGATGTCACTGAGTTTTTCTTCCCATAGCCAAGGGTCGTGCTCAACTCCATGTCGTGACTGAATCGCGCGCAAAGTAGCGTGGTCGAAAGTCACGGTTGGCATATGAATTCCTCACTGTCCCATCCACTGTGGTAGTGGACGGTCATAGCCGGCAAGACGCAAACCGCTCTGGGCGGCGGTGTCATGTTCCAACGCCCGCAAATGTCTGCGATTGAGTTTCTCCAATGCATCGACTCCCATATCAGTCAGGCGTCCACGCAAAGTGGCTGAAAATTCCGCCAGCCAATTTTCCACCGCACCAGCTCTTGCTTTCTGCGTGCCGGGAATCTCTTCCTCGGCTTCGAATGGATTGGCGCGAATGATGCCGCAACCTGCAGCGGCTGCGATGGCCGCATCATCTGCGGTGGCTCCCCAAGGGATGTCGAGGATATGCAAAGTCTCTGAGACTCCTGCATCTCTTGCCGACAAACCAATTCGGGGCAAGGCTGCGGGTGCGGCCATGCCCAAACCGGAAGTGAGTCTGATCATGACGCCATCAATTGGTTGATCGTTTAGCATTCGATGTAGATTGGTCACTCTGTCTACACGTCCTGCAATCAGTGTGGGTTTGTCATCACCGAGATGAGAACGCAATCCAGTCATCAATGCTAGAATTTCACCATCATGCAGTGGCGGGAAATCATCCAGGTCAAGAACCACGCCTGCTGCGTTGGGCAACAAGGAATCCGCATCGGAAACATTCGCCTCACCGATTCGAACCAAATCGATCCCTCGCGGGTCTGCATCTACCAAGCAAGGTTGTTCAGAAAGGAATGAACCGGACAACCCTTTGCCGCTTTCCAATTCGGGCAAGACGGGTAGTGGGAAAACGACGCCATCATCTTCTTCTCCTCGAGTGAGCAATGTGACAACATCAATTGGGCTTGAGGCATCAATTGGGATTTCCCCACTGATCAAGCCAATGTCACTGAAATCACCCCAGACTGTTTTCTGAGGAGGTGTGGAGGGGATTGAGCTCGAAGCGTCAGCCTCGATGACAACAGCATCTTCACTGACGGTTAAGTCATGTTCTTTCAGTAAACCATTGATTTCTTTGTGTTCGGCTTTGGTGAGTCCACGTTGTAGCGCCCCCTCTCCTTCAGGTAGACATCGACCATCGACAATAATCCGGCCACCCGTCATTCCTTGTCCGGCGTCTGCTTTGCAATCGCCAACCACGATGATAGTTCCATCTTCCATTCCAATACCGGTTCGTTGGCCTGCATGTCCACGCACTATGAGTGTTCCACCATTGAGTGCGGCTCCCGCCTCATCTCCAACACTACCCTGGCAAAACAATCGGCCACCGGTCATACCATGTCCACAACGAAAACCAGCATCTCTTTCGACGACCAAACGGCCCCCTGATGAGAATGCACCAAACCATCCTAGTGCATTCCCTTCCAGAGTAAATGTTCCACCCTTGCAACAGAATGCGGTAAAATCACCGAGGTTTCCAAGGAGCCTTACACGGGCTCCATCCGGGAGGTGTGGGGCGATTCCAACCTCGCCTTCCTTGGGCTTGGCATCACCTTGTGCACCCCACCCGATTTTGATTGCACGATCCAATTCAATCGCCTTTGAAAGGTTGTTTGAGAGGTTCCGATTGAGTTTCAGACTCTTTGCGACTTCATCGACCATTGGACTACCCTCGCGCTCTTCCGGGGCGATACCCTCCTTAACCCGAACCCCTGTGAAATATGGTTGAATGTCTTTTCCGCGCTCCCTACGGGAGCACGGGTATGTTCATAGGCAGTCGTCAAAGGGGGGCGAATCACTGGAGAACACACTCGAGGTGAATCAATGAGCATTAAAGTGGCAATCAATGGATTTGGAACAATCGGCAAACGTGTAGCGGACGCCGTCGACGCACAAGATGACATGGAAATTGTCGGTGTCACAAAGACTGGACCCTCATTTGGTTGTGATTTGGCCGTCAAGAAGGGCTTCCCACTCTACTGCACATTCGATGATGCAGATCGTATTGCCCGATTTTCCGAGCAGGGATATGACTGCCAAGGCGGTCTTTCAGACCTCCTCGCAATCTCCGATGTTGTAGTCGACTGTTCACCTGGAAAACTCGGTGCTGAGAATTTGGCTAAATACCAAAAAGCCGGTGTCAAATACATGTTCCAAGGTGGGGAAAAACACGCCCTCACCGGGTTGTCCTACACATCCTCTGCGAACCATGCTGAAAATCTGAACGCACAAGGCACGCGTGTCGTCTCTTGCAACACCACAGGTTTGTCCCGAACTTTGGTTCCACTTTACGAGCACTGTGGTTCTCTCAAAGTTGAATGCACAATGATTCGAAGAGCCGCCGACCCAGGGGACTCAAACAAGGGACCAATCAACGCAATCAAGCCGGTGCTCAAAGTGCCTAGTCACCACGGTCCTGATGTCATGACAGTCAAGCCTGAGATTGAGATTAACAGCCTCGCAGTCGCCGTTCCAACAACCATCATGCACATGCACTCGATTATCGCCGATCTCCCTGAGGGTCACGGCCTAACAACCGAATCGATTTTGGAGATGTGGAAAAGCACTCCACGCGTCATTATCATGCACGGTGGGCACAACAAAATCACCACGACTGCCGAGGTCATGGAGATGGCTAGAGACATTGGTCGAAAGTGGGGTGATTTACACGAGATTTTCGTATGGGAAGATGGAGTGAAATTGATTGGAAATCGACTCTATTATTTCCAAGCAATTCACCAAGAGAGCGACGTGATTCCAGAGAACGTGGATTGCATTCGTGCCCTCATGGGTACTGAATCTGATTGGCGAACATCCGTTGCAAAAACAGATGCGGCAATTTCAGCATATTACAACTGTTGATGGCATTTTTTGATGAT
>CATISE010000045.1 GCA_949538655.1 Marine Group II euryarchaeote MED-G33 | reverse complement strand
TACGGCATTAATCCAATCGAATCGAGAATAAGGAGGATGCTAAACACTCCACCAACTAACATAACTACATTTACAATAACGTTGAATATTTTCACACCTAGATTGGCATTTTTCCAATCCTCTTTGGTAATGAGGTTGAGTTTCATCTAATCTCTCCACGTTTCTGAAGTGGGTTTGACGCCCTTGACCTCGGCGATGATTTGAGCCAAAACTGCAACGGCAATTTCCTGCGGTGACTCAGCACCTATATTGACTCCAATCGGGCAGATTACAGTATCGAGAATTTCTTGACCGATCCCAGAATTTAGTACAGATTTTTCAAATGCCTTCCATTTTGATTTTGATCCAATACAACCGATTTTTGGCCGTCCTTCAGCACGCTCAAGCAATCCGATTAGCAACGCTTCATCAATCGCCCAATCATGTCCCAGTAGGAGGATGTGTGAGAATCGGGCGAGGGATTCTGTTGTTTCACGTGCGAGGAAATCACCCGGTTGTGCTGCGATGCATTCTTCTGCATCAGGCCACAATTCTTCAGAGGCATATTCGGGGCGTGCATCCAGCACCGAAACCGACCAACCCAAGGGTGCACTCGCATCAGCGATCGCCTGTGCACAATGGCCACCCCCCGCGAGTAGGATATGTGGCATTGGTTGAATGACTTCCATTGCAACCGTCAGGATGCCACCACATAGACTGTTTAGGGGCGTCCCGGCTTTCCCAGAAGCCTCTTTCTGCAGTTGGTATGTCTCGATTCTCCCTTCTCCAGAGACGAGGATTTCTCGAAGATGATTCATCACTTTCATCTCAAGTCCTGCACCACCCACCGTGCCGTAAACTTCGGAATCTGTAACCGCCATGTGAGCGCCAGGCTTGCCAGGGACACTGCCCTGTGCGGTGATTACACTGGCCATCGCAACGGCTTCTCCATCTCGTAAACGAGCTGTGACCCATTCCAATACACGCTGTGTCATTACCCACCCCATAGGGGTGGAGGACTTGAGGAAACCGCTGGAGTCATTCCGGACCAACGCTTATTGATTCGCGGTCGGACCCACAATCATGGCCACCATCCACGACGTTGTCGAAATCGTGGTCACGAGCATGCGTGATGCCTTCCTAGCAGTGACGGTTTTTGTTGCAGCGATGGTTTTGTTATTCAGTTGGTTACAATACGCAACCAGTGGCCGCTTTGTTGAATATATTCGAGAAAGAAAGAGATTGCAGCCAATCATTGGAGCATTGATGGGTCTGACGCCCGGCTGTGGTGGTGCCATTGTGATGATGCCAATGTATGCCCGTGGCTATGTGACCTATGGCACAGTCGTGGCCACACTGATTGCAACACTAGGAGATTCCGCCTTCGTATTGATTGGCGCTGCAGTCACAGATTCCAGTTTTATCGCACCCTTGTTGGCCGTTCACGCCATCTCATTCATTGTCGGCGTTACATGGGGATATTTCGTCGACATGACTGGAACAACACCGCGCAAACCATTGGGTCGATTTGGGCCCACATTTGGTTCGGAAGAACCCAAAATTGAAGCAGATGGAGAATCACCATTGGATGATCTTTCACGCGAAGTTCCAGAAGGACTTGGATACAAGATTCTTCATCAAGGCTACATTTTGTGGTGGGGTGTGACCTTATTGGGTCTGATTTTCGCCGTTCTCTTATTGGTATGGTCTGGGCAAGATGCGGATTACAGTCTGGAGTTGGCTTACAATCCATTGACTTTGGACGGTTTCATCACATGGGTGGGTCTTATCGGAACCACACTTTCTGTGATTCTCTATGTGGCGCAGAAGAACTGGTTTGCGGATGATACGGAGGCGACCATCGGTGACAAATTACATTCTATGCGCGAGACCATGGTGCATGCCGCAAGTGAAACTGCATTCGTCACATTTTGGGTGATGATTGCTTACTTGGCATTTGAATTCATGTTGTTGTTTAGTGGTCTCTCTGAACAAGATATGGCCAATTATGGAGACGGGATGGTCGCGGTCACGGTAGCAGCCATCATTGGATTGATTCCAGGTTGCGGGCCACAAATTATTGCCATCACCGCCTATACCAAGGAGATTATTTCGTTCCCTGCATTGGCTGCAAATGCCATCAGTCAGGATGGAGATGCATTGTTCCCATTACTGGTTCGTCACAAAGCTGCTAGTCTTTGGGCAACAGTACATACGACCATTCCAGCGATCATAGCGGGAATCATATTGTTGATGGCTGATTTCAATATCTGAAGTGATTACTGTATCAACGGTCAGCAAAAACGTCTAAACGGGATTTATGATTACTCTGAAGTAATTCAAGATCTGTATTCCAATTTCCTTGATTCAAGGACTTTCTAGGAAGTTTAATTCGGGGAAATACAACGTCTCATGAAAACAGACCTTCAAAAGGTGAAGGGTGTAATTAGAATCATGAAATACACAATATCTGCATTTAGTCTTACATTTTTATTGATGCTTAGTGCAGTAACTGGTGCGGTTTTAATTTCTCTCGACCCATTCGAATCTTCCACTGAAAATTTTACAATTGAAACATCTGACTCATATGGGGTGAACGAGTATACACTTGTCGAAATTGATGAAGGAGATAATGATGAAGAGGCCGTAATCGTCGAAAGACCTCATGAGTTTGAATTCTTAGCAAACAATGGTGGGGATGTTGTCACTTGGGACTTTGGAGATGGGAATACAGGGACTGGCTTTGAGATCAATCATTCCTATGACGAACCAGGTGTCTACACTGTAGTGGCGACCTCATCATCAACCGATCAAATCCAATCGAAACGATTGATAATCACAGTCGATCGAATGGCGACGGTAGAATCGGATAATATGGAATGTGTTTGTGCTCCAACTGCAAAATCAACCATTATTGATTTGATTCCATTGGTGGGAACCACATCGTTTGAAGGAATAGTGACCGTTGAACACGACGGGAGTAGCGAATCTTGTACAATGCGCAACCCGCTACAGGAATGTCATGTACGTGTCATCCTCGAGCGCACCCGCGATGGTTCAGTTGTTGACCAATCCGTCATCTATGATGGTACATTTCGAACCAATGAACACAATGTCCCATTCGAATTGGACAATGTTCAATTTGATGTTGGAGAAGGAATGCAACTTCGATTGGAGACTGATCAAGTTCGTGATTGGCACAAACCTAGCACATCTTGGAGTATGACAGCACCGGCTTGATGGCTTCTCTTTCTCAACCAATTATCAATCAATTTTCCCATTTGATCCATGATGATGTTTCAACAGGGCGATACCACTTATCTTCGCCCTTTTCAATCCATTCATATCCCTTACCATCATCAATGATGTCAGCATCTTCAGGGGGTTGCATCCCCAACTCCTCTTCGGTGTAATCTGTTTGATCTGAAGAGGTGACGACAGGATCGAGGTCATCATCTTCACCCGTCAATACTGCTTCACTCATTTCGATTTCATCGTCTAACTCAGCACGGACACGTTCGAGGCGGATGCCCTGGTGTGGACCAATCAATCGAATCATCAGAGCCCGTTCGTATTCGGTCGCAACTTTTTCCAATTCTTGGCGGGTATTTGCCTCTCTCATCCGCCCTTCAAACATGTCTGTACGAGCATTGCGTGTTACAAATCCAAAGATGAGCCAAGAGGCCAGAGGTAAACCTGCCAGCAACATCAGTAAGTCCCAAGCACTCAATGCGATATCATCAGTAATTGGAATCTCAAAGCTATCTACAGGGTATGAGTTCGGGTCTTTTGGAAGGGTTCCTTCACGTATTTCCAACCAATCCTCAAATTTGTCATTGTCATCATCGATGTCCTCGTTATCTCCAACACCATCTCCATCAAAATCTGACCATTCGTAAGGGTTTTCTGGAGCCCAATCAATTCCGTCAGGCACCCCATCATTGTCCTTGTCTCCTGGTGTTGGTTTCAATGGCAACGGATCTTCGCTGTTGTCATAACCATCATTGTCACTATCGAATAAGTACGGGTCTGGGTTGTTTCCATTAGGATTGTCACCTAAACCATCGTTGTCATTATCAACCCACTGGGTGGTGTCTAGAGGGAATGCATCAGGCACATTTCCACTTGGGTTGTCACCATACCCATCACCGTCAGAATCCATCCACTGTGTGGGGTCAAGAGGGAACGCATCGGGCATGTTTCCATTCGGGTTGTCACCATACCCATCACCATCAACATCAGACCACTGTGTATCATCATCCACAAATCTGTCCGCATTAGACCCCATGGGGTTGTCTCCAAACCCATCGCCATCAGAATCAGTGGACTGTGTGGGGTTGTATGGGAAGGCATCGAGCCTATCTTCTACCCCATCTTGGTCGGTATCCTGCCAAACGTCAGGGTCATTGGGGAATCGGTCGTTGAGGTCACTGACACCATCACCATCTGAATCTACGCACCCGTAATAATCGATTACCGAAGTGCCGAAATCATCAGGACAACCATCGGGGAAATTACCGAAGGGATAGTCGCCAAATCCATCTCCATCAGTGTCTAGGGTTTGAGTTGGATCGTTGGGGAATGCGTCCGAATTGTCCCCGACACCATCTCCATCGGAATCCTCCCACTCAGTCGCATCTTCGGGGAAGGGGTCCTTGACATCGGCCCTACCATCTCCATCGGAATCAGGGCAACCCTGTTCATACTCGTATGTTGAATTACCAAAGAGTTGTGGGCATAGATCTAGGTAATCTTCGAAATTATCTCCATCATCATCGAAATCTTCGATTTGGTCTAGGCACCCATCCATGTCGATATCGGTGGAATTGCTTGGCGTCCAACCAGTCATTCCTCTTGGACAGGTGTCATTCCCATCGAGAATTCCGTCTCCATCATCATCATCATCCTCATCAGAATCTCGACATCCATCTCGATCATGATCAGTCGATGCAAGTGATAGGAACCCGAATGGAGATGGATTGCAGCCATCGAAAGCATCGAGGATGAAATCTCCATCGTCGTCGTCATCCAATGAATCTGGTATGGCGTCCTGATCAAAATCGCTTGACATCTTGGCGATGAATGAATCGAATCCTCCACCGGCAGCGATATCTACACTGCCGAATGAAATTGTGCTCTGCTGAAAGTAACCTGTGGTGTACAAATTTCCTTGTGGTCCTACGGCGATTCCAAGTCCCATATCGGTACTTCCACTCCCTGCCTTTTGGGCCCATACCGAATTGCTATTGGCCTGAATTTTTGCGACATATATATCCTGGTTTCCACTGCTCGTCATCGCTGAATTGCCAAACGATGCAGTTCCTTGAAACCAACCGGTGACCATCAAATCTCCATTTGAATCGAAGGCAATGTCTTCAGCTGAATTGCCACTAGTACTGCCTACTTTTACGGCCCAATCCCAATCAACTGAATTTCCTTGATCAATCGCTTTCGCGATGAAGGAATTACTGTATCCTCCTGTACTGTAGGTGATGTTTCCAAATGAAATACCCGCCCAGAACTCCCCGGCGACAAACACTCCTCCCTGTGAATCGACAGCAATTGCAAATGCCTCGCTGGAACTGGTTCCACCCGCAACGCCTGTCCAAACCCAATCGCCTTGCGGTGAGATTTTTGCGATGAATACATCTGAACCGCCACTGGTTGTGATGGAATCGGTACCAAAAAACGCGGTATATTGGAAATAACCTGCAATGAAGGCATTCCCATTCGGCCCAATGTCAATTGAATGGGCTACGTCGTATCCTTGCGTACTTCCAGCCATCGATGCCCATTGCCAACTACCCCATGTGTCAATTTTAGCAACAAAGATGTCTTCAACACCAGCCCAAGTCAATGTCGTCGATCCAAAATCAACATCTCCCCTGAATGAACCCGTCACATATGCATATCCAGCCGAGTCCACAGCGACCGAGGTTCCATAGCAATAGCCAGCCGAGTCGCAATCTACTCCCTCGACCCATTGCCAATTGCCCCAAGTGTCAATTTTTGCGACGAAGAAATCAATCATGTTGATACCGGGTGCAGTCATACTGTCAGAACCAAATGTCGCAGTAGCCTTAAATTTCCCTGTGAGAAATACATTTCCCGCAGAATCGATTGCAATATCCATCCCCCGATCATCGTTTTGCCCTCCTGCTTGAACGGCCCACAACCAATGTCCCGTACTGTTCATTTTGGCGACAAAGATGTCATCGTCCCCTGCACTGGTTAGAGTGGTACTGCCAAATGTCGCCGTTTGCTCAAAGGCCCCAGTGACGTAAATATCACCATTTGAATCGAC
>CATISE010000044.1 GCA_949538655.1 Marine Group II euryarchaeote MED-G33 | reverse complement strand
TCTAAATCGCCAATCGCCAATGTGCTGTTGTCAGCAATGTCCCATGTCGGGTCACAGGTGATGAGGACAAACTCCAACTGTGGTAAATCGTAGGTGCACGACCCATCGTCCACTTGAGCCTCAGCGTCGAAGTTGTTGGCGTTTGAATCGGTGCAACCTTCCGGTGGAGGTGGGAACAGATCGATTCGGAGTGTTGCGGGATTGAGTGTGAGCCACCAAGGTGTCGTGGGTGTCAAATCAAGCCATCCTCCCGTGGCATAATTTACGGGGACAGAGAGAACACCTGCGGAGTCAAACTGAACCATACCAGATTCTCCGAAGACATCCGTGCCATTGCCCAATTGCCAACTGACTGAGAGGCTGTCGAGAAGAGATTGATCGGAGGCCGATGTTGTTGTAACACTGGCATGAGCAGAACCCAATCCCTCTGCATCGAGTTGAACCGAAGGTGTGTTGGTTGAGAGTGTGGCATCGACAGTGACCACGATATCTGCACTGTTGCTTGCGCCTGCAATCGCTTGGTTGGCGGCTCCATAAGAGCCTCCTGCCCATGATACACTGACCTGTCCTACACCAGCGTGTGCTTCCCATTGGTCGACAAAGTCCGTCCAATCCGCCCAACCTTGGCTGGCAATGCCTGTCAATCCGGTCATCATGGTCGTTGACCATGATTGCCCATCCATGGTGATGGTCAAATCAATCGATTCGTCGGAGAGGGGGCTGCCTTCACTCGACAATTGCACTGAGATTGAGAAGGCTGAACCATCGTGAAGATGGACGCCTGTGTGCGTGCCATCATCATAGATCCCATCTCCCGTAACATCGAGTGTCATCGAGCTCTGTCGAATCGTGTCGTTGGTTGAATAGACTGGACCGACTGTCGTGACATTCCACCAAGCGTTGTCATCCCCGTCAACGGTCACGGCTGCTGCCCAATGATCAACTCCATCGTCGAGACCGGTGACCAACATCGAAGTTGTCGGATCATCACTGCTGATGTTTGCATAGGGTGTAAGGCCGGTCGCATTGGTGAATTCACTGGTTTCAAGGAAGAGCAATGTATACTCCAAATCCGAAGACGGAGAGGGTGTAAATGACAGATTCAACACGCCCCCTGTATCATTGGGAACGTCCACCAAACTGACGACTGCGGCATCGGGTGGCGTGGTATCGTAAACGGGAGGAACATCAGGGACATTCACCGTGATGATGTTCGATAAATTCGAGACCACACCATTGAGATGAATAGATCGAACCGCATAATCCCATTCTTGGTTGGTGACTCCGTCCATATCTTGGTGACCAGGGAATAGTGTCTCAAAGTGAGGTTGTTGGATTGAAATCTGAGAACCTGTTGCCGCCCTAAACAATTGATAGTTGACCAAATCACTTTGACTCGTGGAATTCGTCCACATCAAACTGACCTGGCTGTAGTTGTAACTGTACAAACTGATGACTGGGGCAGGCGGTACCTGAATGTTCGATGCGCCTTCTGTCCAAGCGATACTCAACGAGTCCAAAGTCACCGTCCCATTGTTTGTGGAAGTGATATTGAGAGGGACATCGATTGTGCCTGTACCCAATTCCATGAAGGTGTTCAGAACGTTGGAAAGATTTCCATTGGTAGGATTGGATTCAACGATGAATGTAGCAGTATATGACATGTTTAGAGCAGATTGTGTGATGGTTCCAGCCCCCATGCTTCGGGCAACTGGATCCATCGTCCCCCACGCTGTTTGGTAGTAGTCATAGCTGGTAGGGACTGCCACTAATTCAGAGGCGACATTCGTCATTAACAACCCTAAATCTGATTGGGTCAATGGACTCGAGGAACTGGCATAATTGGCCATGGACATTTCCATTGTCCCATCCCCTTCCAAATCCCAATCCAAGGTATGCCACGCACCGATGAATAGTCCCGGAGAGGCTTCACCCGCCGCGATGATTTGCTCATTCAACCCATCTCCGTCCAAATCGGCGAATACGATGTTTCTTGGCGAGGTATGTGGATTGAATGTGGTGGCGGTGGAGTTCAGACCCCCATCACTGTCGAAGGCATTCATCTGAACTGAACCTGTTTGTGTACTATCCGAACCATCCGGTGAACCTTCGAAGGCCCGGAACATGTCGACAACACCATCACCATCGTGGTCTCCAATCGAATAATTTGCCAACCCCACCATGTTTGAACTGGCTATGTTCCACGCGGAACCATTCCAAGTGGCTGTACAGGCGGCGGTACTTGTGGGCCCTAGCACATCGTCAAATCCATCTGCATTCCAATCAACAATCTTGAACGGACCACTGGAACACTCAAATTCCTGCATGGAAGCCAACCAGGAACCGCTTGAGTAATTCCACAGTGTGTTGTATGCAGTCATCATGTCACTCTCACCGACGATGATGGTTTGATTGACTCCGTAAAACGAACCGATGTCGACATGGGCAAAGTTCTCCATACCGGGTACCATGTTGCCCGATGTGACTGTGGTCGTCACTGCGGTAGAATAGGCACCGCCGCTAAAGGAGTGCATGCCGAGAGTACCATCAGCGTCAATCGAGATTAGGTCATCCTGCCCATCCCCATCAAGATCGGCTAGAATAGCGTCTTCGAATTTCTCGTTCATTGTGACATTCGTTGTGTATGCCCAACTGTTTCCGGAGAGGTGTTGGCAGAGCGTATCTTCATCTTCTGCAACCGCAAGGATATCCGACGCACTATCATTGTCTGAGTCTCCTATGATGAGGCGATCTGCGTCAAAGCAAGTTGGAATCCAGCTCGTAACTATTGCAGAGCCATTCCACTTTAGCCAACCGATGTGAGGCCAGGCTGAACCGTTTGCACCCATGTGATCAGGGACCAGATAAATCGGGTCTTCCAAACCATCTCCATCCATGTCTCCAATGACCAAATCGGTCACTGCGCCAATACCTGTGAATTGAGCCGAGAGGTCTGGAGTAAATCCAACCGTGATTTCTGAGGAGGCGAGGAGAGCTGACTTTGGCAATCTCCAACCACCGGTATGCAACCAAGTTTGGTTTCCGTTCGCTGATGTTGTAGTGGTTGGTGAACCGCTGGTGAATTC
>CATISE010000043.1 GCA_949538655.1 Marine Group II euryarchaeote MED-G33 | reverse complement strand
TCAGAGGTGGAGATTCTGACTATCGTCTCCACTTGTCTCCGAAGATGTTTGAATCGTATTGTTTGACTTGATTCAATCAGTTATACAGTGAAGCAAAGGGTGTCGCCATAACACCCTCGCGCTCAAAATTGCTGAATGCATGGGCTCGCAGTGGGTCGCCTCAGACGCTACCCTCTGCTTCAAAATGAGCGCAAGGGCTCCCTCTGATTCATAACTTCAAGGAGTTAGGATATTCTACGAAGTGGACCTTTATTCCCGAAGGCTCTCATCAACAATGACGCTTCAAGAGAGATGGCAAGAATCCCTACCCATACGATTAGGCTGACCAAGACGCCCAAGATTTCGGCGTTTCTCGTACATGCATGGCCACAAGTCGCAATTGGTTACCATACGCGCTCCGAATGTGCGGTTCGACCTGTTCAAACGCCCACTTTGCAAGATTTTCAGCCGTTGGAATAAAATCGACAATTACAGTTCTGTGTTTTGGTCCCATCATCGCCAATGCGGTTCGTGCATCCTCATCCCCTGAATATACAATGAATGCATGATCTACAATATCGTGTACATGCTCATTTAGAATGGTGGAGACATCACTGAAATCCATTAGCATGCCTTCATCCGACACACCTTGAACATCGACGACATCACCTTCGATTTCAGCTTCCCAACGGTATCGGTGGCCATGTAGATGGCAACACTTGCTCTTGTGATTGGGTACTCTGTGTCCCGTATCTGTTTCAACCCAACGCCGTATTCTTGTTGTCATATTTTCATCTCCTGTTCAACTTGAAGTGCATTCGATAGGACCGTCCCCCATGACTCAACATAGGGGACTGGATCTTTCCTGCCAATCGCATGAAATGCCAAGATTCTCTCCACATCAGCACCACTTCGGCCAGATGAACGCCCTTGTGCATCGGGATTGTAGGATGTATTGGTGTTGGAAAAAACCGTATCGAAATCAAGGTTTAAAATTGACAATGCATCTTCTGCATCGCGTAGGATTGTTTCCTTGTCGCCATCAATGTAAGGTAAGTGGAAGGATACCTTCTCACTGTCCCAATTACCCACTTCGAAAGCGTGAGAGATTGCATCATAGAATTCAGGCCTACAATCTGGATAGATTGCGTGATCTCCACTGTGAACACCCAAAGCGATGACAACATCACACTCTTCTCGGAGAGCAATGGAAAGCGCATATCCATAGAGAATGGAGGAGAAAATGGCGTTTCGATTGGGGACAACGGTCTGTTTCATTTGGTCCTCTTCATAGTGCCCTTCTGGAACTTCGTAACCCTCTGTGGTTAGAGCTGAATGAAAAATCCCCATGGCCGAACTTAGATCTGCAATTCTGTGCTCAACTTCGATTCCATTCGATGCTAGATACGCAATATTAGCTTCGGCACGCTCCAATTCGATGCTGTGTTTCTGGCCGTAATTGTAAGACAAACAACTGACTTTGTATCCGTCTGCAAGCAATCGCATTAGCAAACCAGTACTGTCCATGCCGCCTGAAAGTGCCATGACCGCTCGCATCACAGAACCCCCATCCACTTGTGTGTCTGAAGGCTCAATCGCCATCCAGGGTGTCTTTTGACCAATTTCTCAGCAACTTGGAAGGACTTCCCGTTTTCTTCAACCGAATCGGTATCGATGTAACAAGGTTGGATGAAATGATGCGTGAAACCTTCTTTCAAATCATCATACATGTCAAGACTCTGTCCACAATAAACAACCTTCAGTTCGTCTCCTGTTCGCTGCTTGATTTTTGCATTAGGATATAGTTGATCTTTGGGTGATACACAAATCCAATCGATGATAGGGTCAATTGGAATCGTCCCATTCGTTTCAATCGACAGATTGATTCCATGTGCTTTGAGTTTTGAGCCAATCAAGGCTAAATCCTGCATGGCAGGCTCACCTCCAGTGAAAATCACACGCTGACAATCAAATGACAATACTTCCTCTACAATCGAATCAACATCTCTTTCATCGTAAGTTAGGAAATCAGTATCACACCATTCACAACGCAGGTTACAGTTGCCAAATCGCACGAAAACATGCGGGATACCAGCATGGTAACCTTCACCCTGTACAGAATGAAAAATTTCAACAATGGGATAGATGACAGTCATTTCCTCAACTCAATTAGTTTCGAATCAATTGCATTAATTCTGTACGCGCTTCGGCCTTATCGAAGAAGACACCTCGCATGGCAGATGTCGTCATGACAGCGTTTTGCTTCATGACGCCACGGCATTGCATACATCCGTGCGATGCCTCAATGATCACGGCACAACCCAATGGGTTCAGATGTTCTTCCAAATCATCTGCAACATTTTTTGTGATACGCTCCTGATTTTGCAGCCTTCTAGCATGTAAATCGACAATACGTGCAAGTTTGCTGATTCCAACAATTCGATCTGTTGGGATATACGCGACATGTGCGCTACCGGTAAAGGGCTGTAGATGATGTTCGCATGTACTGTGGAATTCAACATCGCGCAACAGGACGATTCCATCGTATCCTTCACCATTAAATGTTGAATCGAGTACTTCACCTGGCGATTGGTGGTATCCTGCAAATATTTCATCCCATGAGTTGATAACGCGTGAAGGTGTATCCAAGAGTCCTTCTCTTTCAACATCATCTTCGATGTAAGATAGCAATGTTTTGACAGCGTTTTCAGCTTCTTCTCTTGTTGTCAATTAATCATCTCCAATTCGCCCATGTCGGGAATCGATCTCGTCTAGTTGGTCGAGCATTTTTCTACAGGCTGTTCGAATTGCATCGGCCACACTGACAAACTTACCACTGTCTCCAACATGGATTTTCAAATCGTCCAATAGTTGTTGTGGCACGTCCAAACTCACTTTGGGCATGCTGCTTCGTCAAACGAATACCATTTTAATGTATTCACTGGGTAATACTGCAGTATTACGATAGAGATTCGACTAAATCCTCTCGATTGAACTGTTTTGAGGCCCACCAAATGGCCGCAATAGCATATGCCAACGATGTTGACAGCCAGAGGATAATGTGAATTGGATCGTAAATACCCATCAATGCCTCTCGCATGGCGAGAGTGATGTTGAATACTGGTAGGACAAACCACCATGCCTCAATGCCTTGGAGATTGACAAATTGTGCAAATAGTGTGGGGCCGATGAAAATCAATACCATTGGTCCGAGGATACTACCGGCTTCTCTTACACTATGGGCTCGAACAGCGACTGCCAGTTCGATAGCAACGACAAAAATTGCGAACAAGATTACACTTAGCAATAGCAAGAACACACCCGTGGTTGACACACTTGGTGCTTCCAAGCCACCACCTGTAAGGAAATTGACAGCAAACAGTAAGCCAGCCATTTGCCCGAGTACACTGACGCATGCGACTGTTGCGACGGCCAACCATTTTCCAAACAACAAATCGGATCGTGCGGTAGGGGTGCAAAGCAAAGCTTCCATCGTGCCCCTTTCTCTCTCACCAGCTGTAAGGTCGATTGAAGGTTGGATGGCAGCCGTTGTTGTCCACATTGCCACAACAAGTGGAATGAACATTGCCAGACCCATGGCCGCAAGGTCTCCGCCGGTTGCCACATCGGCATCTGATTGATCTCCATCCCAATGGATCGGGTCCCATGCTTCTGCATACGTTAGGTTGTTTTCTGCAAGTGTTGCATTGATGACTTCTCTCTCCCAAGTGAGAACAGCATCCAGCGTTCTAGTTTTTGCTTCAAGTGATAATTCGTCTGTTGAATCGGATAGTATCGCATAATACCATGATTGGGAGGCATTAGAATCGACCTGTCGTAAACGAAGAATGGCGTGGATATTTTCAATTCCGCCCGCATTCAATCTTACGGCGTCTATGCCAGGCTCGGACAGTGTACCATTTACCAAAAGTTCAGTTTCGATGATAATCAAATTTCTGCCTTCAAAATGTGTATTCAAATCATCAGGTAGTTCACCTTGTACTTCAATCGTCAATTCATATGATGACATTTCAGCGGCTTCACCTTGCAGAAACAATGGTAGTGCAATAAAAATTGCAGGGAAAATCATCAATGGCACAAGAATCATTGCAAGTACAGTACGCCAATCCCGGATGAAATCGACGAGTTCTTTCTTTGTTACAACAAGTATACGAGAAAAATGAGATGGTGATTTAGTCAGACGAATCACCACCACGGGTTAACAGTCGTCGCCAAGCACGTGCAATTCGCCCCTCATTTTCAGCAGGTGAATCGATTCTAGAAACGTCCTCGGTTAACGCAACGTATGCTTCTTCCAAATCATCGCACCCCGTAGATGAAATCAATTCTGCTGGCGAACCATCGGCACGAAGTGTACCATTGTGGATGATGACAATACGATCACAAACCTGCTGAGCCTCTGCAAGGTTGTGAGTACTGTAGATTACAGTGCCTCCTTCATCGCCCAATTTCCTGACCAACTTACGCACCATGCGGGCACTGGTTACATCCAAACCACCAGTTGGTTCATCCAATAGTAGGATTTTCGGGCCATGGGACAGTGCTCGTAGCAACGCAGTTTTTTGACGCATACCTCGAGAAAATCCACGTGTCGATCGGTGTAAATCTTGGTCAAAATTCAGAAGTTTTGCAAATCTCTCAGTCCTTGTCCAGGCCATGTCGTCATCGATTCCATTCAATCGACTGTGGTATCGGATATTTTCCCAAGCCGTCAACCGAGCGTACAACCCAGTCGCTTCAGGAACCACGCCAACATGCTCACGCATTTTGTGAATATCTACAGGATTCTCATCGACAATGCCCCGTACTGTGCCAGTAGATGGTTGATACAGACCACATAGCAGCCGCAATAGTGTTGTCTTGCCGGCACCATTCCCACCGACAAGACCTACCACTTCACCGGCGTTAAAATCAACACTGACCGTTGAAAGTGCCGTAACATCTGCAAATGTTTTGGTGACATCTGCGACCTTGAGTAGTGCTTCCCCCATAGAAATCACACCAAATCAGTCTTCATACTGAAGCAACTCTACGAGGACGCCCCCCGTACTAGATGGATGAACAAATGCAATTTGACTATCATGTGCCCCTGTAGTTGGAGTTTCATTGATGAGACGCACCCCCACAGATTTCAATTTGTCAAGAAGTTCCTGTAAATTGTCAACTCTGAAAGCGATTTGTTGAACGCCGGGACCTTTTGTTTCGAGAAATCGGCCGATTGGAGTATTGGCAGACGTTGGAGACAACAGTTCAATCTTGGTTGCATCTGTTCCCTGCTCGGAACCAAAGAAGCGAATATTGACACCTTGTTCAACATTGAGCTCATCATCGCCTTGTACCAGGCCAATCAATCGCCAGAATTCACTACTTGAATCAAGATCGTTCACTGCGATTCCGATGTGGTCAACTCGTATACCCATATGATCACCTAGAACCCGCTGGGGGCCATCCATGTTCCAAATTCTATCTTCATGGCATTCATGATTTCACCCACGCTACACTTTGCCTTGACAGCTGTCAAAATGAATGGGAATAAATTCTCATCAGTTGCTGCGGCCACTGTGAGTGCAGAAAGGGCAACCTTTGACTGCGTATCATCACGATTTTGGCGCAATTCTGCGAGTTTTTTGATTTGTTGTTCTGCAATTGTGGGGTCAATCATTTGCCCTTCAACATCTGGTTCTTCCTCCATTTTTGCATGGTTTACTCCAATTACCTTGCGATTGTATGCCTCCACGTCAGTAGTTTGTTTCCATGCCGATTCGTGGATTCGTCGCTGTTGGAAACCTGATTTAAGTGCAGTAAGTGCACCACCCATTTCATCGATTTCACAAATGAGTGCGTAAGCCTCAGATTCTATTCGATCCGTCAATGCTTCAACATGATATGAACCCGCCATTGGATCGACTACATCTGCCACACCAGTCTCTTCTGCGAGTATTTGTTGTGTGCGTAACGCAATGGTTGCACTTTCATCTGTTGGCAAGCCGATGGCTTCATCATAGGAATTTGTATGCAGGGATTGGGTTCCGCCGAGAACGGCAGATAGCGCTTGATATGACACACGGGCCACATTGTTCAATGGTTGCTGAGCGGTCAATGTTACACCAGCAGTTTGCGTGTGAAAACGGAGCATCGAAGATTTTGGATTTTTTGGGTGATAGCGTTCGTTCATAAGGCGGTACCACAATCTCCTGGCTGCCCGAAATTTAGAGACCTCCTCAAAGAAATCATTGTGACAACCAAAGAAAAACGACAATCGAGGCGCGAAGTCATCGACATCCATCCCAGTCGATAATGCAGCATCGACATATGCAAGCGCATTTGATAGTGTAAATGCCAGCTCTTCAACAGCGGTTGCCCCCGCTTCTCGGATATGGTAACCGGATATACTAACTGTATTCCAAGCAGGGTGATTATCTGCACAATATTCGATTAAATCAGTAATCAATCTCATGCTCTGTTCGGGCGGGAATACATGTGTTCCTCGGGCAATATATTCCTTGAGTATGTCGTTCTGAACGGTGCCACGCAGGCTTTGAGGCAGGACACCTTGTTCTTCACCAACCGCAACATACAGCGCCAATAGAATGATTGCTGGACTATTAATTGTCATCGATGTTGAAACTTGGTCCAATTGAATCCCGCTGAACAACGAACGCATATCATCGATCGAATCGATTGCTACTCCGACCCGGCCCACTTCCCCAAAACTCAGTGGATCATCACTATCCATGCCGAGTTGTGTTGGCAAATCAAAAGCAACTGAAAGTCCACTTTGGCCACGGTCCAGCAGTGTCCGAAATCGGGTATTTGTTTCTTCAGCCGAACTGAACCCTGCATATTGGCGCATGGTCCAGTATCGGCTTCGGTACATTGTTTCGTGGACACCTCTGGTGTACGGTGCTTGGCCAGGTGTCTCTTCATCGCCCGTTGAATCCTTAGACGAAGGTACCGGTGAAATTGGCAACCCGCCTAGAGTCTCAAACCGCTCTTTACGCAAATCCACTGCGACTCCTCGTAGTTCACGAAGGGGTCAACCCCTTCAATCGTTCCGTGAAACTAACCACCGCAGCAGGATTTGTCAGGAAGGCAATCGGTATTGTCATCACTTGATTTTTGAGTTTCGTGTTCGACACCCCCGGGTCCGTGTACGTGCCCATGCGCTAATTCATTAGCAGTAGCGGCTCTAACTTCAACTACTTCAACTTCGAAATGCAGTGTTTTACCAGCCATGGGGTTGTTAAAATCACAGCGAACAGTCTCATCGGTAATCGCAACGATTCGAAGTGGTCCAGCATCGGACATCAGCATCATACCCAAATCAATTGGCATATCTTCTGGGAACATTTGTCGGGGAACTTCCTGGATCAATGCATCTGATGGGTGTCCATATGCGTCTTCTGGTTCCAGTGTGAAAGAACGTGAATCACCTGTAGAAGCGCCCATCAATTCTCTTTCAAACCCTGGAATCATGCCTTTGTGCCCAACCAAAAAAGTGAGTGGTTCACCATTTCGACTAGTATCAAATTCTTGACCATTATCGGGGAACGTTCCAGTATAATGCACTCTTGCCACCGTATCTTTTGCAACTTTTACCATAATTTCACCTTCTGGTTGTTAACGAATCAATCAACTTAATGATTCTCTTTGAACATACTTCACTGATGATACCAGCATTGACCTTGTCAACAAGGAATTCTTTGGCATCAGAAACGCTCTGTCTTTCACCCTTTGCCCAAGTTTGTCCCAATATATTTGAACGGTGTTCATCCTCTACACTTTCCTCATCAAGGATCTTACGGACGTCATATTTGAATTCCATATATTTGCCGCGATGCAATTTTTGAACCCTCTTAGAAGGTCCCTGCGGCTTGTTTCGTTTGTTGAATCTGCCACCCCTTCGTGGAGCTGGTCTGGGACCAGATGACTGTGTTTTTTTGAACGGGTTGGTGGGTTCTTTCTTGGTTGTAGGCTTTGCGTCAGCACGATCGGCAGGCTTCGCAACTGATTTGGCACGACTGGCTTCGATTAATTGACGCGCCTTCTCATCGGTTTTACTTTGCAATTCAGCTTTGCGTTTTGAGGATTGTTTTCTGAGACCCACACTCTTGCTAGTGCGCCCTGGTGCTCGAGTTGGAGCTGGAGCTGTGCCAGATTTTTCAGCCACTGGTTTCGAACTTGTGGGCGCAACAGGGGGTGCTTTAGCGGATTTCCCAGGTGGTGTTGGTGGACCCTTAGGTGCACGTTTCGAGTCGTTTCGCTTCTGTTTAGGATTACGATTATTTGGGGTTGAGGCAGCCTTCTTAGGGTTCTTACTGAATGGATTTGACGGTTCGTCATTTGACCCCAAGTCTTCCTGCCTCCGGCCGGACCTCAAGCCCACCTGCCATAAGGGTTGGCTTCGTCAAATTGGGTCAGTTCCAAAGGATGGGTGTTTCATCAGTTCTCAAATCCTGACGCACACCAGATTCGTCCAAGGCAGTTTCACAACCCCACAGCAATTGCAGACGTCCTAAAGTTGCGATCATACTACCATTATCGATGCATAGAAACTTTTCTGGAACATGCGATGTTGAATCACGACTAGTTGCCATTATTTGGCACATGCTCCGCAACCTTTCGTTACAAGCAACACCGCCACCAAGGAGAAGTTCATCTTTGCCTGCATGTGCCATCGCACGTTCTGCAACTTCAACACATGCAGCGAAAGTGTGTTCTTGTAGTGACCAGCAAACTGCGGGTAAAGGGACTCCATTTTCAACAAGATTCAGCGCCGCATTTAGTACTCCGGAGAAAGCCAAATCCATCCCTTGAACTGCATAAGGTAATTCCAATCCTTCAAGACTTGGATTTGGATTATCATGTAGCCATTCAAGCGCCAAAGATTCGATTTTGGGGCCACCAGGGAATGGGATGCCTTGCTCCCTAGCAAACTTGTCCAACATATTGCCAATGCCGATATCCAGTGTCTCGCCTAATACCCGATATTTACCATCCAAGCGGGCGATTACCTGTGTATTACCACCACTTGCGTACAGCAAAACTGGATCGTCACAATCACATCGTTCGCGACCCACTTCGATATGGGCGACACAATGATTTACACCGACGAGTGGAACGTTTAGTTGAATTGCTAATGAACGGGCTACCGAGGCCCCGATTCTCAGGCAAGGTCCTAAGCCAGGGCCTTGTGAAAATGCAATTGCTTTTACCTCGGATAATTGGACTTCTTTGTCCAACAACTCCTGTAGAATTGCACCTGCATGTTTTGCGTGGTGGTCTGCGGCTTCTCGAGGGTGTATGCCACCTTTAATTGGTCTAACAAAGGCAGAAACGGATTTACCAGGGACTCCCAATCCATCGACCCAGCCAATCGAAAATGTGTGTGCAGTCGATTCAATCCCGAGAATGATTCCTCCCGCATCACGTGAGCGATTCGCCTCGCATGAAGGGGCGCGTGACTCGAGGACCATGCAAGTGCGAATGGGCACACCCTTTCAAGCCTGATGACCTACGGATATTCATGGCTCAAGGGGGAAGTAGACGTATTTTTGTCAACGCCGGCCCAATTGCCCACTTCTCTACAGGAGATGTGACCAAACCTCTGGTCGGTCTTGAAATGTCTTCAGATGAACAGATTTACCCCGCTGGACATGGATTTGTGATTGAATCTGGCAGGTTCAAGATAATTGCACCCACAGAGGAAATAATCGCAGAATTTGGTCAAGAATCAATAGCACACGATCTCTCGGGTAAAGCGATCACCCCAGGATTTGTTGACGCACACACACACTTACTTTGGGCGGGAGATCGGTCAAATGAAATGCGCATGAGGCAGCAAGGAATGAGTTATTCCGAAGTTGCTGAAGCGGGAGGGGGTATACGCCATACTGTCAGCCAAACAAGGGGAAGTCAATCCCTCAAACAAATTGGCCAGTCCAGAATTTCAGTAGCTAAAAATCATGGAACTACCTTCATTGAAGCAAAATCAGGATACGGCTTAGATACAAACAGTGAATTGAAATTACTGGAGACATATCGAGATTTACAAATTCAAAATCCCGATTTACAGATGAGTGCGACTTGGATGGGTGCCCACGACATACCACATGGAATGTCAAGAGCAGAATATGTCGAAGAATTACTATCTGATCAATTACCTTCAGTCATTGAACAAGGCATAGCACATTCGGCCGATGTTTTCTGCGAACCAGGTTGGTTTACCATTGAGGACACAGAGGAAATCTGCAAAGAAGCAAAGAGGGCAGGTTTCTCTATTCGGTTGCATGTAGATGAATTCACAGATGGTAGTGGATTGGAATTGGCAGCAGAGCTGGGGGCTGTTACAGCTGATCATGCAATCCACTCCAGTGAAGACGCCCGTGCAGCAGCAGCAGAAGCAGGAACGGTTCAAGGGTTCTTACCAGGTACGCCATATGTAATGGGTTCAGATGTATGGCCACCCATTCAAATGTGCATTGACGAGGAATGGCCCTGGACACTAGCAACTGACTTCAATCCAAACTGTCAATCCCTGTCTATACCAATGACTGGATCATTGGCATGTCATCGTTTGAAGATAGATCCAATTGCTGCCCTCGCATCTGTCACACGTAACTCCGCAACTACATTGCCCATTCAAGAAAATGGTGCCCATGGTGTAATTGCAATAGGTGCCATTGCAAACTTCAACCAGTTGAATTCTGAAATTGTTGAATCTTGGTGCCAATCTCCTGGCCACAGCGGCATCCACAAAACTTGGGTGCATTATGAATAAACGATTTAAACAATTCCAAAGCACCATTCACATCAATCAACATAAACGAGCCAAATCATTCAATCATAATTTGTAAGAACATATCCATGTTGAATTGGGATCATCTTCCGGATGCCCTAGAATCTAGCACACCGTTAGTGCCGATAATCCATGTTATCGGCCCTTGGAATATATCCGAAATCAACAACAGGCTTTCAGTGACACATTTAGGTACCAAGAATCCAAATATTTGGTTGATTGCACCTTCATACCCTAGACTAAAGGGGTGCAATAGAGCTATTTTGCAAGATGAGTGGGCCCGGCCAGAATTGAACTGGCGATCTTCGCCATGTCAAGGCGACGTCATAACCCCTAGACCACGGGCCCTATGCATTCTCGTGCGCAGTTTTGTATTTGGATGATTCGTTCTGTCGTAGTGGAATCAACCGACGATCTTCGAGATCTTACCTGTGCACCCAGGCTGTGAACAAGTGCCACCTACCCTCTTTCGGCCATTGGCCATTGAGTAGTGCTGAACATCTTTAATCGGCCCATATGTTTTGCATTTGAGACAGAACCCTTCGTAGTCAGCCATGAGAATCAAACCGATGAACAACATGCTGGATATGAACGATTCGATTTGCAACTCCGCATATGGTTTAACAATAATTCTATTTTAAACAATTATAATTGTAATAAAAAATCCAATAGTTTTTAAAGTTCTTTCAATAAATACTCAACACGCAATCTGCCAGCTCCTTTACTCTTGACACGTGAAATTTCAATCTCTGGAATCATCCCTGTGTTGGGAACGTGGGTACCGGCGCAGGGGCAGACGTCAAGATCCCCAATAGATATGGTCCGCCAGATATCGATATTTGGTGGCATTCTA
The DNA here is from genome assembly GCA_949538655.1 of Marine Group II euryarchaeote MED-G33. GTDB lineage: Archaea > Thermoplasmatota > Poseidoniia > Poseidoniales > Thalassarchaeaceae > MGIIb-P. The sequence continues at coordinate 1,929 of CATISE010000043.1, read as the reverse complement.
GCCATATTTACTCGAACGAGGGGGTTATCTAACAATTCGACTGAAGGTCTAAAATCCATGGAAACTGATAGATTTTGGCTGATGGTATCATTAACGAGTTGTTCCAAGTATTGTCTGTCAAATATATCTCGGTTATCAAATTCCAAGTCGATTCTGGTTTTCTCAAAACCAATTTGATTGCCAACTGTATGGGCTCCCCATTCTTCATTTGCGAGGGCGCTGATTAGGTGCTGTGCAGTATGCATTTTGGACAATTTGTTACGCCATATGGGGTCGATGCTACAATGAATTATGTCACCAATATTTACGGTACCTTTGGCGGATTCGAATTGGTGTAATACAGCCTCTTTCTTACGAATCTCCACAATATTACATTCAAATGATTCAGATATCATGCTGCCACGATCTGCAGGTTGTCCACCCCCCATTGGATAGAAAAACGTCTTATCCAATTGAATTGAATTGTCGTCAATAGAGGTCACGACAGCAGAAAAATCAGGTGGATTCAAACCAGGATGTTGGTCTAAATGCCCCAGGACAGTCATTCATCATCACCAATATCGAAGTCAACACTGGAACCATCCCAATCAGCAATAGCATCCTCATCTCCCTCAAAATGTTCTTCTGGAATTTCACCTCGTGGATCAATACTGTAAAACCCAGGGTCTCGCGGTTCCTCTGTGACTCTCTCAACCGGGCGTCTTTCTTGCTCAGGTATACGAGTATCCGCGTCTTCAATGGGCATGTGAAAAGCACCGCATTCTGGGCATCTCGGTGTACCTTTCTGAGCCAAGGCGGCGCATGCAGGACAAGACGCTAGATCATCGAAGGCCCCGAGTGGGTCTTCCGAATCGGACAATTCAACACCTCTCAATCATCTTGGAATAGTGAGTCCCAATCAACGACGTATTCTTCACCATCATCTTCGCGTTTGACAACCACAGCATCTTCATCATCGTCAAATTCTACAACCTCACCGTACCAATCACCGTCTTCGTCTTCGACACCAACGCGTGAACCGATTTCAATTCCATCTTCAGAATCTTCGTCATCCTCATCGTCATCTGATTCCTCATCATCATCGGATTCTTCATCATCTTCCTCATCGTCATCGGATTCGCCGGTTTCTTCTTCCGAGTCTCCAGCATCCTCTTCTTCATCAGATTCGTCGGCATCTTCTTCGGTGCTCGAATCACTGTCAGCACCTTCTTCAGAATCGTTTTCCACAGAATCTGAATCATCATCTGAACTACTATCCTTCTTACGACGGTGCAATGCCCGCAATGATTTGATTTGCATTTGTAGGTAGGCAATACCACCGAGTCCAACCAAACCAAGTAATATGAACAGAATACCGTCCAAATGGAACCCAGCGGGCATAGATGAAGAGCCATTAACACCTGAAAATGGCGTCAGGGAGTTCTTACATCCTGATTCTTGAATTTCTTTGTCGCATGGATAAATATCGCCGGTGTCGAGGGTCACCTCTTCGACCCAATTGGTATCGGCACTGATTTCACTAATGGGGTCTCCATCATATGCGATCGGACCGCCACTGCCATCGACAAGAATACCCATTGCATTGACCAACCAGAACCCGATAAATATTGCAACGATTGTATACATTATTGGAAATGCATTTTCGTAATTTCGCATCAGGAATCGCTGCCACTCAGCTGGTCCTTCTGGTTTGGATTCTTCAGGTGATTCAGTTTGTTCCCAATCTTCATCGGTTGTGTCATCATCCTCTGATTCTTCTTCCACATCGTCATCGTCCTCAGGGTCTTCATCCTCATCGTCGTCGTCTTCTGATTCTTCATCCTCATCGTCGTCGTCCTCAGAGTCTTCATCCTCATCGTCGTCGTCCTCTGATTCTTCATCCTCATCGTCGTCGTCCTCTGATTCTTCATCCTCATCGTCGTCGTCCTC
>CATISE010000042.1 GCA_949538655.1 Marine Group II euryarchaeote MED-G33 | reverse complement strand
TTGGACCGCCGGTCCCTCCTCCGGTGTTCGCTGCACCCGGTGTATTGACATTGGAATCAACAAAAGCAGCAGTCGCATTGGGTCCCGGAATTTTGCTCACATCACTACTCGCTGTACCTGTGGTCACAGTGTGGACTGAAACTCCATTTCCGTCGAAGAGGTCCAACGTTTCCCCTGCATTGTTGAGTTTGAGCGTGCCTTGCAAGTTCTCAGCGATAATTGCATAGTCACCTGCTGCAAGCACATATGGTGTCGCCAAATTGGCAAAGTCAACCCATGTATTGGCATCGATTGGGTGTGAATGTGAAGCATCTACGAGCGTCCATCCTTGCAGATTGATGTCCGCAGTTCCACTGTTGTAAATTTCGACCCATTCACAGGTAGGGTAGTTCCCAGTATCAGTTCCCATGGGGTTTGGCATCAGTTCATTGATACAGATGTCACCACTACAAGCGGTTGATCTGGCACTGGTCCCTTGGACCAATGGCGACAGGCTCATGACAATCATCAGTGTGGTCAACAATAGGGCATTACGACGCATGGGGTTCACCGCAGGGCGTAGCCCTGCGCTCACGCGTGAGGGCATCTTGCCCTTAGTGCCTCCGCAGATTAGATGAAACCAAAGCCGTCGAGTTTCTGAGCAAATGTGTAAATCATAATCGGTACCAGAATGATCCCCATGCCATGGCTTCGTCTGATTCCAATTCTAGGGGGCATCAGTCCCATCGCAGTCCCGACAATCAACACCCCGATTCCAATCCAACCAGTGGACAACCAAACGAGGATTGTAACGAATCCGACCACACCCATGACCATACTTCGAAGCGGAATCAATTCATGCAATTTGAGCATACCTTGCCCGACTTTAATCATCACAGGTACGGCGAATAATCCAGCTCCGATGGTAATGGCCATCAGACGGATATAATCAGACGGGGGTTCAAGCCCAGTCCACTGATCGATTGGATACATCATATTGAGTGCGAGAGCCGCACCAGAACGTGGTCGTAGTACAAGGTAAAGGAAGGTCAGGACCATGACGGTCACGGCGGTGTTGGTGGCCGATAGAACCGCAATAACTTCGAGGTCTTGTTGTCTAGTTTGAGCATCGAGGTCTTCCAAATCTGGGCTCGCTTCTTTGACTTCTCGGGCCTTGGCCAACATTGCCTCATCCTCGTCTTCACGGTCAACCAATTCGGTGTGGTCATCCCCAATTGTGGTCACCTCTCCACCGACTACAGAATCCCAGTCCCCACCCAAATCATCAGCCTTTTCGATGCTTCCAGCGTCAAGGCCGGCTTCTTCAACAATCATCGGGGCGGCGATCTCGGCAAATTGTGAATCATCTAGACCATGTAAGCGTGCGGATTCTGCACGATATTCTGCAATTCTTGCACGTGCGGCTGGATCGTTAATTCCACCTGGCCCGTATTCAAAATCAGCAGGAATGTAATCCGGATCTGTGAGTCTACCCCAGAAGTTTCGTGCACTCATGACAACAACCGTCGCTTGGGCGGCCGTCATTCCGGGAAGAATGGCCATCACGGCAGCGCAGCAGGACGAAAGGAAGCAAGGGACGATGAGGGGTTTGACCGGTGGCAAATCCCAATTTTGCTCCTGAGGTGGCATTTCTGATGTGGTCACGTAGATGTCGATGAGATTGGCGATGCCGAACAAACCTGCAAGTGCTGGCATCAGTAATGTGGCCGATGGCATTCCGACGGGGCTACGACCTGGCAATTCGAACACGGCCCATCCATAGAAACCAGCCAATAGGAAGAACGCGGTTGCGACGAGCATTCCTGCGGCGCGTGAATTGTCTCCGAGTCTGAAATCGATTGACTCGATTTTCCGATAAATTTTCCATTTGCCAATGGGGATTGTGAACTCAAATGATTTTGGTAGAGGGATATGTGCCCATGATGTGATTTTTTGAACCCAGCGCGGCCATGCAAGCCGGGTTGTTTCTGTGAGAATCAGGAAGGCCGAGATTGTCAACAATAGCCAGGGTAAGAAGTCTCGACTTATTTCATACAAACCAAGACCCGGATTGGTTCCAAACAGTAGCCTTGCAACGATCAGCAATGGTATGCTGAGTAGCAACCCAAGTTGACTTCCACGGGCTGAATAGGCTACACCTTGAGCCGCATGTCCAGAAATCAACATCCTGTGACCCGGCAACAGTGCGAGAGCCGTATCCCCATCTGGTGCGCCAATCAGCGCACTTGGGATATAATTCAGGAAAGTATGCACCGTTCCCATAGAGACGATAATGGCTGCAACCGAAGACAATGGGATTCCAGCATTGACCGCCAATGGGGACATCGAGAGTGCGATTAGTGCGACGTTGTTAACGTGAAAACCAGGAATCAATCCAGTCATACAACCGAGGAAAACACCGATGAAGAACGAGCCCATGAGCCACGCCCAATCAAGCATAAATCCCTCCAACATTGAAATCCCTCCAATCACAGTGTCAGACAAAGTTGTGTACCCGGGTCACCCGATGCATCGGTGGCTACCAATCGTCCAGTCCAGACTTGGACGCCCGTACTGTTCCCACCTTCATCAAATCCAGTCTCCATCGCAGTCCCATCATCATACAAACAAATTCGTTGTTCGCTTCCTGATGCGAGCAACCAGAGATTGCCATCGGTGGTTTGATTGAGCTCTCCATTGACATTGACCAGCGTATTCACCTGCCAAGTCCAAGCATCCCATCCAGCTGACCAAGAGAATGTATCGGGTGGGATGTCGACGGTTCCAATCGCGTACAATGGGACATCGAGCATGATTCTTCCTTCGGCTTCATTCCACAGTACAGTCACATTGTAGAATTCGACATATGTGCCCTTCTCAATCCACTCGGCATGTGCTCCAGCAATTTGGAACCGCAAAGTGGTTGAACGCTCAAAGTAATCCTTGCCATCACCGAGGTATCCTTTGTCATAATCTGGTGACACTGAGCCCGTCGTCCATCCAGCGACATTCACTTCTTCCCCAATCCAATCGGAAGGATTTGCTGCGATTGTTGCCAGTGTCGTGAAGTCTCCAATCAGAATTCCCACCGGATTGACACTGTGGTCCTCATCGCTCATCTGCAAGCAGATTTGGGCACGATCTTCCGACCAGATCAGCCGACCCGAAAACCCATCCTCGGGTAAAGTACCATTGACGGTAAGATTGAGATTTGGAATCAAACAAATGATGCCCACATTTTCCCCACCAGGTGCGATAATCCAATGCTCATCATCAACCCAATTGTAGGTCCCTTCGACATAGACGAGTTTGCCGATATCATAGGACCATGTCTCTGCTGCAACCGCCCAAGAAAGTCGCTTGGCTCCCGCGGGGTGCGTGACATCCAGTGTTGATGACTGAACGACGATTGACCAACGGTAATTCCTCTCATCCCATTGAATCCAACCGGTGAGGTTGACCTTAGATCCGGCCTCAATCCATTCGGTCACACGCCCCTGAAGTGAGACATAGAGCCTGTGGTCACTGTCGAGATAAGAAGGGTTGTCAATTAGAGTAAAACTCTGCCATGTCACATTGGGTTCAATCGCATCTGAAAGGTAACCAGAGAGGTTTACAACTTTCGAGCGGTAAGATTCAGCATCTGCAGATATATCGTTCAACGATGTTTCAACCATGGTGATTTCAGCACCAATTTTTTCGGAGATGGCGCCCATTCCCTTGGCGTTAATCCAAATCTTTCCGTTGTATTGAACCACTTCACCTTCGACGATGATTCGAGAACCGATCGGTGGGACCTCACTGGTGTCATACCAACGAATTTTAACCACGTCGGGAGCATCTTCAACCTGCAAATCGACACGATCAGAACCATCGCTATATGGATCGCGAACCCAAGAAATCAGAGTCCCCTCGATTTTGACAGTCTCCGAAAGATGCTCATGCACCTCATTGATTTCGATTCGATCTGGTTCTCTAACCACTGCATAGAAATTCAGTGTTGATACCAAAAGAACCGACAAAAAGAACGCAGACCACATCTTCGTCATGGGCATCCGAGTCATCCCAAAGGGATGAAGATTGCCAAACGAGCCGGTGGCCTCATTTGCCCGAACTGTCTGGCCATAGTGTGGCCAGGGTATTGACCTCACTCGTCATCGTCATCCTCTTGGGGATGAGTTCGGTTCCAACAATGTTGGGAGCCCCTAATATTCGGGCTACTGAGTCGTCTTCCCAAGAAGCAAATATCGTTACTTGGAACGTGGGAGACCTCTGGGAATACGACATTGAATTGGATGCTGTAATCTTGGTTGAAGACAGCCCTGATTTATCCGGTTCAACACTCGATATCATCACGGGTGATGCAAGCATCTTGGTCGCCTCTGTAACGACATACAATGTATCTGGTCATTGGGTTCCAGCCTATCGGTTGGAAATCGATGCGAGCGGTCAAGGTGATGGACGGTTTCCTGAACCCAATACAGGAATCTTCGCCTCAGGGGAATTGATCGTCACCTATCACGAGACGCGCTGGGTACGCGCGTCAGATTTGGCCATCATCCATCGAGCTCAATCAATAGATCTCGACTTTGATGCATTCGGGATTTGGACAACTGGAATTGCTGATTTCACCCACACGCACGAATATGATCCACCTAGAGAAGTCTATGATTTTCCGATGAGGGTCAATGAGACCTGGAACACCGTCTCTACACGCACGCAAATTTGGTCTGGTAATGGGGGGCCAATCGCACTCAATTCAGAACCGGAGATTGGAGAGGAAGTCACTCTTTACAATATCACTGAAATTGGTGCAAGTCCAGCGACCTACTCAGGATGTGAGGAATCTTACCACATTTGGTGGAACAATACGAATGGGGATCTCTTGGAGGACCATTGGTGGTGTCCAGCGGTCAACAACGATGTCTATTGGTGGACTGACGATATCGCACTCGGCGGTGTTGATGCCAAATTTTGGTTGACTTCTTACACTCCAGGTTCACCTTCAGATGTTACGGTCCAAATCGAACCTTCGACCGCCTCGCTCAATCAGATAATCACCCTCACAGTCACCGGTCCAGATGGTGAAATGGGGACACTTTGGCATCATGAGAATACCTATAATTTCACTTTGGTGAATGGTACGGCAACATTGCAAATTCCAGCCAACAATCGAATGGACGACACGCCAACCAGTATCGATTGGGGTACACACGGAATCCTGGCTTGCCTCGACCCCGATGGCATTGCGATGATCTGTGGCATTTCGACACTGACATTGGAAGGCAGTGCCATCGGTGGGTTGCTGCGCCAGGATGCGATTGACCGTGCACCATTGGTGTTGGATGTGGGTCACCAAACCGCTTTCCGATTGGGCCTGTCATTCCGGTTTTGAATGGCGAATTGCGGCCAAAGCAAAGATGCCGATACCAGCCAATAGAGATGGCGCGGGTAGGCCATTGTCTGTGACGACCGTGGCGACGACATTCTCAGCTGAGTATTTGTGATCCGTAAGAGTCGCTGAAAGAACCAGTGTTCCGTTCACAAAGTGTTGCGTCTTCACCAAGAATCCTTCTTCATGATACCAATCAATACTGGTTTGTGATTCACCAACAATCTGCTGCTCCATCCGCATGGTTGGTGTATTGTCAAGATTGTCTTCACCGGTTGAAATCGTCGTTTCCTCTGTGGCCGTCCAAGTCACCTGGCGAGCCAATTCTTCTGTTACTCGACTCGTCTCATTCCAAAGCGCTCGGTTGATTCTCTGCTCGACAATTGATGTACGTGAGATGGTTTCCGAAAAGTCCCATTCATCACCCACTTGGATTCCACTAGGCCACAGTCCATCACGTTCGATGATTTCCTCAGTGACCAAGCGATTCTCGAGGTAGTTGTCTTCACCACCACCACTAAACCACGTTTCGAGATAGATCGTTTCAACGCGTTTCTCGAATGCACTCGCTCCCGTTGGCATCCACACTTTGATGGTCGTAGTGACGTTGAGTGTCATCGTATCATTGTCGTAATCCGTACTGCCATCGATGAAGTGTACCGTCATGTTTACCGAGTGTTCGACAAGACTCACACGGCAGTTTGTATCTTGACCTCCAAGACTGATACTTTCACTCTCTTCAATCGACATCCGCATTGGAACCTCTTCGACCAAATTCAAGTGATTGAAGTTTTCACTTTCCGCATCCATTTGAGATTCATATTGAGAGAAAACAGCGGCAGTCCAACCGTCGTACTCAAACCAATCTCCGGTGTTGTAATTGGGTTGAGTAATCGTCATTCCAGCAGCGGTTGATGGGATGAGCAGGATGACGACCAAGACCGCGACCAGAAGCCTGCGCATACCCCTCGACTTCACCCTGAGTCCTTCAATAGAACCCTTCACGGGGAACCGTGGGATTGAATAATCAGTCCTTTCACCCGTAGGGTGATACAATGTCACCAGACCGCCATCGAGCCATCCTCGCAATCGCCGCTATCGGACTTTTTCTCTTGCCTGTTCTAGCAGTTGCAGCACCCGTTCCAACAGCCCAATCTGAAGAGGTTCCTTGGTGGGAAGACACACTGATGGACAAGGATAAAGATGGTATTCAGGACAATATTTGGATCGCGATTGAAGTCTTCCCAGAAGAGTTCATTGACGAAGGTGATCGCATTGGCGTCATCGTTGATTTTGATCACCAACCCACGACCTCAGATGAACGGTTGTTGGAGGACGAAGTTGATTTCATTCACCAACACACCTTCCATTTGATTGACAGTATTGCTGGAACTGTAGCAATCGATCGAATCGAAGCACTCTCTGTTTTACCCGGCGTGGTCATGGTTGAATTGGATGGAATCATGCAAATTGCCAATTCCGATGTCAAGGATACTCACGGTGTTTGGGATGTCTATGAGGCAACAGGATATGACGGCACAGGTAGCGTCGTGTCCATCATCGACACAGGGATTGATGGAGCGCATGTTGGGTTGGATGATTTGGACGATGACATCAGTACTAATGATCCGAAAATCATCGCCTTCTATGATGTTGTCAACAATCCAACATTGACCAACGGTACCGAAGTATTCCCCTATGATGATCAAGGTCACGGCTCGCATTGTGCAGGTACGACTGCCGGGACAGGAGCCCCAACCTACGAGCACACCGGTGTTGCTCCACAGGCCCAATTGGTCGGCGTCAAAGTATTGGATGCGGGGGGCTCTGGTTCCTTTGCTGGCGTCATGATGGGCATGGAATGGACTGTTGAGAAACGCCATGAATTCAACATTCGTGCGGCGAGTATGAGTCTGGGCGGATTTGGTGCCATCGAATTGACCAGTTCAGAAGATGAGAGTGTTGCACGCATGGCCAATGAAATGGTCCGAGCAGGCGTCGCTCTATTCATCGCCGCTGGTAACAATGGTGTCTCCGCTCAAATTGGTACACCGGGTAGTGCAGAGGACGTCATTACTGTCGGAGCCCTCGACAAGGGTGATGATCCCGGCATTGCGATCTACTCGAGTCAGGGTCCAACAGAAGAAGGTCGGGTCAAGCCCAACATCGCTTTCGTCGGTTCCAACGTTATGTCTGTAGAATCCAACTCAGTAGATGGTTACGTAAGTTTCTCGGGTACCAGTATGGCTACACCCGGGGCAGCAGGTGTTGCCGCATTGATGTATCAGGCCAATCCAGAACTGTCTCCGTTTGATGTACGCAATATTATGCAGGAAACCTCAGAATACAGACCCTGTCACCACGCTGGTGCCAACGAGCCTTGTGCTGATGATTTATCTGTCAAGCCACGGCAAAATAATGTGTACGGTCACGGAGAGGTTCGAGCTCACCCTGCCGTCATGGAAGCAGCCAACCAAGTCTATGGATTCACAGACATGGTTGCTGTGAACCTCTCTACTCAAACTATGGGCGACAATAAGGTTCACGTGGGTCAAGGTCAATCTGTGAAATTCACCATTGATGGAGCGGCTGAAAAGATTCAGTGGCGAACTTGGGATATGCGTGATGAGTGGATGGATTTGAGCAATTATAACTCAGGTTCAGGCGAGTTTGAAATCGAACATGACATGTTCGTTGATCGTTTGCAATATTTACCAGGCAATACCATTGAAGGCAATCAAACGTTGATGGTTCGTGCACTTCAGGGGACGAATTCCAGTGCCAACATCGTCACTCACTTGCACATCATGGGTAGTGAGAAGGCACCGGTGTCCGAGGAATCGGACTTCCTTAGCACAGGCATGATTGTGGGCGGGCTCTCCTTCTTACTACTGCTCTCAATCGCAGCAGCGGTTGTACTATTCATGCAGTTACAGAATCTTCGCGATCCTTCCTTGTATGTCCTAGACGAAGGGACCCTTGACGCTGATATTGAGGATTAGGAATGACCCCTCAAGGCCAGATCCTACTGGCCGCATTTCTCGCAGGTCTCGTTGCCATTGCTGTGACGGTTGCGATTGAGAAATTTGGTGGACTGATCGGTGGTATTCTCGGGACCATACCAACCACCATCGTTCCTGCTGCAGCCTTCATGTGGTTGGCTGATCCAACCGTTTTGGCATTCCAACCAGCGATGGGGATGGTACCCGTGGGCATGCTTCTCAACGCAATTTTCCTGTGGATGTGGCGCGTTGTCCCTCCAATAATCCCTGACTGGACATTTGGCAAACGGTTGGTTGTCATCACAAGCATCAACCTCAGCATTTGGTTTACAGGTGCGGCGATTTCAGTGACACTATTTTCTGAACAGGATTCTATGACCATTGGCATCGGAGCCTTACTGATCGGAGTCGCCCTTGGTCTGTGGATTACACTTGAACATCGGCACGCACCCAAGGGTCAGAATCGTGTCGGGCCACTGACCTTGGCCATGCGTGGGATTGCAGCTGCCACGGCGATTGGTGTGGCTGTTTGGCTTTCGCAATTGGGCTCACCCCTGTTGGCAGGGATGGCCTCAGTATTCCCCGCCATTTTTTTGACCAGTATGGTCGCACTTTGGATTTCTCAAGGCGAAGATGTACCGGGTGGCGCGGTGGGTCCGATGATGCTCGGGGCGATGTCAGTCAGTTTCTATGCATTGTTGGCAACTCACACATTGCCAGAATATGGGGTTGTGACTGGTTCAATCCTCACTTGGGCCGCATCGATTGCGGCAATATCAGTTCCAGCAGCGTTCTGGTTGAGATTCCAATCCAACCGTCGAATTGAAGCCCAGAACCCGGCCCCATAGGGCCGGGGTCAAACATGCGAAAGGGGCATTGCACAATTTTCCTCACGGCATTGATGCTTTGCTCCGCCCTTTCGGGTTGCTTCGGAAACGAGGAAGGAATTGGGAACGAAGACGGCTTAGAGGTGGAGTCTTTTGGGGCCTACAG
>CATISE010000041.1 GCA_949538655.1 Marine Group II euryarchaeote MED-G33 | reverse complement strand
TGCGATATCTGGAAGGTTCAATTCCTCAGCCACGCGGGTTGAGGCGACTACATTCACTACGGTTAGGCGATCTTCATCACTTGTTGCCATGGCCCGCGGTATCAAGACCCCTATTTAAAGCCGCACTCAGACTTGTTTATAATGAAATGTCGATAGTAAGGCCGCAATCAATCGTTTTCGATTCGCACACCTTGTGCTCCAAGTGGGGACACCATTGTTCGGCCCCCAACCAATTCAATTGCCTCGGCTGTTCTCCGCGGTTCCATGGTTAGAGCGATCATACATCCACCGCCTCCAGCGCCTGTGAGTTTTGCTCCAAGACTAGAGGGCAATGCTGCTTCAACCATACGATCTAAATCATCATCAGATACACCCAGGCCCTGTAACAAACGATGGCATTCGTTCATGGCGATTCCGACGGCCTGAAGATTACCAAGAGAAAGGGCGGTCGCACCCGCACGGGTAACATTGCCAATTCGTTCGATATCCACCATTCGTTCCGGCTCATTTTCGAGCAATGCTGCCACCTTGGCAACCATCTGTGCAGTGGGTCCAGGGCGACCAGAAAAACCGATTACAAGACTTGCTTCTGATAGAGATTGGGGGATGTCTACGCTGTGGACTTCCCAGGTTCTTCGTTGACCATCGATCCGTAAATCACGAGTATATTGCCAATTTGCCAGTGATTCTTTCTTGTCAGAGACCAACACAGCTCCACCCAATGTAGTGGTACTCGTGTCGATTGGGCTGGCACGTCCACCTTGGGCTTCGGCTTCGGCAATATGGGCCGTTGTAGCGATCCCAGAAAGGGGCAAATCGTCGACTTTGGTCCCGCCGATATGCAGTAGACCCGCTGCAACAGCAGAACAAATCGCTGCGCTTGAACCTAGACCCGCTGCACCAAACAACTCGCTTTCGATCTTCACGGATAGCGGCCGACCTCCACTGCCAACCCAAACGCGTTTGAGGATTGCATCAAGATGTGGGTGACGATGTTTCTCAAATGGCATTCCGTCGATGAGCCAACCCGACTCTGATTCCTCAATGATAACTCGAATTCGAGCATCGATAGCGACCGCCACCGCTGGTTGCCCATACACCACCGCATGCTCTCCGAAGAGAATGCACTTCCCCGGCGCACTGGAGATGACCATGTGGGTCCGTGCAAGCGGGGCCTCATATCGGTATCTCTCGCGTGCGCGTGCGAGAACAAGTTCAAGGACAAGTCATACTTAGGAGCGATTACCCGAGGTGAATCAATGGACGAAGAAACCGATTTTGATGTCATCATTATTGGTGCGGGTTTCGCAGGAGCAGCTACTGCATTTCAATTGCTAAAGGAAGGTATCGAAGGCGATCGAATCCTAATCGTCGACCGTGGAGAACCGATTGGTAGCAAGAACCTCACAGGTGGAATCCTTTGGGGCCGTGAACTCGATGATTTTGAAGAATATCTCGGCAACTGGGAAATGGATTGCCCCGGAATTGAGCGCGCAATTAATCACAAGAAAGTCGGATTTCTGAGTAGCGAGGATGCACTCTTCGTCGAAGGAAGATTTGCATCATGGGATGGAACTGGAGGGACTGATGAACCAAGTCAGCGTTCTTCATGGTCTGTTCTTCGGGCGAAAGCGGATGCTTGGATGGCCGAGAAAATGGAGGAGGCCGGAATCTTTGTGATGGCTGGTATGAAAATCGATCAACTTCACATCGATGGTTTGGACCACGAATCATATACTGCTAGGGATTTAACCGATCCAGCTGAAGACAGTGGAAAAGGTGCTGCACAAAAGTGGAAAATTGATAATTTCCCCAAAGAACTGGTAGATAAAATTCGGAATGGCAAGATTAGTGGTATCGTCCAAGATGGAGAAATCATGACAAGTAAAGTAGTGGTAATCGCCGAAGGCAGCAATTCTATTCTGACCCGAACTTATCACTTTGATTCAATGTTGAATGCGCAATCCAAAGAAGACCTGTTACTTGGTGTGAAAGAAGTTATTCATTTGGGTAAAGAAAGAATTGATGAGAGATTCAATTGCTTCCCAGGTGATGATGAGAGACCACCCAGTGGTATGGCCATGGAATTGGCACTCTCTTTGTACCGAGACATGGCTCATGAAGCATGGAAGGAATATCCAGTTACTGACGGACTCTACCCCCGCTGTGGTGGATTCTTCTACACAAACCGTGAGACTGTTTCTTGTGGAATTATTGTTCAATTGAGTTCACTACCATCTGGAATTCATACGTATGACCTGTATCAGGCATTCAAAGAACAACCAGCAATTGCCGCATTGATTGAAGGCGGTGAGGCCATTGAATATGGGGCACATCTTTGTCCAGAGTATGGGCTACACCGTATGCCACATAGATTCACCAGAGATGGGGCACTAGTGGTAGGGGATGCAGCAGGTCTTGTCTTTGCCAATGGTATGCAAATTCAAGGCATGAACAATGCTCTACACTCTGGTAAGTTGGCTGGTAAAGCGATTGCCAAATGTATTGCAGATGGGGATGTGAGTGACAAGGCACTTGATGCGACATACACAAAGTCCCTCAAAGCAAGTTACATCTTCCGCGATCTCAAGCGATTTGAGCCCGCGACCAAATTCCTAAACAACCCTGCGAACTTCACTTGGGTTCCCGAACTGGTTGGTAAAACAGCCAATCGAGTCTTCAGAGAAATCGGTGAAGAAAAAGTCCCGGCGGAGAAGGTTTTGCGCCAAGTTCGCAAAGAAATGCGCTCAAACAGCAAAGCAAACAAGAAGGGGATGGGGCTCTTGAGCATGTTGAAGTTGGCTCTAACAGGTCGAAAACTCTGAGGTGAAATGATGTCCGAATCAATCAAATTAGGTCTATTCACATACGATGTCAAGAATGGTTTAGGGCTCATAGGATACAATGTCGATGATCATGAGCATGCTCATATTATAGTGGATACAAAAAAATGTGGAGACTGTGATTCAATGATGTGCGTTTGGGGTTGTCCCGCACAGTGCTACATGTTCCGAGATGTGGGTCTTGAAGAAATGAAATTCCAGTATGAAGACTGTGTTGAATGTGGAACTTGCTTCCTCATGTGCACAGATGGGGCATTGAGTTGGAATCACCCCCGTGGTGGCTTCGGAATCACTTACAGTCAGGGTTGAGTGTAGCGATGTCGCTACATGTTTACGATACTCGGACTCGAGAAAAACGGATTTTTGAAACCGCAAAGACCGGTGAGGTCGACATGTATGTCTGTGGCATCACACCATACTCACCTTCACATCTAGGACATGCCCGTTGTTACATTGCATTCGATTT
>CATISE010000040.1 GCA_949538655.1 Marine Group II euryarchaeote MED-G33 | reverse complement strand
TTGTTCTGAGTGCAATCATGCTACTCGCCTTATCCCCCACCACTCCTGTCGAAGCACAGGAAGTGCCCACACTCGTCGGCTGGGAAATGGGACTGGTTTATTCCGACGGAGCATCTGAAGATGATCCATTCCAGTTGGAAGAAGGAGAAACTTCGATTCGATTTTGGGTTCGTAACGATAACTTAGCTGGTGATATTCATGTAGGATTTGACTATGATTCATCATCTGATGCGAGGTTGGAGGGACCCACACACACCACTGTCGGAAGTGGATCAAATGATACGTTTACTCTCAAATTTATACCAAATTCCATTTTTTCTCTTTGGCGTGTCCCTGCTGGGACAGTATATGATTTCGAAATTTATTCGGAATTGTCATCAGTTGGCCCGGGGCCTGTTGGGCATGCGCCGGCGGAGATACGCCCCAGTCAGACTATCGACGGAGAAGTGGTGGTTCCTGAATTGCATCGGTGGGATGTCGATATCGTTGAAATTGAGCATTCGATCAATGCTGGTACTGAATTTAATCTGCGCGTGGATTTGAGAAATATGGGGAATACTGCTGATTCTTTTACCAGCGCCACAATTGAGGATGATTGCCCAGTATTGACCGTGGACGATGAGCCATTACAGTCAATGGAGGGAGTGGTCAAACAAATGGCCGATGTGATCGAAGTCACATTGGTGTTTGATGCGTCCTCAACACATCCAACAAGAAAATGTGAAATCGAGGTTCAAATCAAATCAACCGGTGTAATGAATGGTGGGCAGGGAGATTCTGCCAACAAGGATGAAACAGATGTACAAGTTGAGGCGAGGCCCGTTGGAGCCCAACAAGATCAGAACGATGCAAGTGTAGGTGATGATGATGGTCCTGAAAATCAGGAGCAAGTCACCTCAGACAACTTCCTGATGTTCCCTACCTTGGTAACTCCGATGGCAATTCTTTGGGCAGCCCTCATGCGGACGCGCGAGGAATGACTGAATTTTGTTACAATTCCGGCATTTACAGCATATTGTTTGGGAAATGATACGCAAAGGGTCAACTTGAAACTCCTTGAGAATTGGGCATTTACCCTTACTCGGCTCGCAGCAACCTATATTTGCGCTATTAGATTGCCAAACCCGTTGGTGTGCTGGAGCCTAGGCTCCGTACAAAACTAAGGGGCGGAGAAATGGTGTCTAAAGAAGGTGACGAGCAAAGTCGATTTGGCTTGTACATCGCTTCATCACTGGTCTTGATTCTCCTGATGACTTTGGCACTTCCAATGGTATTTTCTGCAAACAAAGAGACTGCATATTCAGCTTATGTTTTTGAATCCGCTGAAGATGAGAATGCCCGTCTTGCCCAACTCAACTTGATGGCCGATTCTTTGGGAGAAACTGGTGAAGGATACACGATTGCCAATACGATGTCGACCCCGATGTTGGTCAATGACTGGCAGAACCCACATCGAACTCTACTCGCGGTTATAGCGCCAGAGAAACCTATCGATGAGACTGAGGCCACCAAGATTTACGAATTTGTTACTGAACGTGGTGGCAAGGTGATCATCGCAGCGGACAACAACAACGCCAACCGTGTTGCAGCCAAGTTTGGTGTGACCTACTTCGACGCCCCACTGTATGACAACGATTCCAAGTGGTGGGAATTTGATGCCGAAGGTGAACCAATCGGTGGAGAAAAGGGCAATGCGAAGAACGTCTGGGGCCTAGCGGCCATTGAACAATCCATCACCGACCCCGATGGTGATGGTGTTGGTGTCATGTCTGAATCTGGCCAGTCCAGTGGATGTGAAGCCTCACAACTCACACAGCACCTATACACAGAATGCCGAATGCCAGTGATGTTCCGTTCACCGACGGGACTCAAGGTTGAGGATAACTGTGCAAACTCTGAACAAGATTGTGATGTCAAGGTTCTTGCTCAAGCCAGCGTATCAGCTTGTATCGATATTAGAGGCCAGCTAACACCTGACGACCCCTTCGATGACGGTGAGTGTGACAACACCGAGAACCCCGCACCAGGTGATCTTGCTCTCGTTGTAAGAATCGATTACCCTGGAATTACCGCACAGGATTACAAGAAAGATAATGCTGGTTCATTGTCAGATATTGATGTGACTGGTTCGATTCTATTCGTCTCGGACCAGACTGCATTCAGCAACCGATTCTGGGATTATGAAGAAGCAGAAGACACAGGGTTGCGCAACGAATGTGATGTTGCAAAATCCAACTGCTGGCAAAGTCGACTTTCAGGCAATGATTTGTGGGATGGAAACGAGCATTACTTCACTGCAGTCATTTTCTCAATGATGGAGTTTGACAACCAAGAATTGTCAGCCACTGTCAAATATGCAACGGAAAACTTCCATGTTGTCTTTGACGAAAGCCGTCACGTGACCGGTGTGCTTAGTGCACCCTTCACAGACGCTATGGCCACGATTGTGTTGTTGACCAGTGATTCATTCCTCAAGTGGCTCATCATCCTCAATATTCTACTCCTACTCCTAGTTGCCATCATGGTGGTACCTGAAAAACCGAATTGGAGGCACGTCTTCGACTTGACTCGATTCAGAGAACGTCCGGACAAACTCGACCCGGTTTCATATCGCCAGCGGGTCCGAGAAGCTTTGATGGCCAAGGTCAGAATTTTCTATGATTTAACACGAGACGAGATGGCGCTCAAAATGCCTGGTGAAGTCCAGACAATGATTGGAAACCCACGTCTTGTTGAACTCGCGTACAGCGAAAACAGAACATATTCCCCCGAGGAGCTTCGAGAGTTGCTCCAATCGATCCGTCGATGGGGGAAGCAACAACAGTGACGAAAGTCAACAAAAAAAAGGAGAGTGAAGAGAAATGCAAGCACCACCGCCACCCGGCGGCGCACCCGTAGCCCCGGCCGCACCAGCGGCCCCTGCGCCGGCACCAGCCCCTGCCCCAGCCCCTGCACCTGCACCCGCACCCGCGGTTGCTGCACCGGCTCCGGCTCCGGCTCCTGCCGCTCCGCAGACCCCGAAACATCAGAGCACGCCTGAAGTTCGCGAGAGACTCGCAGCTGTCGGTGCCATCGCACAAGCGATTGGCGCTGAAGTGCAAAAGGTGATTATCGGAAAAGCCCACGTGATTGACAACGTTATGGTAAACATTCTTTCGAATGGTAACCTGTTGTTCGAAGATTATCCTGGACTTGCCAAGACATTGATGACAAACACGTTCGCCGACGCACTCGGTTGTGACTTCAAGCGTGTTCAGTTCACCCCTGACTTGCT
>CATISE010000039.1 GCA_949538655.1 Marine Group II euryarchaeote MED-G33 | reverse complement strand
GCCTTGATGAATTGGGGGGTGAAGCAACATTCCACGAGTTAATGGAGCAACTCATGGATCGAATCCAGAGTAGTGAGCTATTGATGGATGACTGGTTTTGGACTGTTGATTTCATCTGCAACCAATACAGAATTGATGTTAAAACAGCACCATATTCAATTCTAAGTGAGGGGGCGAAGGATGGATTCTATGTTTTCAAATGGGTTAGAGATATGAAAATGAAACATCAAAAGTGGATCCCAAATATTGCAGCAGATGATTCTCGATTGGAGAATCTAATTCTTGTCTCACCCAAGAATCATATTTTGCAAGAATCAAGAATTTGGACATTGGACAAAGAAAATGCAAGCCCCGAAAGTGGCGTGAAAAATGCTAAACAAGCCAAGAAAGATGAGGCGTTTTTGTTGCAATTGGCCACGGCATTGTTGGAAAATATGCTGGAACAAGATGATTGGAATCTTTTCTCTTCAACATATTCGAAAGTGATTGAAAATAATCCCAGTTTGAAGGTCAAAAAGGCGGGGAAATTATTGGAAAGTATGCAGCAATGGATTGAAGTTTCATATACATCAGATAATCATCCACTAATCCGCAGGAGGCGTGACTAATGTCGAGAGGTGGTGGTGGTGGTCGAAGTGGCCGAGGACACAAAAGTGGTAGTAGAACCGGCCGAGGGCGTAATCTTTCCAGAGCTGTCAGAGACAACCGTTCACGTCAATTGAATCCTAGGGATCACACCTACTGGCAATCACGTGCACAATCCGGTGGTTCTGGGGGGCAATCAAAAGGCGGTAGCTCAAAGTCAAATTCAAATTGGAGAGAATGGATGGATGAAGAAGCTTCCAAAAGAATACAATCTCACGCAGATAAAACTGGGCGAAACCAGGATTTCAAAGGTCGAGCACAACGTGCTGCAAAAAGAAATGAAGAACAAGATTGACTGTCTGCGTTGCAATGGTTGAAGACCCTTCGATGTTGGAGTGGGGCCATGGCGAAGCCGTGGGCAACCTCGCATGTTGCAACGGTAGCCGCTGGTTTGGGAATTGAGCATCGTATTTCTGGCGATGTCAAAGAGAAACTTGTATCTCTTCTCGAGGGACAACTGATGGATATTTGTCGAGAGATGGAAGACAAAACTCTGGAAGCAGATCCTGAACGGAAAACATTGGATGATCCTGTTCGGATGCGTCTTGGGTTCAGTCGAACTCGTGGAATGATGATTGACAATATCGGCCGACTGGATTCGGTTGGCGCTGCGGCGGTTGTGGCTGCAAACGAACAACTCGAAGCCTATCTCCGAACTTTACTCGGTTCTGCAGCGAATCTTGCTGCGGCAGATCGAATGAACACCATCAAACCTCGACATTTGGAAAAAGCACTCGATGCGATGGGATACAATGGCCCCTCGGAAGAAGCGATTGAAGCTCTTGCTCCAACAGAACCTACCCGCGATGGGGTTGGAGAGGCGTTGGGAGATGGAGCCGGTGTACTAACACCACAGTCACTCCGACAAATGGCTCGTAGCTTTTCGAATGGAAAGAAGGTCCATGATGAGGCAATCGAGGAACTCATTCTGCTGTTTTACGATCACGTCGGCGAAGTACAACATGAAATGAAGAGTGGTTTATTGGGTGGCGACCCTGCAAATTTCATCCAAAAATTGGACCGGCTTCAGAACCTGTTCATGCTCGGTTGGATGCGTAGAATGCTGCAGAAAGCGTGTGAAAATGCGGATGCTGCTGGTAGCAGAATCGTTCTCGTCGATCACGTGGTCAACATTGACCCGTGGGTCTAATCTTCACGGTTGCGTGATTGTCGAGCTTCGACCTCTGCCAACTTGGCTTTCAAGCGACTGCGGAGAAACCAAACGCCGATCGAAATCCCAACAATGTTGACAATAATCACTGAGAGTGGGATGTCAAGAGCCAAATTTTCACCTCACAATGGTGGAATCAAATCGATGTCAATATCACCTTCAGGGATTCCAATACAAGTTAGAACTGCACCGTCTTCAATGAGATCTTCATCAATTCCTGGTGGCAATATTTCTGGCATTGTCACCGAACCAGATATGATTCGACACATGCATGTTCCACAATTTCCTGATGTACAATTACGCGGAATGTTGACTCCAATGGCTTCTGCCAAATCGAGAAGGGGAGTTTCCGGTTCGATTTCGGTCACTCCAAGAAGAAGTTGACCACGATAGAAGCGGACCATCGCCATACACAACCCCACCACATGCCTCAATTTAATTCATCAGGCGCCTGAAGGTTGTCTAATTGTAACCAATATCGTCCAAGCATGGTATACGAGGCCCCGATAATCAACAAACTACTGATTCTAAATCTTCGATAATCAGAGCATCATTCATTCTTCTTCATCCCCCTGGTGGGGCAATGGCGCAGTATTTCGAAGCCAGAAAATTGAAACCAATAACAAGCAAACGCAAATCAATTCTACAATAAAATAAGATTCATCCCCATAATGTCGCTCAACGCCTGCAAATACAGAATCAAGGATGAACCATTCCAAATGGTGGAGATGAAGATCCTCGTAAGCATAAACACTCATGCATCCATCGGGAAAACCATTTTTTGCACAAGAAATACTTCGTAGAATCCAGTGATCCCAAAGATCGTATGACAATGCTGAGAGAATCCCATATCCATAGCGCCGGTCGTTTTTGAGAGCCAAATAGATGATGGCGATTCCACCCGCCATCCAAAACCAAAATACTGATTGGGAGAATATTGAGCCAGATGGGTTGCCATCATGGTAAGTGAAAATTGCCAATGCGTCGATGACTGCGTGTGAAAGGAAGGCTAGGAATACACCGATAATCAGCCAATTCTTGCTGCCGCGTGAAATCATCCAACCGAGATGGATGCAAGCGATACCCGCCAAAGCATGCGCGGGAATCATCATGGGCAAACGCAAGAGGTGTCATGCCATAGCGTTGGGCATCATCGATCTACCCAGCGTGTCCATTGACCGGATTGTTTGTTGAATGCAAGTCCTGCTTTCTTCATCCACTTGTTGAACTTGGTCGCACCTGCACCAGTTGCGATGATGAAGTCCTCACGATCTTCTTGGGCCTGAATGTAACCCTTGACCGCAAGTGTCTGATCGATCCAGTCATTAATCGACATGAGGCCACTCGATAGGTTGCTCTCTTCAACTGCGGCTGCAATCGTGTCTGCAGATGCACCTGTAGCAGCCAAATCTGCGGCGATGGTTTCCTTGAACTCAGTCTTTGCCCGGGGTGGTCGGAGAACCTTCTCACGGGGTTTACGCTTCGGGTCAATGCTGATCCAATCTTTCTTTGAGGCCAAACGAGTTTCGACAACATCTGACATCTCAGATGAGAACGGAGTTTCGCAATCCCAGCAAATGAAGCCGTAGTCATCGCTCAAGTCCATATTGACACTGGATCGTGGATCCATTTCTTCACCACATTGTGGGCAGGCATGGAAGCAAAGTTTTGGGACAATCTTTCGCCGGAAATCTACGATGTCTTGGGGTGTGCCTTCGAGTTCAAGCAGTTCATGGTCACGAGCTGCTTCAAGCCCCCGAGTTTCAAGTTGATCCCGAATCTTGGATTTCTGCTCATCTTTAGATTCATCATCGAAATTGTTCTCGAGTTTGACAATCAACTCGATGGTTTTTCCAAGACGATTCATGACTACCTTCTGACTACGGAATTGTTCGACCTTCGCCAACTTGAGTCTTTCACGCTGCTCTTGCAGTTCCAGTAGGATATCCTTCTGTTGACGCTTGAACCTCTGTTCCTCAATCTTGTCCATCGGTTTCTTTTCGGGACCCGAAAGTACGTTGGACAAATATCGTTCCTTTCCAGAACTGGTCGAGCCTGATTGAAGAACTTCCAGAACGGATCTTGCAATCTCCGCCTTGAGCCCATAATTCTGTACAAGTTGATCTTTGTCGAGTTTCTTAATCTCGCCAATTTTCAGACCAGAATCGGCGAGCGTCATCGCCGTGGTCTCATCAACGCCACGACGCAAAAGCGCCAGATAGGTGTCCTTCTTTGCCATTAAACGCCCCCCGCGAGTAGTTTTAGTGCATCGCGACCTACTTGAAGCCACGGAATTCGGGCCACAAGCCCTGCATCAGCACACTGCCAACTCAGTCCAGCGGATAGGGGGCTTCCCTATGAACTCGTTGTCGTCCACGTTCCGTTTAAGCCTCAAACTCAGAAATCTGAGTGCAAAGAACCAGCCATTCTTCCGGTTCAAGCATATCTGGCCTTTCATCCATCAGTGGGTGTTCCTGAAGTGAACGAATGGCATCCTGCCAACGATTTCGATGCCACCCTGGGATTCGAGAAATTCGGCGGGGTGATCGTTTCAATAAATTGCGTAACTTCCTACGACGATCACTGAAGCATTGTGATGTGATTTGTCTGAACATTCGCCGATCCACTTGACTTTCCAAGGACTCTAATCGATTGATTGGCTGAAGGTGGATCAAGCATGATGTTACTCTGGGTTGAGGTGAGAAACAAGAGGGGGGGACCCTGCGCCCAATTTCAATGTCATAATCGAGCCACAATGAGAGGCCAAGTGGGCCTCTGTCCAGAGGACCAATCGCCATCGCCATTCTCTCCGCGAATTCTTCCTGAACTAGAAGTACCGCGGGGATGTTTCGGATTTCGCGCTGCATGCGTTCCAATAATGGACTTGAAATTTGATATGGAATATTGGCGACAATCGCATCAATGTCTTTTGGCCATTCTACTGTTAATGCATCACCTTCGATTAGATGCAATTGCCCGGTTTCAATTTCATCTTCAAAGTGGCGTTTCATGTGTTCCAATGAACCGATGTCAACCTCTACAGCACTCACGCGCGCACCCACACGTAGGAGATGGTTGGTAAGGGAACCGGGTCCGCAACCGATTTCCAGCACGTGCTTTTGTGAGAGCTCTCCAGCCATCTCAATCGCTGCGTTTAGTACCGAATTGTCGACCAGGTAGTGTTGCCCCATGTCACGTTCGATCGGCTGGAAATCTCGGTGTAAATCAACAAGAAAGCGCGCATCGCGCTCCATTGATATCCCTCACGCACGAATGAGCAAATCGAGAAGGTTGGGTGTTACATGTGGGTCCACAATTTCTTCACACAGTCGATCTGCAAGTAAGTCAGCGGCATCGATTTGGCATGCTTCATCCAATGAAACAATGGTTTCCCATCCAGTACGACCACGAATTTCAACCATGGAGATGGCTTTGGCGTTTCCAATCCCAGGTAATAGTTGGAAGGCGTGCATTTTCAGTGTCAAATTTCCAGCCCGATTGTAAAATGACAAGCAAACTTCTGGATTGTCGGTAAGAATGGCTTTGACCACTCCATGAAGTTCCGACTGAGCCATCGCAGACAAATCTCGATGGCGCGTAGTACCCAGAACATTGGTACCCTCAAGTTCAATTCTAGTGCCGGGTGTATGTGTCGAACCGGCCGCTGCACGAATTCGAATCAGGTACAATCCCTTCTCAGAGATGGCTTGAATCATACCACTCAGTTGGTGGTCAAGAACACGTGCATGGGTCTCCTCATCCAAGGGTCCTGGCTCGCCAGCCGGTGATGATGGGCCTCTAGGTTGCATCTGAATCAGTCCTCCGAAGTAGGTTTTACCTCAATAATAGAACGGTCAAAATGGACCGACATGTATAATCTCACAGTATTTGCTTGCGAACCATGTCTACAATGGATTCGATTTCACTACCATCCATGGGAACGCGCTTGCTTGCTAGAATCGAACGAACCTCTTCAGCAGACATTGGCATCATCTCTGCGATTTTTGCACAAATGTCTGGGTGGTCGACCAACTTCTCAACAGCCGTCAAATCATCAAACAATGACTTGTATACCTTGGATTCAGTCTTGTGACCATTCCGCTGATCGCTCGCTGCCCACTCTGCGTGTTGTAGAGCTAGTTTCTGCTCGTATGACAGAAATCCACGGCGATCTTGAGCATTGAGCAATGCGTCGCGGACGCTTGCATAGTCTGTGTATTCACGGTCAGTCATGATTCTCACTCCAGTGGGCGTAGGTGCTCTGGTCGAGCAATGACTGTCTTCTGCATGTTACCATCCTTTACTGCAACAACATATGCATTGCCTTGTTGTTCCTGGATGAAGCCTGTTCGGCCTTGGAAGCGGCGGTGTGGCATTCCTCGCTGCTGGCTACCATCTAGAACGATTGCAACACGGTCGCCAGATTCATACTTGTGCATGACACGACGGATGTTCAATCGGCCTCGCTCGGTCTTTGAACGCTTGAGAATACTTCGAGTGCCCTGACGGGTTCCTTTACTTCGACGCATAT
>CATISE010000038.1 GCA_949538655.1 Marine Group II euryarchaeote MED-G33 | reverse complement strand
ATCGAAGATGTGGGTACTGAAGAGCCGTGGGATGCGGATTTAACCGGCGATGTCATGTTGATTATCGGTGGTGAAAATGCGGGGATTTCAGAGGAATTGTTGGCGGTTTCCGATGAAGCCATCCGTATTCCAATGGCTGGATTTACGCCCAGTTACAACCTCCAAGCACCGATGGCCGTTGTGGCTGTTGAAGCCCTTCGCCAACGCCGCAGTTGACCCTTTTCCATAGGGGTTCATGGGTCGTGGCCGGGGAAAGATGAATAGGGAGGCACCCCGACCTAACATCATGGCAGTAGCAGAGCGTGGCTCCTTTCTGATGGGCCTTTTCTCGATTACTCAGATTTTATTGGCCCTCAAATTAATGGGTGATTTTGAGTCTTGGTTGACGACATTGCTCGGTGCGTCCGGTGCGGCTTGTGTCATGGTAGCCCTTGTGTTGTTTAGACAAGAACAGCGCGATTTACTACTCAACCCTCTCAAGGATATCCAAAGGGAAGTACATCCTGATGCAATCTCAAAGCAAGGGAGAGGAGCTTGGTATGGTGTCATTTTCTGGGCCATTGCAATGTTTTTCGGTATGACCATTTGAGGGCCGAAAATGTTAGATGATGGTCATGAGGATTTGTTTGGTGGCGTTTGGCCTTTCGTAAAAAGAGCGCTTTTTCTCTTTCTACCGTTCTGGGTTGCTCTGATTGTTTGGTATGCAGGTGTGGATTATATTGATAGAACTGTCCTGTTATTTTTGACGGCTATTTCAGCGGGTCTGACATTACCTGCCATTCAATTATTTGAGAAACTGAAGTTAATGAGAAAGTCGGAATCTGAATCTAACTAGGATAACGTCATTAAGTGTGAGATTGAGCGACATTTGGAGCAGTTGACATGGGCATAGTAGACTGGGTTGGGGAGATTGTCGGAATTACCGCACCTTCCACACTTGAAATGATATTCATGATGTGTGCTTTCTTGGGTACAGCCTTTTTTCTCATCCTGATGGCTATGATGATGCTCGGAGACATCCTGGGTGGTGTATTCGATTCTGTATTCGATACAGATATGAGCATGGATTCAGATCTTTCCTTTGAGTTGTTCAGTATTCAAGGGTTGGCTGCTGCAACTATGATGTTTGGCTACGTTGGAATGTTTACTCTCTCTGCGACCGATACTGAAGTCTTCGCCGTGATTGCCGGTGGTGTGGCTGCCGCGGCTTCGATGTATGGTGTCGGAATGATGCTAAAGGGAATCAACAATCTACAAGCTGATGGTACAATGAAGTATGAAGATGCCATAGGTGAGCGTGGACAAGTATATTCTCGAATCCGTGCAAATGAATCCGGAGAGGTTCAAGTTTCGGTTGATGGTACGTTGAGAACCCTCACCGCACGAGCAAAAGACAGGTCACTACACATCCCTACTGGGGAATTTATCACAGTCCTTGATTTCATTGGTTCGACGTTGATTGTTGAGCCACTTGACATTTTAGAAGGAAAAGAAGAGGAATGAGGTGAAAAAATGGCAGATGCAGGTTTTTGGGGAGTAATGACGATTTTCGGTCTTGGTGCGGTATTAGCATTCATGTTTATCATGGTTGTAACACGATACAAGCGCTGTGCATCCGACGAAATTTTGGTCGTATATGGTCGCGTTCGAGGTGGCCGAGCATCACGCTGTATCCATGGTGGTGCAACCATGGTGTGGCCATTGATTCAAGATTACAAGAAACTCAGTTTGGTTCCAATGACCATTCAGATTAACCTGACAAACGCGCTGTCTCTACAGAATATTCGTATTCACGT
>CATISE010000037.1 GCA_949538655.1 Marine Group II euryarchaeote MED-G33 | reverse complement strand
GCTATTGATGGTTTGAATCCAGTATTCGTAGAATTATCAATAATACTCGAAGACCAAGAGCCATTGAATGGTTTGTACATTAGAGCCAAACTATGAGGTGTACTTCCGCCACTATGATTCTGAGTGAATACAATTGCTTGATCACCATTCTCAGCAATTGCAAAATCTTGGAAGTCATAATTTGCATCAGTACTAGCCCCCGCTGGCTTGCGCCAACTTTGCGAAAATGTGGTCGTCCCATTGGAAACCCCACTTGACCATGTTCCAAAATCGAAGTTGCTCAATGATTCAGTGAAAGTGATAGGCTGAATCGATTGATTGAGGATTGCGACTGTTTCAGCAATATTGGCCTCTAGATACCGGCAGTTTCCATCGTCAAACGCGGCATTGGAATCATAATTCAATGCTATGGAGTCAGTGCATCCTGTAGAATAGTTGGAGGAACGAGAATAAGTCCATTCAATTCCTGCATCCCATGGATCATTGTCTGCAGCATCGTAGGCTCCTGCGTCCAGTTGGTCTAATGTTGAGTCAACCTTCGGTCTGAAATCTTGCGAATCAGGGTCAACTAGCATCGCCTCAACAAATGGGCCATAGCCAATCCCTTGAGTGTTCTCCGGTGGTAGAGAGAAAATTCGAACTGGATCTATGGCAGTTCCTGAGGTCGTCCCAACCGCAAGTCGAGTACCTGCATCATTCAATGAGACGCGTCCATATCTTGCCTGCGCTACGAAACCGTCGATATCCTCGCCATCTTGCCACCATGTGTCGTTTGAGGTACTGTATCGGAAGACCTCGACCTTTCCTGCATTAGTAGCAGAGTCATCCTGTAAGGGTGTACCGATTGCGACTGTGTCTCCATCAGCATCGATGTCCACGTGGTAACCCAACTGATTACCATTTATTCCTGTCAAAGTACCAGTGATATTCTCTCCCAACTGCCACCAAGTGTCATTAGATGCGGTGTAGTTGAAGATACGTGCTTGACCAACCATCCCAGCCCCTTGGAATGCTGGCTCTCCTACGATGAGGGTGTTACCAGCAGAATCTAGAGAGAGAGAATTTCCTGATATACTATTGGTAATGCCCGTAATTGTCGAGCCAATCTGCCAGCATGTGCCATTTGTGGCACTGTATTGGTAGATCTTTGTCGCTCCTCCACCGTCATAAGGTGAGCCAATTGCGATTCGATCTCCGGCGGAATTCATGGAAAGTGAGTAACCTAGCCAATCCACGTGTCCTCCATTGAATGTTGCACCTATCTGCCACCATGTGTTGTTCAGAGAAGAATATTCGAACAACTTGACCTGTCCACTATTTGTTCCACCAACAGTGTTGCCCCAATCACCAATCACAACTCGATTTCCTTGATCGTTGATAGCAACTGCGCTACCGAATAACCGTCCATTCGAAGCGGCGGTTATGTTGTCACCCATTTGCCACCAAGTGTCATTTGAAGAAGTGTATTCATAGATGAGAGCAACGCCATGTAGACTAGAATCAAATTCACCAGGAGCTCCGACTATCATGCGATCTCCAGTCTCATTCAGGGCCACTGATGCCCCCACGCCTTCAAAAGTCGCTGCACCAACTATTCCATTTCCAATCTGCGACCATGTGTCGTTAGATGTGGTAAATTCGTACACTTTAGCCGATCCCTTGTATGCATAATCCTGAGACGCACCAACTGCGACCCTGGTTCCATCACCATTCAATGATACGACTCCGTGCATGGAGTTTGTCCGTGGTTCTTCGATTTCAAAGCCTAACTGGGTGCTAGCGTTCAGATACCCATTCCAATTGTTGCCATACGTGCCAGCCTGTAAGGGATTGGAGGGCCAGGCATTAGAGCGGTGGGCTGCGATAGCGTCGGCGGCGTTATGCCAAATTGTTGAGTTCTCGTTTCCAGTGTTACTCTCGTGGAGAATGATGATGTTGTTCTTACCATCAACTTGATTCCCAAATACTGTATTGTTAGAAATATCATGATAATCGCCTTTCGCCATGATGCCTCCGCTCGCATTCCAAATAACGTTATGATGGATTGAGCCATTATTCCCTGTTGAGGATTGACCTATTGGTGCATCAAATCTGATTCCATACTTCCCTATGTCGTGAATCCAGTTGTAAGCAATCTCTGAGCCTTCAACCTCACCCTGCATCAATTGTACGACCGCACCATCGGTTTGGAGATGGCCCACATCCCATACCTCGTTGTAGATTACAGTCGGTGAATCGCCGATGGAAAGTACAGAAGATGCACCTGTAAGATGGACCGTGTTATTTGAGAAGGTCATATCGCGGCCACCCTCGTAAATTGTAGTCATCAACCCTTTCTGATCAGATGAGGACCAATCGATGGCATGGAAGTATGAATTGTTCACAATGTTACCATTTGACTGGCCAGCAGCACCATGAAATTCAATCGCTGCACCATCTGTATTCGTAATTGAAACTGCATCAACTAGGGTATTTGTACACCGGTAGAAGTGAGTCACAAATCGCTCATCTGCAGATTCACCAGCGATACCTTGGCTGCGTCGAGACGTGCTTGGATATTCTAGTGTAGAATTTGCGAATGTGCATTCATCACATTGGTCTACTTTGATGGTGGTGCCAAAGAAATCGATGCCTTCAATCGACACTCCATCTGAATTTTGAACTGTGATTGCAAAGGGCTGAACCTTTACTCGAAGATCAAGATCATTCGCATCCTGACCAGAAGGTGGGCGGTAGTGAAGACGATTGTTTGTGCTGTTTAGCCACCATTCACCATCCACATCGATGAGTTCTCGTTTTCCTTCGAGGAAGTATGCGTGGTGCTTTGTCTTCCAGGACATCCCTGTCCCATCGTATCCAAAGGTGCCATTGCTAGGATTCCAAGATGTTATCTCTCGACTGTATGACTTGAATGAACCCACGTTCAAAATGGCAATTGCTCCCACTGGATCAAGACCAGTTGCATTGATTGTCTCGTTTAGTCCATCATGGATACCGGATTCTGGCCCAGCATCCTGCAACCATCCCAGTGTGTATGCATTATTCGAATTGGTCAGAGTGCCTTCAGCCCAATAGGTACGGTTGAAGACACTGTTATTGGAAAAGGCTGCATTCGGCCAACGGGCTGGAACTTGTTCAGTCCTATTGAGGAAAAGTTGCCATCCAGATTGAGGGAGGGTAACCTCTTGAATTCCGTCGCCATCAACTGAATCCCAACTCAAATCAAAATCATCTGAGATACCCCTTGTTCCATCCATAACTACACGTTCCCCGGAAGCCGCTCGAAGGAGCAAGTTGTCCTTGTTGTCGATGGTGATATTTTCGTGATATATGCCGGCATGAACGATGATTTCGTCGCCTGCGCTAGCATTGCCTACTGCTGAAGTAATGCTGGCCTTTGGGCAAGCTGCTGTGCCAGCCCACGCATCACTACCATTGATTCGATCAACATGGATTGGATCATTTGCTCCAAGCGTTGCAGTATTGCAAGCAATAGAACCCATTGAATCGCCTTGATTGCTGAGGGGTTCGGGGTATTCCCAACCAGTCAAACCACTGGAATACGCTGTTTGTGCAAGTGTTACCATGAGGACGGCGAGGCAAATCGCTCGGGCCTGTTTACCGCGAATGGTGTTGTACACAGCCCCTTCGGGGCTGATTTTACGTTATTGAGGTTGTTATTTCTAAGATTCAACGATTCTTTGAAAATTTACGGGCTTGTTTTGCCCATTCATCCCGCTTAACTCGGCCGGGGAAGAACTCGATTGCAACGTTTACCGTCTCCTCAAGTTCTGCAGTCATTCGGCCGACTTGATCGAATGTGTAGATACCAAGAGCGTGGAGTTTGTCCTCAATGAACGGTCCGATTCCCTTGATCTTCTGAAGATCGTCAGAAACTGTCAGTACTGCTGCTGCTGCAAAGCCACGCTTGATTCCCTTAACGCCAGTAAGTCGGTTACCTGCCTTACCTGACCAAGAAATCCGTGCGCCACCGTCTGTGTCAGAAATGAATGCCTCGCCCTTATCATCGAAGCGAGATGCATCAGCTACCTCAAGGTCCTCGGTGCCCTTCTCAACCTTCTTTTTCAGCTTACTACTGGCAGCAACACCAAGAGTGCCGAAATCAATTGTCTTCGCTTTCTCAGCAACACGAATGAGTTCTTCTTCCTTCTTTCGTGCCTTCTCATCGAGATTTTCTAGACGTTTGCGACGTTCCTCGAGTTCTTTGTCCATGCGAGCTTGGCGTTCAGCAGCTTCTTTCTCTGCCTGCTTACGCTGGGCCTCAGCCTCTGCTTCTGCCTCTGCCTTCATCTTGGCTGCTTCTGCCTCAGCTGCAGCCTTGGCCTTCTCCGCTTCTGCTTTGGCCTTCTCAGCCTCTGCTTCAGCCTCTGCTTTTGCCTTCGCAGCATCCGCCTTGGCCTTCTCAGCCTCTGCTTCAGCATCCGCCTTGGCCTTCTCAGCCTCTGCTTTGGCCTTCTCAGCCTCTGCTTTGGCCTTCTCAGCCTCTGCCTTGATTTTCGCTGCCTCTGCCTCAGCCTCAGCCTTCGCCTTTACAGCCGCAGCTTCCACTGCTGCCTTGGCCTTAGTAGCCTCTGCTTCTGCCTTCGCCTTGGCCTTTTCAGCCTCCGCTTCCGCCTTCGCCTTGGCCTTCTCAACCTCCATTTCAGCTTCTGCCTTCATCTTAGCAACTTCAGCTTCAGCATCAGCCTTCTCAGCATTCTCAGCGTCCTTCTCTGCCTTTATCTTGGCATCCTTCTCTGCCTTAATCCGAGCCTCTTCATTCGCCTTCTGCTCGGCAATATATTCCGGATCGCCTTCGATAACAACATTCCAGGATAAGTAAACCGTGTTCGAACCAATACGAAGTAGACCGTCATAACTACCGCCAGCAAGGGTTGGATCGTCTTCGTCGGTGAAAAGAATGCGAATTTCAATTGTACCATCCGCATCAACCTCAATTGTCTCGACTGGATCTAAATCATCATCGAATACGTCCTCATCCTTGACATCTAACAACTTGAATCGTTCGTCGTTCTCGAACTTCATCAAATCGGCCATGCTAACTGGATATCCCTCGGAAATATCGGTAATCGTAATCCGCTCAGAGCAGATCTGGGATGAACCTGCAACAAGAGTAAACGGTGCTAAGACGAAGGGGTCCTTTCGCGTTCCTGAACCTTCCAAGAACATCGGTGATGATTCGGTGTGTTCAGGCTCAGGGCCCTTCTTCGTCAACAAAATAACTGTACGATTTCGTGCGAGTAATGGAATAATTGCCAGTAGCATGAGGAGGAGCAGAAGAATACAGCACCACCAGTACTCGGAGCTAATTAGGTAAAGACCTGATTCGTCATTATCGTCCTCTTCGGTGGTGGAACTAGTGCTTTCCTTTGCATCGCAGAGGCCGTCACCATCGCTATCCAACGGGATTTTATCCGGATCTTTGCTGTCAGAGCCGCATTCAATCTCCTCAATATCTGTGTAGTTATCCCCATCATCATCGAGGTCCTCCGTTAGACCTGCTGATGTACCACTAATGTTGTCTGGCTCACCATCCCCATCCGTATCGAGGAAGGCCTCCTTATCTGCAGGGAAGGCGTCATTGATGTTCGATACACCATCACCGTCACGGTCTTGATCAATACCGTCGCAAGTCCCATCTTGATCACTGTCGATTGGTAGAGAGTTAGCATCGAAGCGATCGCTCCCGCACTCTGCTTCGCGAGTATCGAGCCAACCATCGTTGTCATCATCGAGATCTTCAATCAACGGAGGAACCGTGGTAGAGAACCCATAGAGGTCATCCGGCATACCATCACCATCATTGTCGAAGGCAGCAGCGGGATCATTCGGGAACAGATCACTAGCATCAGGGATGCCGTCACCATCGGAGTCTGTGTCCTCTTCGACTTGTAGTGCATCACATGTGCCATCATTATCCGCATCAACTGGGGACTGTCCAACGTTTAGTGGATCAGTACCACATAACACCTCGACAGCATCCGGCCACGTATCGCCGTCATCATCATCATCGTAAATGTCTGGAGTCAGGTCACGATCTGTGTCCTTCAATACAGACAGTGTAATTGTGAATGAGGCGCTATGCTGAGAATTATTGGCCCATATTGTGTATTCTGTTGGAGCTATTTCTTCAGTGGGAGTACCGCGAATACCGCCATCACCATCTGTGCTGCGAGCAGGGCTCCACGAGAATGTGAGGCCATCTGGAAGATCATCACTAATCTCCCAAGTACGAACGTCACCTTGGCCATTCAGTGTTGGAATGAAGGCGCTCATCTCAGAGCCGTTTGCCAACTCAAGTGTCTGTGACGGATATGCAAAGGCAAGAGGCAAATCCAGATACTGGTCTAGACCATTGTCTTCACACTCACCGTCGCCGTCCTGATCAGTTGGAACGCTTGTGATATCCATTGAATCCGTGCTACAAGTCGCTTCATCCGTGTCGCTCCAACCGTCGTTATCATCATCAGTATCTTCGAAATCAAGGATTCCGTCGCCATCATAATCGCCAGTCACATCGTAAACCGTGATTGTCACGGATACTGATGCATCATACTGACCATTGCTTGCATTGATCCAATATTGAATCGCGGAGGTTGTTTCCGTTGGTGTACCCGAAATCGTACCCGTGCCTACATCGAAAGCTAAGCCAGGTGATAGTGAGATTCCGGGCTCAATCGTCCATGTCTCAATATCTCCGCCCGAGGTTGTTGGGGTGAAAGCCTGCATGGTCTGGTTCGAAAGGAGATTCAAGGAATCAGTCGACACGACCATGACAATCGGTCGATCGTCGGTTGTGTCAAGCGTGTCACAAATTCCATCTCCGTCCGTATCGGTTGGCTGATCCAACGGGTCTAGATCAGAAGTTCCGCCGCATTCGGCTTCTTGTGTTGTTGTCCAACCATCGTTGTCATTGTCATTATCTGCATTGTTGCCAATTCCATCGCCGTCAGAATCTGTGTCTTCTGTATCGTCTGTTGGGAAGGCGTCCTCTCCATCATCAACACCATCTCCATCGCAATCCGCAACTAATTCACAGTCAATTTCCTCATTGGTGTCGAGAACACCGTCACCGTCATCGTCATTGTCGAGAGCATCTGGTATACTGTCACCATCTGTGTCCTCCTGTACAACAAGCTGGATTGTAGCAGTATCAGAGAATCCACCAGCAGTGGACACTGTAATCGTGTAGGTGTCCAATGGTGCGGCCTCGTTCGGCGTGCCCCATATGGTACCATTGGTAGCGTCGATTGACAATCCATCTGGAAGTTCTGGACTAATCGACCAAGATACGGGTGTGCCTCCTGATGTCTGACCGGAAATCGGTTGCATCGATGTTCCATTGATCAGCATAATCAGGCCTGTTGGCATGGTCAGATAGATTTCCTCGACAGGCTCCAGTACTTCGATTGTGATTGTTGTCGATGCAGTCATACCACTTGAGGAAGATACAGTAATGGTGTACACTCGTGAAGCATTGCTCTCTGAAGGAGTGCCCCATATCGTACCGTTGTTGGTTCCAAACTGAAGACCTGCAGGTACACTAGGACTAATTGCCCATGATGCTGGGTTATCACCAGTCGTTTGTCCAGAGATTGGTTGCATAATTGTACCATTCTCAAGAGTCAGACTACCAGTAGGATATGTTAGACCAATTCCTGCACCTGTAATGTTAATTTCTACATTAAATGTGGCTGAACCATTGCTATTTGTAGCAGTAATAGTATGATTCTGCGAACTTGTGTACAATAATGGAGTGCCTTCAAAACATCCAGTTGTTGAATTAAAATTCAATCCAAATGGTAGGGTTGGAGTTGATGCAATTGCCCATGAGGCAACCATACCACCAGCAGTTGTGTCAGGGCACACGCTAGCAGCTACATCTCTTGGGAGATAGAGGCTGTTATTACCGCCCCAGACCGCTACTGCAGTTGGCTCATTGATGGTGATTGTGACTGTTACTGGCGCACCACAAATTCCCCAACTGTTGCATGCACGAATAGTATAATCATCACTCGTTTGATTTGCTGTCGGTGTCCCCCAAATCGTACCGTTAGATGGGCCGATGTTCAAACCTGGAGGTAAACTTGGAATGACCGTCATGGAATGAACTGTAGCAGATGACGGAATTGACGGTACAAACTCTGACATTTCAACGCCACGAACAAGATCATCCATGCTGGACGGATACGTTAGTGTGGGCGCTGTAGGCGATACCCCAATCTCGATGGTTTTCGAGAATGTTCTTCCTTCAATTGTGCTATTCAGCCAGAACGTCTGATTTGCTGTAATTGTTGTCGGTGTACCATAGATTCTACCCGATGCACCTGTAAATGTCAATCCAACGGGTAAGACGACTGGATTGCCTGTAGTATTCTCCAACGTCCAAGTAACGAAATCTGTACAAGTACAGCCGTTAACAGGATATTGGTCGTAGTTTACGCCAACTTGCGGCTTGTCCTCGCTAACTGGGTGGGAACGAGGTCCAACGATGCGCAGTAGGTTGATGCCATTTGCTGCATTGATGGTGTATGCAGAGGGTGATAATGGTGGATCAGCATGCCGGCTACCCCATACTATGTTTTGGCTCGTTGTTACTAAGAGAATATACGGTTGACCATGCTCATCGGGCCCAAAATCATGGAGCCTGAGGTTCCCTGAAGTGCTACCACGAGAGGATTGAACTGTGGACAAAACATCTCCATTGCCATCGGTTAAAAGGTAAGCAAGTGCTGTTCCAGAACTAGCACAGTTATCAGGTACAATTATGCGAACCATGTCATTTTGAATTTATGACATAATTCCGCTTTCACATCGAGACCCTATGCCATCATTGGTGTTGTAGAGGCTCTCT
>CATISE010000036.1 GCA_949538655.1 Marine Group II euryarchaeote MED-G33 | reverse complement strand
TTGTGTTCAGGCTAAGCGTTGGCGACAGCACATACAACTGCAACACTGCAGGTGACGCAGAGTGCAGCATCGGCCAAGATGGTAGCGATGACGCAATGTGGGAGACAGGCGAATTCCTGACCCTCTCAGAGAGCGGTACCGATATCGCAAACGGAGCAACAACCATCAGTCTGTATGTCACATACCGTGGAACAATAATCGCAGGTGACGATTCTGTCAGCGTTAGTTGAGTGATTGGATGAAAACTGAAGAAATTGCGTCCATGTCCGGGGACGAGAAGTCCTGGACCCTTGAGGAACTCGAGGCGACCATGCTCCCCAGTCATGCTGGGAACAAAGAAGGTCGTGACGTCATTTTTTCTTGGCTTGCCAAATACCAAGAGGCGAAAGCGAGCGGTCAAAATGCCATCAACGGCACTGTGGGTAGTCTGTTGGAAGACAATGGAGAACTTGCAGTCAATCCGATGGTCTCCAAAACATTGCGCGAACAAGCAGATCTCGAGATGAGTGCCTACGCACCGCTCCCGGGCCTGCCTCACTTCCGTACCATGGTGCAAGAGTTGTCCATGGGGGACGGACTTCCAGTCATCCAAAAGCACGGCATTCACATGGATGCAGTCATCACGCCTGGTGGGACTGGGGCGCTCTACATGTCCGCGCGAAATCTGCTTTCACCCGGGGATGCCCTCCTACTGCGAGATTTGCACTGGGGTCCCTACAACACGATTGCCAAAGAATGTGACATCAATACCGCAACTTGGCCGCTGTATGGTGAAGAATCTCAGGTCGATGAAGCGGCACTAACCTCCATGATTTCCCAATTGATGAATGATCAGGACAATGTTCTATCTTGGCTGAATGATCCCGCTCACAATCCAACCGGAATGACACTCACATCTTCCAGCCGCGCACGCGTATTGTCCATCTTTGCCAAAGCGGCCAAAGACAATCCCGACAAGGGCGTAACCCTGTTCATCGATGGCGCCTATGCCGCTTACTCGGACGACCACCATGGCTGGGGGCACACCTTGGCTGAGTTTGCCAAAGAGTGTATTTGGCCGGGCAACCTGTTGATCTGCTTCGGCTTCTCTGCGTCCAAGAGTCATACTCTGTATGGACAACGATGTGGCGCCTTGGTCATGTTACACCCCAATCGAGCCTTTGTTGAAAAGTTGGTCGAAGTGATGCTGCATACCGGTCGGGGGACATGGTCTGGTGCGGCTCGACTGCCGCAAGCCACCTTGCATTCAATTCATTCAGATGTGGACAAATATGTCGGATGGCTCAGCGAGCGGGATCGACTCCAACAAATGCTCAACGAGCGTCGAACACTGTTCAATGCACGATGTGAGAAAGAGGGAGTTCCCATCCTGCCCAGCCACGATGGATACTTTGCGTTCCTACCTCATGACACACCTGTTCAGGTTGCACAAGCCGCCGCAGCTCGTGGATTGTATGTCGTCCCACTCAACGGTGGAATCCGAATTGGACTCTGTTCAATCCCCACTTACAACGCAGACCGCGCCGCAGGTATTTTGGCTGAGGCTTGGCGCATGAGTGCTTGAGGCAGAGGCATGCAAGCAGCACCTTGGCAGGGCCACACCGGTCACGTGAACACAGGCCCATCGAAATGGTGGGCTTGGGGACTTGCGATTTTCTTGGCGATTCAAGTCTTCTTCACACTCATTGGCACCATCATTACCGCAATCATTCCGTATGACATGCTGTTGGATGATTGGGAGGTCGATGAGCCCGGTGAATATCCAACCAATGGTACATCTGAGGAACAAGATGAGTGGAATTGGACCAAAGAAGAATGGGATAGTTATCTGCTCATCAATGAAATGATGGAGGAAATGGAACGAATGAAATCGCTCCAAATCTGGTCAGGTATTCTCACCTGTGGGATTGGTATGGTTGCCATCGTCATGCTGTTCCAGCAAAATCCAAATGGATTCAAGGTGACTTATGTTTGGCTGGGCATCTCGACCGTCACCCAAGTTTGGATGCAATACAAAATGCAATCCACGATGAACGATATAATTTCCAGCATGTCTGACGAGGCATCTATGTGGATGTCAGTAAACATGGGATTGAGTTTGGGTGGAACCATGGTATGCAATACCTTGCT
>CATISE010000035.1 GCA_949538655.1 Marine Group II euryarchaeote MED-G33 | reverse complement strand
GCGGTGGGCCGGGCTTGAACCGGCGACTTCCAGATCTTCAGTCTGGCACTCTCCCAGCTGAGTTACCACCGCAGGGAACTGGGCCACTGGCCTTACATTATCAACACTTTCGGGTGCTAAATGAGAGACTCAGAAGAGGTCGTCGTCGTCGTCTCCATCTTCGATGACCATTGGTCCTTCATCGTCAGATTTCTTCGCTTTCTTTTCAGCGGTCTTTTTGGCAGGCTTCTCAGCCGGCTTTTCGGTAGACTTCTCTACCTTCTTCGCCTTGGGAGCAGGTGCTGATTTTGCTTTTTCAGCAGCCTCACGCTTGGCCTTTTCTTCAGCCTCGCGAGCAGCCAATTCATCAGGATCAATTCCTTGTGCAATCGCCAACTTCCTTCGGCGATCATCACGGGCTTGTTTCTCAAAGAGTCGGTGTCGGGCACGTTCACATTGTTGCATCATGAACATTGCATCGTGTTCGAGTAAAGGTGAATCTGAAATCATCGTAATATCGAGCCAATCGCCATCCTCTGCAAGGAATTCAGCCAGTGGTTCAAACTTCAAATCGGACTTCTTGATTTGTGTGTAATGTAGAGCATTGCCCATGCGGTGTTCGATTCCACTGAAGTGACAATAGAATGTCTTGCCACCAATCGATTCACGAACCTGATCAAATAATTCACCGAAATCTTCGCTGGTTCGTAGGCGGCCATTCCCTCGAGCATGAACGTGAGCAAGGTTGAGGACGGGGACTGTACCTTCAACGTGATTTGTCACCTCAAGAACTTCCTCAAGGCTACCCCAAAGTTCCTGACGGCCACTGGTTTCTACACCAATTAATGTCGGGCTATTCTCAATAACCCAGGGGAAAGCAGCATAATCTTCGGATTCATCCTCATTGTTCCAAATTTGAGCACAGCGATCCACCACACCTGCCATCACATTGGCAACCTGTTCGTTAGCATCCGGACCACGTTTGTATTCACCATAGGGTCCAACGTGGTAGGTAATGTGTCGAGCATTGATGATTTTCGCAGCCTGTAAACTGGCTTCCATCTTGGATAGTGTTCGGCTACGTTCTCGCTTGTTGCCAAGAACCTCAGCATAGTAAGGACCGTGGAGATTCATCTCGAATCCGGTCTTCCATGAAAGAATCCCCGCTTGCCAATATTGGTCGAAATGATGAGGGGCAACGGTTCGAACCGTTTGAATCTCCATTGTTTCCAACCCAAGGGCTGTAATGTCGTCCATTCCTTCAACGATTGTGCGTCCTTTACACGACAAAGGCACGCCGGCAGGTCCGAGTCTTAGTGGCATAGGTGTCCCTCCGGCCTCTCGGCCGAAACGGTCTCTGTTGAAAAGGATGTGCGGATGCATTCTCCTCATATTTCCAAAGAACCGTAGTTACCTACACCCCGTATGTATTGAACGTTCGCAATTTTTCGACCGACAAATTAACGCATTTAGGACGACGCGGCCGCAATATGCAGGGGGGCGGCCACCGGGGTAAATCGGCGAAAATCGCGGTAGCGATTGGCCTCTGTATGTTGATGATTTTACCCAGTGGTATGAGTGCCGAAATTGCTGCTTCTAATTTTGATATTACCAATCCACCTGTGAATTTCCCGAATGCTGACGGTTCTGATGTCAATATTGAACAACCCGAATGGGGACAAGCTGGTACACTCCTCGGACGTGTGGCTGATTCAAGCCACGATGAGAATGCGAGTTGGATGGGATTGAGCGATCTGCCAAATCCACGTGAGATCAGCAATATTGTTTGTGCGCAGCCCAGTGTGATTCCGGATGAAAGAGGATTGTCCGATTTCAATTGGCTATGGGGCCAATTCATCACACATGAAATTGATTTTACATTGACTCAAAATGGACGGGTGGGCGAAAATGGCACACCCGAGCAGGCGAACATTGAGATCGATGAAAATGATTCAGTGATGGGAGCCCCCGGAGGTTCACAAATTCGTTTCTTCCGCTCTCTATACGTGAATGTCATCGATGAGAATGGTGTCGAGCATCGTGAACACCCAAATGCAATTTCAACTTGGATTGATGGGAGTGTTATCTATGGTTCATCGCAAGCAACAACCGATTGGTTGCGCGCCTTTGAGGGTGGCCGGATGAAGATCAGTGAGAACCCATACGGGGATCTGTTACCTGTCGCCAAAGATGATGACGATACGGCACCACCGATGTCATTTGCTGGATTTAGTGCTGATGTGCGATTTATCGCCGGTGATTCAAGGGCAAACGAGCACATTGCACTCATGGCACTCCACGTTCTCTTCCTCAGAGAGCACAACAGATTGGCCGATCAAATCGCCGAAGTGAATCCAGACTGGAGTGATGAAGATATTTTCCAAATGGCAAGAAAATTGGTCGCTGCTCAAATTCAAGTGATTACCTTCGAAGAATTCCTCCCCAGTTTGGGCATTACCCTAGAAGACTATTCTGGATATGATTCAACGGTGAACCCACAGGTCACTAGCGCATTTGCAACCGTCGCATTTAGGATGGGACATTCCCAGACGGGAGACGTATTCCTTCGTGTCGATGAAGACCGGATGCCCATTGAGAATGGTCTGATGAGTTTGTTTGACGGGTTTTGGACAACCAGCCCCGTGACGGAAGAAGGTGGGATCGCACCGATTCTACGTGGAATGGCAATGCAGGTTCAGCCCGCCAACGACATCTACTATGGTGAGGATTTGAGGAACCATCTGTTCGGCATGCCCGGGGCTGGCGGCATGGATTTGTGTGCGATGGATATCCAACGGGGGCGTGACCATGGTGTACCTGATTATGGAGCAATTCGGGAAGCATTCGGATTTGAACCAGTGACAAACTACAGCCAAATCACCAGTGACCCAGAGGTTGCCTCTCGACTTACACAAGCCTATGGAGCAGATGATCTGGGACACATTGACCCCTTCATGGGAATGCTGGCTGAAGATCACCTTCCCAATTCGACGTTGGGGGAAACCATGGATGCACTGATTCGTGATCAATTTACTCGATTGCGAGATGGGGATCCATTCTATTACGAAAATGACCCCGAATTGGAATCTGTTGAATCTCAACTTGCAGCCACAAGTCTGACACAAGTCATTCTACAGAATACAGAAATTGAATCGCTTCAATGCAACGTTTTCTTTGCTGAGCACAATGTTGAGAAACTCGATTGTTACATGCCAAATACAATCGAAGAAACACAACTTGAAACTTCGACCGACGCTGATTACAGTACCTTGATTCTAGGATTAATCGGACTAGGGGTGGCCGGCCTTCTCATCATGAATTTCTTTGGAGCAGCGGCCAAAGAAGAAGAATGATCATGAGAGTCATCACTGCCAAAACATAGGCAGAGAAATCATTGACCGGGGGGGGCAATTCTTCCTCTATATCGAGCACTGAATTGATTTGAACATCTTCGATGGTTTGCGTGTGCCCGGTTGACCAAGTGACCTCCAAATATTCGATGGTTTGATTTCCAAGTCCGAAATAAATCGCTGGGTCGCTACTTCCAAGGAAACCATCACCGGCATAGGCGTGTTGCACGAGAACCGTTCCATCTTCAAGGTGGACCTTGACCAAGCAACCAATCCCGTGGCTGTTAGAACCTAGTTCAGTGCCGTGTAATCTAACTTTCAGCCAAGCGCCCGTACCATCTTCTACTGCTGTATTGCGCCACAGCATCACAGGTCGATCCGAGTGCGCCATCAGGATATCCAGGTCACCATCGTTGTCAAAATCTGCCAAAGCAGTACCCATCGTTTTGTTGCTTCCTGCAATGCCTAAATCACCAGCGACATCAGTGAAATCTGGAATTCCATCCCCATTGAGATCACCATCATTTCGATACAATGAATTGTATTGATTGGAAATGTATTGATTGATTCGACCTACGCCAAACCAGAGATCCATATCTCCATCCAAATCATAGTCGAAGAAATGACAATCCCAATTGACCAAGATGTTGGTATTGATACCCGCCTGATCTGAAGCTTCGAAAAAGGAGTCGCCATTGTTCATCCACAAATAATTGGGGCCGAAATTTGATTGACACATGTCAAGGTCGCCATCCAAATCAATGTCAGCAGCATGGGTCCCCATGGCGGTTCCAATGAAATCAATCGATAATTCTGTAGTCACCAAATCGAAAGTGCCGTCCTGATTGTTCCGATACAGGGGTGAAGTGCCAAAATCACTGGCCACAAAGAGATCTTCCCACCCATCCCCATCGATGTCGACCCATACAGCGGCCCAGGACATGCCTGAACCGGCTGGAGATTCACTGATTCCTGACGGAAGGGCGACTTGCGTACTTGGATTCACAGGCGCTGTGGTGCTGATTTGCAGCGACGGACCAATGAGTGTTTCAAAATCGACGAGGGAACCCTCGCTTTGTCCAAAGACACCTGCCTCACCGGTTTGATCCTCAAATTCTGGGATTCCATCCCCGTTAGAATCACCATTGTTTCGATACAAAATATTGGATTCTCTACGTGCTTGATTTGTGTATTCATCGACCATTCCAAAATTCAATGAGTAACAATCCATATCGCCATCATGGTCGTAATCGGCCCATACGGAAGCGGATGAATGGCCGGGATTGCCCAATCGAGTTTCAGTGGTAACATCGTGAAAAGTCCCATTGTCATTCAGGAACATTTGGTTGTCTGCACCCGAGCCCTCAGGATTAAGCAGATTGGCTCTGCCATAATTTGAGAGATACAAATCGACATCACCATCACCATCGAAGTCAACCCATGTTGCCCCCAGCGTGGTGACATCTGAAGACCCCACACCTGCTTCATCTGAAACATCAATGAAAGTCCCATCGCCTTGATTTTGCATCAGATGACTTTGGCCTGTTGAGGTTGCGAGAACAGCCTCTTGATCACTGTGATTCTCAGGAATCTCTGACAATTGCTGGTAACCGAGTAACTCAGCAGTTTCCTGCCCAAGGTGATCGAATCTCGCGGTCAGAAATACATCCAAATCCCCATCTTGATCATAATCCCCCCAAGCAACACCTGGTCCATAAGATGCCCAAATTGTCAATGGCCCGGAATCCACAGTGTCCAATC
Source organism: Marine Group II euryarchaeote MED-G33 (assembly GCA_949538655.1). Lineage (GTDB taxonomy): Archaea > Thermoplasmatota > Poseidoniia > Poseidoniales > Thalassarchaeaceae > MGIIb-P. The sequence continues at coordinate 4,165 of CATISE010000035.1, read as the reverse complement.
CGGAACCGGTTGTGACATCCTCAAAATCGGCACCCGCTGGAATGCAAGCCAGTAGTAGACCAGCCAACACACAAGCGAGGGTTGGGCGCATGGACTGGGATGGGGCGTCCCACATAAGATAACGGGGCAAAATTACCAGTCCGCATCTACGATGCGTCATCGACGTGTTTTCAAGTAAGTGGCGAACGCGTCCAACCGAAAACAACGGGGTCATATGCCCCCTGCGGAGTGCGAGGACGATGGTGAAGTCGAATCTTGAAAGAGCTGCTGCAGCCTTTGCTGAAGGTAATCCAGTGATGGTTTTCGACTCTGATTTCAGAGAATGTGAAACCGATTTACTATGGCCCGCAGCTTCGGCTACACCGGCCGTAATGCGACGATTACGACAGGATTGTGGAGGATTACTGTTCCTAGCGATTGGTGATGATGTTGGAGAAAAATTTGGGCTGCCTTGGTTACAAGATCTCCATACACATCCTGCTTTGGTCGAAGAAAATCCAGTCCTTGCAACCTTAATCACTAACGATTTACAATATGATACTAGAAGTGCATTCACACTATCTCTAAATCACCGTGAAACCTACACTGGCATTACCGACCACGATCGAGCATTGACCACACGTAGATTCGGAGAATTGGCTGATGAAATGTGTAATTCAGACCCTATAGATGCAATTACTGCACTGGGTAAAGAGTTCAGGACACCCGGTCACATTCCTCTGTGTCGTGAAGCACCCGGGGGGTTGAAAACGAGACAGGGGCATACTGAATTGGCTGTTGCAATTGCAAGATTGGCTGGCCTAGCACCGTGTACAATCGGAGCTGAAATGTTGCAACCAAATGGAGATCGTGCTCTTAGTGTCGAAGATGCGAGGGCCTATGCTGCCAAACATGGCATTCCGATGTTAACCGGTGACGAAATTATGAATGGCTTTGACCTTTGAAAATGGAGGGAGTGCAATGGTTCGTGTGATGGCAGTTGGCGTTTTTGACCTTCTACATGCAGGCCATCTACACTACCTCGAACAAGCAAAGGCATTGGGTGATCACCTCACTGTGGTGATTGCACATGACGATACTGTTCGCATGAGAAAACACGAACCGGTCACATCTCAAGACCTCCGAAAAAGAATGGTTGCAGGGCTTAAACCGGTCGACCACGCGATGGTGGGGAATCCTCCATCTGTTCCCATGTATGACATTCTACCAATGGTTGAGCCGAATATTATCGCCATCGGCTATGATCAAGAGCATGCTGAAACAGCCATCCGAGCGGGTTTGGATGAACGTGGATTCGATCATATTCAGTTGGTACGAGTTGAAGGGTTGACCGAAGATTTGGACGGTACTCGTAAAATCATCGACAAAATCCTGACCCTTCAATGGGCGCAAAAGCGTCAGGAAGAAATTGGAGATGGTCAGTGATGTTTACCGGAATCGTGCAGGGGACTGGTTGTGTTCAATCTGTTCAAGGTGATGCAGTCGTGACTGTAGCCATCGAGATTCCTTCAACAGAAGGCCTTGAGGTTGGTGGTTCAGTCGCAATTGATGGAGTCTGCCTCACAGCGACTTCAGTGGGCAAATCGGTCACATTTGACATCATTCCAGAAACGTTGGAGAGGACCACGTTGGGTTCACTATCCTCTGGTTCAAACGTCAATGTTGAACGTGCCCTCAAGTTTGGTGATGAATTGGGTGGGCATCTCTTGAGTGGACACATCATGGATACGGCCGAAATTGTAACTGTCAAGAATCAAGATTATACAATCAAATGCCCCTCCAAAATGGCAGAATTTATCCAAGAAAAGGGGTATATCGCGGTTGATGGGATTTCCCTGACCATCGGTGAAACGGATGGCGAGGGATGTTTTGATGTCCACATTATTCCTGAAACTTTGAGGTTGACTACCTTGGGTAGCAAGTCTGTTGGGGATCATGTCAACATTGAAATCGATGCGATGACACAAGCGGTTGTCGAGACTACAAAGCGACTAATGGAAAGTAGAGGTGCGTGAAAATGAAGATCGCAATTGTATGTGGATCTTTCCATCGGGAAGAGGTAGGGAAAATGCTAGAATGGGCATCTGATGAGTCAAGTAAGCATGAACTTACAATTGAAGAAGTCGTGTGGGTCCCAGGGGCTATGGAAGTTCCTTTGGCCCTCGATCGATTGTTGGCGAGAGATGACATCGATGGTGCTGCTTGCCTTGGAATCATCGAGAAGGGGCAGACTCAACATGGACTAGCAATGGGCCAGGCTGCCATCAAATCAATCATTGAACTTCAGATTGTCCACCAGAAACCCGTTGGCCTCGGCATCATCGGCCCTGGCGCAGAACCCGAACATATCGAGCCGCGGCTCGAGCCGCATGCACGTGCAGCCGTCGCAGCCGTTGCTGCAATGCTCTAATCCCTGAAGGGCGGATAGAATGGACCGCGCCTGCGGAACGTTGAGTGCCTCACACCCCGGAGTACCTGCATGTAGAACCTCCAGCAGGCCCCGATGGTTCGGAATGGGTGTCTGAGGAACTTCAGAGGCCATGTCAATGGATTGCCCCAATCGCGGATTGGATACCGTAGCTGGGCCATCATTTCGTTTGGCACTTCCTCATCGACACCATAGACCTCAGGGCGTTTGTCATGCGGCATGTAATATGTCCCGAATATTATATCCCATAATGGTAAGAAACCTGAGTAATTCGAACAGTGAGCCTCCTTCTCATTGGCATGATGCCAGTGATGAAATTCAGGTGTTTGAATCAAGCGATGCAAGGGTCGGAATCGCCAACTGACATTTGCGTGTAAGAACAGGCCAGTGATAATTTGTAATATTGCTAATAATCCGCTGGTTTCCGGATTGAAGCCCGCGAAAATTAGGAAGAAAAAACCGGGCGCAATCAAAGCAAAATCTAGTGGATGCACACGAAACCCACTGATCCAATCCATGTGCTCAGGCGAATGGTGAATGGAATGGAACTTCCATAGTTCCGGGACCTCATGATACCAGCGATGCGCCCAGTATCCGACGAAATCAAACAGGACGAAAGCAATCAACGGTTGGATACTGACTGGAATCATTGCCACGAGACCAAAGTAACGGACAATTAAGCCGAGAGCCCATGTGAAAGAAAAGAAGCCGACGATGACGGCGAAAATGACACCGAATATATTGAGAAATGGTGCAGAAAGGGCATACGTCACATCGAGTTTCCATTTGGGCCGACGGACTTTCTGCTCCCGATGCCGTGGGAAAATCTTCTCCATCGGTACCACTAGAATGAATACGACTATGACGGTGACCAATGACTCAAATTGATAATACCAAAGTGAATATCCAACGATGGCAAGAACAGCGATTCGCCCCAGCAACATCCAGTACCATGCAGGAGGGGCTGGCATGATGGGCAAGCCATCACTTCCAATCGAATCTGGCTTAACCAATGTGTCCATTGAACTCGATGCTGACTTCATCATACAGCATATGAATGAAGGGGGTTTCTGTTTGAGGACGCTTGAGGCTTCACAGTCAATATTGAAGAGTTGTCGTGGACGCCGATGAATTATGGGCGAAGATGTACGCAATGTCATAATCATCGGTTCGGGGCCTGCTGGATACACAGCAGGACTCTATACTGCACGTGCCATGCTGAATCCTCTGATGTTTGCAGGATACATGTCTGGTGGACAACTAATGCTCACGAGTGATATCGAAAATTTCCCTGGTTATCCTGAAGGAATAGGAGGGCCAGAGATGATGATGGACTTGCGAGCACAAGCTGAACGCTTTGGTCTCGAAGTTCAAGATCGCAATGTTGGCAGTGTTGATTTCAGTTCTCAACCGTTCAAAGTTGAGACCGAAGGAGAGGAGTTCTTTGCCAATGCAATCATCATTTGTACAGGTGCTGAAGCGATTTGGTTGGGTGCTGAAGGGGAAGATGAACAGAAAGGCAGAGGTATTTCGACATGTGCTACCTGTGATGGGGCATTTTTCAAAGACGAGGAAATCATTGTTGTTGGTGGTGGCGATTCCGCAATGGAAGAGGCCACCTTCTTGACGCGATTCGCTTCAAAGGTAACTTTGGTCCACCGAAGAGATGTTTTCCGTGCTTCCAAAGTCATGTATGACCGCGCGGTAAATCATCCAAAGATTGAGTTTGAAACCTTC
>CATISE010000034.1 GCA_949538655.1 Marine Group II euryarchaeote MED-G33 | reverse complement strand
TGAACGGTGTTGTAGTCTCTGGATACGGTCTGGGTCTTGCCATGGAAGGCGGCGACCTGCACATGGCATCCGGAACCACAATCCTTGGTGACTCAACAGCTGTTGAAGTGACTAACGTAGATGTCTCAACGAACGGTGCAACAGTTGCAGCCAACGGAACCTACGGTGTAGGTCTCGATGTTGTAACCAGCAGCGGTAACCATGACCTCGACATGACCGGACTTTCGGTCAATGCAGCGATTGGTGTTCTTGCAGACGGCCACGAAAGCTTCCGCTGGAATGGCGGTGTTGGAATGGGTCACACTGTTCTGAAGGCAATCGGTGGAGCCTCTGGTTCCATTGAGAACATGTCTGGTATCTTCAACCACCCAGTATATGGTGACGTTCCAGTCGCTTGGGAGACAGCATTCTCATGCTACTCGACCGACCCGGCTTACATCGCCAGCAACATGGGTAGTTGTGGTGGAGTTGCAACACAAATCAATGCAGGTCCGTTCTCAACTGTGACCAGCATCGGTAACGGTGTTCTCAACAACGGTTCGATGATCAGTCCATTCATGCCAAGCAAGTTGACTGTCGATTCAGACGCGATTGTCCACGAGGGTAACCTCCTAGACTTGACCGTTCTACACATGGGACAGCCAGCATCTGATGTTGGACTATACATCCGTAGCCTAGCCATGGCAACGAACCTCAACACAGGTGAGCAAATTGCTGTGCCTGGTGGTCGTGCTGAATATGTTAGCCCATCGTGGCGAAGCAGCCCCGGTCGAACCATCACCGTTGATGGTATCCTCTGGGATTGGCTCGGTTCCAACCTTCTGAACGATGCAGACGATATGATGCCCGGTATGGTAGCAGTTAACGCAACCACTGGAGCACATCTACGTGTCACATGGGATTCGAACTACATGTTCATGTCACTCGTGGGTCCAACCTTCGTAACGACTGATGGTCTGTTCTACATGGACACAGCTCCAGGTGGTTCGTCTACAGGATACAACTGGCACTCACAGCACACTCTGCCAATCAAGGCAGATTACATGCTGTGGATGGAGGATCTCAACAACTGGGGTCTACGCAAGGTTATGCCAACAGGCGCCTGGGTCGATGTCACAGCGAGCTGTCCGCAGATTACGTCGTACATCTTCGTCGGCAACCCATACACGACCACTCCAGTGAGCGAGTTCCGTGTTCCATGGTCCTGCCTAGGCAACCCAACTGAGGATGTTCGCTGGATCGCTATGGTTCAGTGGGACTCTCCATTCGGTCAGGATGGACAAGTTGCAGGTGTGTTCCCAGAACAGCCTTTCAACGGTTCAACAACCGCGGGTCAGACCTTCGGTCAGTTCGGCAACTTCCACCTAACTGGAGGCGACCTCGCTGACGGACTACTGGATGACCACCTGTTGCTACTACGAAGCTACGTTGGCACAGGAACCGCTCCAGGTAACCCACACGCATACCAGATTCTGGTCAAGGTCCGCAACGCGGAAGGCGACTACTGGGATTGGGACGACTCCGTCGCACCACTGGTGATGACGACGAACCAAGATATCACAATCGATATCATGCGTGCCAAGCCGATTATCGAGAACTTGGTGGATGTATCATACGATGAAGATACGGGATCGCATACGATTTCGCTAACCGATAAGGGCAGTGACTATCAGGATGCATCCGGTGATCTATCGTGGACTGTGACAGACGCTTCGACGAACTCTCACGCTTACCCGACACCGTATGACTACACGCTGACAGGCCAGACACTCGGAATCGATACGCTCGAGAACCAGTTCGGTGGCCACCGTCTACAACTGACGGTCACTGACAGCCACGGTCTAAGTGCAACGCAGACAATGGAAGTAGGTATCTGGAACGTCAACGACGCACCAGTGATCTGTAACACAAACCGCTTCGATTGCATGCCTGTCTTCTACGATGACGGTGACGGTAACCTGAACGTCCACGATGAGAACTTCAACGGTCTCATCACCAAGGAACTCGGTGACACATCGAATGCAACACGCTCGTACATTGTCGATATGGCAAACGAGCAGTCGCAGACAGATTGGAACAATGAGGCAGTACCACAGGTCTACACCTGGACAGAGGATGAGGGCACTTGTGTTCCATTCGACTCCGGAATTGCGACCAACGTGCTAACGATTGCAGAGAATACTCTCAACGAAGCTGGTGGAAACTGTGACATCGTTCTCAGTCTGACTGATAACGCAAACGCAAACGCACAGGCAACTGATGTTACGGTGAACTTCATTGTGAACCCCGTCAACGACCAGCCTCAGATCAAGGACTTCGACACCAACGCGAATCAATTCGTTGAGACCGCAAACGGTTCGATGCAACTTGACTGGTACTGGGACGTTATGGAAGACGATGAGGACTCCAACAACTTGACTTGGGATCTAAGTCGTCTGATGGCTGACAATGACCACCCTGTCGATGAGTTGACTTGGTCTATTGAAGAAACCTCGCTGTGTGTATATGAGAACTACTTCTCAATCACAGTGGACAACGATGCAGACACTCTAGCGATTGACCTGATTGACGATGCAGCAACCGATGCTCCAACCTCGGAGATTGACTTCTTGCAAGACGCTGACAATGACGGTGTTGCAGATGGTGGTATCCACCAGATGCAGCCTGCAAGCGGTGTTTACTGCACAGTCTATCTCTGGATGCATGATACGCTTGATGCTCCAGATCACATCGACTACGCACAGAGCGCATCCGGTGTCTACGAGCAGAGAAGTATCCGTGAGACGCTCTACATCCGAGTGATCAATACTCAGGAAGCACGACCAGATTATCACTTCGATGAGGCATACAACGGTGATGGCTTCAACTGGCAAAACATTAACGCGGTCCTACCGGGAACTCGTGTGCCAGTCAAGATGGTCATGACCAACTCTGGAGATGACCCAAGTCTGTACAACTACGGACACGATGTGCAGGTGCGCTTCTATGCAGATGACAACCCAACACTAATCCAAGACCAGGTCACATTGTCCTGGGCTGCAGGTGAAGTGCCTGGTGTTGGCGAATCTGTTGAAGTCACAGGATATGTTACTCTGAACAACCCAACAGAGGAAGTTCGAGCGTTCCTAGAAGTGCGAACAATCAACCCGCACACGGATGATTACATCGACAACTCGATCCGCCGACCAGCGCTTGAAGAGTTGAACTGGGACAATAACAACCTCACCAATGAGGAACTACCACAAATGGTGCGCCTACGCCCAGCAACTTCGGTTGCAAGCTTCGCACCTGGTATTGTGGCAGTGAGTCTGGTTGGTGCCTTCGTTGGTGCCCTCCTCATGAACTCTCGCCGAGAGGACGATGAAGAGGAAGTCATGGAGAAGACCCTATCTGGTGATGATGAGGCAGTTAGCCCAGTGATCGCAACGATTCTACTTGTTGCGATCACTGTGGTCCTGTCCGGTGTAATCTATGTCTGGGCTCAGAGCCTAGCATCGGATGCAGGCGGAAAGGCAACACCTCGTTTGACCTTCGATTCGGAAGCAGAAATCTCTGATGGAAGCAACATGTATTGGAACATCAATGTAGTCAGCCACGACAACGAACTCGCTGCTCAGGCAGTGTATGTAGTCGTTCAGTGGACAGATGACGCTGGAACCGTGCAAAATCATCGCACAAGTCTAGCCAACCCTAATGGTGTGTATGGATTCTCTCCAAGCACCAGCGACGAATTGGTTACCTACAAGGATAACATCAACTGTAACGTGGATTGTTCCGCAGGGTTCGGAGCCAATGATGAGGTTCGAATCAAGATGGTCGATCCAGCGTCCGGTGAAGTCATCGACAACGCACAGGTTACACTGCAGTATGCACCAGATGGTGGTACAGCAGTCATCCTGATGACGTTCGCAGCACAGTACAACCCGCCAAGCATGAAGGCGACCTACTGAGCTCGATGAGAGATAACAACAGGGGCCACCCGACGGTGGCAGAGGGGGCGCCAAAAGGCGCCCCCTCTGAGCCCCCACTCCGCTTCGGCGGAGTGGGGTCCTTACTCCCATTACTTCTTGACCAGATACCCGTTCGTCGGTAATACTGGTGATTCTATGTCCATTAAGGCCGTTTGTTTCGATTGTGATGGTGTTTTGGTGGATACCATTTCTTCTTGGAGAATTATCCACGAGCATTTCGGAACAAATAGTGGGGAAATGCTGGATCGCTTCCTTCGTGGTGAAGTCAGTGATGCAGAATTCATGGCTGACGATATCGGTCTGTGGAAAAGCGTACAACCTGAAATCCATCGAGATGAACTGATGCGCTGCTATCAAGGCGTCAAATTGATGACTGGTGCTCGAGAATTAATCGATGCACTCCAAGCGCGTGGGGTCATCGTTGCGATTGTCAGTGCTGGTGTTGATCTTCTCATCGGCTCCATTGCAAAGATGTTGAATGTCGATGATTGGGTTTCAAATGGCTTCCAGTATGATGAAAATGGGTATTTACTCGACGATGGAGAGGTTCGAGTTCCTGCACATCACAAGGATGCGATGGTCGAAAAGTTCGCCCGAATCAATAATCTCAAACCCTCTGAAATCGTCAGTATTGGGGATAATCATACAGACATGAGTATGCGAATTCCAGGTTCGGGTTTCATTGGATTCAATGGGCAGAAACAAATTGCCATCGATGGATTTGCTGAAGCAGGTGTCCCTCATGTGCAAGAGAAAGATTGTCGGCTGCTGTGGCCACATATATTCGAAGGTGAGTCATTCCCCGCCATAGGCGGGGAATGAGTGAAAGGCGAGTTGGTTACGTCAGATGTCAATGGATAGACGCTTTGTCCCTCTATTCTTCGCGTTCATTCTACTATTACCCTCAGCAATAGCTGCGGGTGAAGAAGAATCAGATGTCACACTAGAGGTGTGGCATTCGTTTGCTGCCGAGAGTCAAGAAGAGGCTACATTCCTTGATGCAATTTCCCAATTTGAGTCACTTAATTCTGCGATCAAAGTGGAAGTCACAGGAGTACCATTTGGAGATATTGATCAGTTGTATCTCACCGCAGCCCAAGGTGGAGAGGCACCAGATCTCGTTCGTCTATCCAGCGACCAATTGGGTGAAATTGGGGAAGTTAGAGTCGATGGCTATCCTCTGCTGGAAGACCTCCGTCCTCACTTGACTCCATCCGAACGAGCGATTTTTGATGGTAAGGCGTTACAGTCAATGCGATACGGCGATGCTTTGTATGGTATTCCCGCCAGTCAGGATTGCCTTTCATTACTATACAATCGTGCACTATTTGATGCGGAGGGAATCGCTTATCCAAATTCAAATTGGACACAAAACGATCTGATCTCAGCGGCTCAAAACCTCACTCAAGGGGATGTGTATGGTCTGGCAGTGCCCACCAAAGTTGCTTACTGGTGGTTTCCATTCCAGACTGGATTCGGTGGCGGGCTTTTTGATAACTCTGGAAACCCCAATCTTGGATCCAACGGAAGCGCTCAAGCATTGGAGTGGTATCTTTCGCTAGAGCAAGTGCATGGTGTTGTTCGTACGGGTACCGTCGGCGAAACCATGGAATCTCAATTCATTCAATCCGAAGCGGCCATGATTGTCGATGGCCCTTGGAATTGGGCCACATATGAGGCCGGTCGCCTCGACGTTGGACAGACTCTCCTTCCAATCATCGAAGAAACTGGGCTGCGCTCGTCACCATTGGTCACTTACAAGGGTTGGTCGGTTTCCAAACAAAGTGAACAGAAAATCGCATCTGCTGATTTGGCGTTGTTTCTCTCATCTCCTTCAGTTCAGAAGATGTTCGCTCTCGATACGATGACAATGCCAACAGCTGTAGAAACCGTTGCAGATCCAGATGTTCAAGCAGATCCAGTTCTATCCGGATTCCTCGCACAAGCCGAAGTTGCCACACCAGCTCCCACTACACGGGCCATGTCGATTGTTTATGGCCCCCTTGGAACTGCATTTGAACAAGTACACAGTGGTAGTGCAAGTGCACAGGAAGCGCTTGACGGTGCCAATACAGAGATGAATAATCTACTATCTTCACAATCGACCTCAGAACCATTTCCATTGTCACCTGGTTACAGGACAATTCCTCTCACCGTTCCGGTTGATTCGATGGCAGTTTCATACCATGTCTTCGTGGACAACATTTCCCATTCTTTCCTCTTGGTCGACGGTGTGGGAATCGAGGGTGCAGGATACGATACCTGCACATCAACAGGGATTGATTTACAACGAATAGATGAAGTCCCAATCGTCCCTCAATCTGCTGAGAATTGGACTTGTGTTCTGACTGGAATGATTCCAAATCAAATACACCATATTCAGGTCTACGTGGATTATGGGGGGGATGCTGAACCTACACTCCATTTCACCATGAATGCATCGACATCGATTGGTGACATTCTCCCACCCCCCGCCAATACAAGTCCAATTCTATTTGCAATCGGCTCAATCTTCGTTTCTTTGGTTGCAGTTTTGGCCACTTTACGATGGAGAGATGCACGAGCGGGTCGACACCGGGGCAAACTCGCTCACGCCTACATCGCCCCTGCATTAATCGCGTTAGCCGTATTGACATTCTATCCTGTGTTCTATGGGATTTGGCTGTCTTTTACCGATGCTGATCAAAGTCATCTGGGTGAAAATACATGGGTCGGAATCGAGAATTTTGTCACCGTTCTTTCATCATCAGGATTCCTTCGAGTGACACTGTTCACACTCATTTGGACGGTGACAAATGTAGTTGCACACGTTGGAATCGGTCTGGGATTGGCCCTAGTGCTTGACAACCCACACGTACGAGGTAGGACTGCATATCGTACCGCTCTCCTCCTTCCATGGGCAATTCCGTCATACATTTCAGTCCTCGTTTGGAAAGGGATGTTGCAACCAGAGGGCCTCATTGATTCAGTATTGGGGACTGATTTTGAGATGCTTGCAGATCCGTCTGGGGCGAAAACGTTGGTCATTCTTGTGAATATTTGGTTGGGTGTTCCATTCATGATGATGTCGCTGAGTGGGGCAATTCAGGCGTTACCTCGCGACATGTACGAGGCGGCAGATGTTGATGGTATCAGTCATTGGAATCAATTCAAACACCTCACGCTTCCAAATCTTAAGAGTGCAATAGTCCCATTGAGTCTTCTTGGATTCATTTGGACATTCAATATGTTCAATGTGATTTATTTGATGACAGATGGGGGTCCCAATCTACGATTTGGTGAACCCGGTGAAACCGATATTCTGATCACATACGTCTACGATGTCGCCTTCCGTGATGGTGCCTATGGCGTGGCTGCGGCTTGGTCCGTTGTCATCTTCCTCATGCTCGTGGCCTTTTCTTGGGTGTACATGAAACGAACCAATGCGACGGAGGCGAGCGCTTGAAGTCACTTTCACAACAGTGGTATGTACCACAAGAAATCGTCACTCTACGACTATGGTTACCTGTTGCAGTTGGGATGAATTTATTGCTTTCAAGCATCGAATGGGTACGTGGAGATTCCTTGTCCTTCCAACTCGCATTGCTGGGTGCACTCGCGTTGTTCGTGCTCTGGTTGGTTCTGCCGGACGGTCAGCAAGTTTGGAAACGAGATGTGGCCATGGGCAAAGCCGGCCTCGTCTTGATCATTGGAATCATACACTATGCGGCTGGAATGAGAATGCCCATTGATCTGTGGTCTACACTGTGGTTGGTCGGACCGGCATCTCTCGCTCTATGGTGGCTTTCTTCACCTGTGATTTCAGCATGGGCCAAAGGATTGTTATCGGCGCGTGGCGCAGAGGATGGTTTGTCCAGAAATAAGCGCATAGCACCGCGTTTGGGGGAGATGGGTTCTCACATTTTGTTGATCCATGCAGTCATGCTTGTCCTCATTCCCGTATTGTGGATTCTTGATGTCGCAATGTCACCAGGGAATATCCTTGGAGGTGACATGGGAATTTCCGACTGGACAGGGGAACATTTCTCAAAGATGCTCAGTGGAGATTCAAGTTTCTGGATATGGATGCGCAATTCCTTGATTGTCAGTCTTGGTACAACTCTGATGGGACTCGTACTAGCAGTTCCCGCCGCCTATGCTTTCAGCCGATTCCGCTTCTCGGGCCGTGAAGGATCGATGTTCGCCTTTTTACTAGTGCAAATGTTCCCTGGAATCATCATTCTTGTCCCCTACTTCATGGTAATGAAATCGCTCGGTTTACTCAATACCAGCCTCGGTCTCATCCTTGCTTATTCTGTGACAGCACTGCCACTCTGTGTGTGGATGCTGAAAGGTTTCTTCGACACCGTGCCCAGAGAACTCGAAGAGGCAGCACTCCTAGATGGGTGTAATCAATTCCAGGTATTCTGGAAAGTAATCTTGCCGCTTTCGCTTCCGGCTGTAGCCGTAACGGCATTGTTCAGTTTCTTGGCGGCATGGAACGAATACCTTCTGGCATTGACATTCAATACATCCAATGACATGTACACGCTTCCTGTAGGATTGGCCAGTCTGATTTCATCCACAGGTCAAGCATGGGGTGATTTCGCAGCAGCCTCTCTCCTCGTCAGCATTCCAGTGGTGATTCTGTTCATCGTTTTCCAGAAATTCCTGATTCAAGGTCTCAGCGCAGGGAGCGTCAAAGGGTGATACAATGGTCGAAGTACGATATGAAAGTGTAACAAAACGATACGAGAACGGATTTGAGGCGGTCAAGGCCCTCAATCTTGAGGTGGCCGATGGGGAATTCCTCGTTCTCCTCGGTCCGAGTGGTTGTGGGAAATCAACGACATTGCGTATGCTAGCTGGTCTTGAAGACATCAGTGAAGGCAACATCATGATCGATGGTGCCAAAGTAAACGATTTGCCACCTGGGGCACGTGGTTTGGGCATGGTTTTCCAATCGTATGCACTCTATCCACACATGTCGATTGCTGAGAATCTGTCATTCGGTCTGCGCATGGCCAAAGGGGAAGAGCGACTGTCTGACCAAGAGATTGTCAAACGGGTTCAAGAGACTGCAAAATTGATGGAGCTAGAGGACCAACTCGACAAGAAACCAAAGCAACTCTCGGGTGGACAGCGCCAACGTGTTGCTCTAGGTAGAGCGCTCATTCGGCAACCGAAAGTACTGCTAATGGATGAACCACTTTCAAATTTGGATGCGGAATTGAGACATCAGATGCGGGCTGAGATTCGTCGTCTTCATGAGACGCTTGGGACCACAACAATCTACGTCACGCATGACCAGATTGAAGCGATGACATTGGCTGACCGTATCGCCATTTTAGATGGTGGTGAATTGCAACAACATGGCGCGCCATTGGACGTTTACAATCATCCTGCGAATGATTTTGTCAAGGGATTTCTGTGTAAACACATAGACGAAATAGTTGAGACTGCAAACAGCCTCTTCCCAAGGGAGTGAGGGTCATGCGCAAGGCGATACTGTTGGTGATTTTGCTCCTTGCAGCGACCTTGCCAATGTTCGCATCTGCAGATAGTGACCCCATACGCCAACGTTCTACAACAACTGAATTTTCTTGGTCTGGAACAGCAACATCGGTCCAAGTTTCTGGTGAATGGGATGATTGGACTGAGCGCACCAATTTATCTGAAAACAATGGACAATGGAGTGCTTCCCTAGAAATAGATCCTGGAATGTATTGTTACAAATTGGTTGTTGATGACAATTGGATTTTCGACCCATCTGAACCGTATCGTGGCTATTGTGGTGATGTTGAGAATAGTATTGTTCGAGTACCAGATACCTCCAAACCGATGTTCACTCACACCATTGTGGATGATTTGCTCACCGTGCTTTGGCACGCTGGTTCAGGAGGGGGTGCTCCCTCCTCGACTCCTTTGGCCCTTGCAACAGGACTTTGGGATGAATCAAATTGGTCTTGGTCACTTGATTTGAGTACTCTACCTGAAGGAAAGAATACGCTTCATATCACTGGTGAAGATGTG
>CATISE010000033.1 GCA_949538655.1 Marine Group II euryarchaeote MED-G33 | reverse complement strand
GTTTCTTGTAATCCTGAATCAATGGCCACACCATTGTTGCACCACCATGGATACAACGTGAGGCACGACCGCCTCTAACGCGTCCATAAACGACCAGGATCTCGTCGGATGCACAGCGCTTGTATCGTGTTACAACCATGATAAACATGAATGCTAACACTGCACCGAGACCGAATATTGTCATTACTCCCCAAAAACCTGCATCTGCCATTTTTTTCACTACTCCTCTTCTGTTTCTTCTTCAATGTCTAGAGGTTCAATAATCAAGGTTGAACCAATGAAATCGAGGACTCGAATAAATTCTCCAGTTGGAAGATGGAGAGTCTTGTCTTTGGCGCGGGCTGTAAGGGTTCGAAGGGTGCCATCAACGGACACCTGAACCTCTCCAGATTCACCTGGACGGATTCGAGAATACACTTGTCCACGCTCCCCAATAGCATCTTCATATTTCATTGTGCCATCTGCTTGTAGACTATTAATTCCCTTAAGCATCATCCCTACACCATACATCGATGCTGCGGCCGCCATTCCACCGGCGATTACTGCGAAGACTTCGGTATCGGTTGCGGAAAGAGTAAACATTCCAACGTAACCAAACATCATGGTCGCTGCAGCCAATCCTTGAATACTGAACAACTCAAAGGAAAGATCGGAATCCATGCTCATATCTGTATCAAAAACAGAATCGAAAACGCCACCCAATATGTCACCGAGCATCATCATGGCCATCAAGATGAGGAAGAAGGCTGTGCCAAGGAAAGCACACATCATGAAAATCATTTCAAGAGTGGAAGGCGCGGTAATTCCGACAATATCTGCTACCCAGTCTACAATCCCCATAGCAACTGCTCCAAATGCCCCTCAATCTCTCACTTAATGACGTTATCCTAATTAGAATCAGATTCTGATTTCCGCTTTAAGTTCAGTTTTTCAAAAACTTGGATTGCAGGAAATGTGAGCCCAGCAGAAATTGTTGTGATAAATAATAGAATATTTTTGTCGATATAGTCGACTCCAGCATACCAGACAATCAGACCTACCCAAAATGGTACAAACAGGAATAATGCTCGCTTGACAAAAGGCCAAACGCCACCAAACAAGTCCTCATGGCCGTCGTCTATCATTTCCTGGCCTCAAATGGATAGACCGTAAAACATTGCAATCGCCCAGAAAATGACACCATACCAAACCCCTCTTCCTTGTTTTGCGATTTGGTCCGGATGCACTTCTCTTTGGATATCCTTGAGTGGATTGAGTAGCAAATCGCGCTGTTCTTGTCTAAACAACACAATTGCAACCATCACACAAGCCGCACCCGATGCACCAAGCAATGTGGTCAACCAGGATTCAAAATCACCCATCAGTTTGATTGCCATTAAAATCTGAGTAATCGAGAAAAGACCCATCATGAATGAACCGCGCTGTGCCATTGCCATGATGTGTTGAGAGGTGCGCCCCTAATTCATCTTTCCCCGGCCACGTCCCAACATCCCCGTTGGAAATAG
>CATISE010000032.1 GCA_949538655.1 Marine Group II euryarchaeote MED-G33 | reverse complement strand
GTTTGGTGGATCTATGCCAAGGTCCAAACTCGTGAATAAGACATTACTGTATTCGGTATATTGAAAGCCAATTGTTTGTTCAAAGGTTCATGCACGAATTTCTAATCACTCTCGAAGATCGACCAGGCTCCATGGCTGAATGTTGTGAGGCCATTGGCGATGCTGGAATCAATATCATTGCAGGAGCAGGGCTTGCAAGTTCTTCGGCGATTGCAGCGATAGTGACAGATGATGCGGATTCAACCGTTACTGCTCTGGAATTATTGGGTGTTGAATTCTCTATGAGGGATTTGTACACTGCGACGTTGAGCCATGAGCCTGGTTCATTGGGTGCATTCACACGAGGTCTTGCTGAAAATGGAATAAATTTACAATCGATTTACATCATGAGCACAGATGGTGATGAAGTAGAGATTGGTTATTCAACCGCATAAGTGATTCAATCACTTACGCTTTCGGCGGGGATGGTGGCGCTTTCCTGTTGGGCGCCCGCCGCGTGGATTTGCACCACGTTTTGATCGACGATCGTTTTGTCGTCGGTTTGGTTTATTGTGAAATCTAGCCCTACGAGCATCACGCTTTGGTTTTCGTGGCTTGTCCTTTCGGGGTGGTGGAATGTATTGGACATCATACTTCGGGAGGTGGTTGAAATCGGGTGGGGTGAATTTGACAAAGATCCCCACATCTTTCTGTATATTACTGCACATTTTTCGCTGTGGGTTCTGAACGAACGAAAGCACTGTACCGGATGTTCCTGCTCGGGCTGTTCGACCACTACGATGTTTGTACGCCTTGCCGTTTTCAGGAGGGTCATAGTGGATTACACAATTGATTCCTTCAACGTCGATACCTCGTGCTGCGACATCTGTTGCGATGAGGGCCATACATCGCCCTTCGACAAATTTCGCCATCGCACGATCTCGTTTCTTTTGGTCGAGGCCTCCGTGTAAAGTGGCGACGCTGATGCCTTCCTCAACCAATTCATCGCCAACCCGATCCACGCCTCTGCGCGTACGACAGAATACAACCGTTCGTCCACATTTCCTGATCGCTTCGGAGGCGATACCTGGTTTCATTGAATTCTTCATCAACCAAAAGAAATGCTCCATGCTATCCATGCTGACTTCTTTTGGCCCTACCTCGATGGTGATTGGGTCATTGAGATATTTATCGACTAAATCGCCAACTTCATCGTCGAGGGTTGCACTGAATAAAACTGTTTGACGGTTCGGTGCACATCGATCAAGAATATCACAGACCGGTTCCATGAATCCCATATCGGCCATGCGATCGGCTTCATCGAGTACTACCGCTCCGACATCCTCCAAACTGAGGGCCCCGTGATCGAGCAAATCGAGGAGGCGCCCCGGGCAAGCGACAACGATGTCGACTCCGCGAGATAGGGCCTTTCGCTGTCTCCCATATGGTACTCCACCATAGATGGCTAGAACCTCCAAATCAAAGGTGGAGGCGAGTGGTGTTAGGACCTTGCAAATTTGTTCGGCCAGCTCTCTGGTCGGGGACAAAATAAGAGCGGTTGGAAATTCAGGATCGGCACGAGGTGTTCTGGAAATCAAAGGGAGTCCGAAGGCTAGTGTTTTTCCCGAACCCGTTGGAGCGCGGCAACAAATGTCGTTGCCAAGCATTGAATCTGGAATGGCTTCTCTTTGAACCTCGAAGGGTTCTGTGATTCCTTGTTCCTCAAGAGTTCGAACAAGTGCGGGGTCGACGCCCAAATCAAAGAAACTGACGTCCATCCTTCAGATCCCCACATCGGGCGCGCGCGCCGGGCTACTTGAAGGGGTCAGTGGAGAAATCGAGTAATTCAGGGATAGGGGCCTTGCAACTGGCCCTTCAAATTAGTCTCTGGACCTGAAATAATTCCATCCTGCGAATGGCAGGCTCCAAAAAATTCCTCCAACCGCTCCGAGGAGGACCAGAGTGGTCAGCGAAATCAGACTGCTGTTGGGTAGCCCAAGTGTGGCACCAAATATGGGTATAATCGATGTAAGGAATCCCACAGGGATCAGAATTTTTAGGTCCGTTTCTGGCCATCCTGCTCGTTTCGATATTTGATTCGCAAGCGCTGCGGAAACTGCAGTCAAGAGAAAAAATCCACCACAGAGTCCTGCAAATGATCCAGGATCAATTTCTGAAAGGACGAATGCAACGATGATGAATACCGCCAATAACGCTCCAGTAATGGCGCCCGAAACTAGCATGTTTTTCCAATTCATTTCAATCACTAATGTCTGAATAATCTGGTACCTGTGAATAACATCGTCATACCGTGTTCATCTGCAGCATCAATGACTTCTTGATCTCGAATACTGCCCCCTGGTTGAACGACTGCGGCGATTCCCATCTCATGGCTGGTATCGATTCCATCCCTGAATGGGAAAAATGCATCTGAGACCATCATCGCGTCCTTGGCACGTTCACCTGCACGGCGTGCGGCGATTCGGACCGCTTCAACTCGGCTGGTTTGCCCGGGGCCAATGCCAACGGTTGCGAACCCTGTATCTGTAGGTTGGATAAAAATTACACAATTGCTCTTGACTTGCGCGCACACTGCAACACCAAATCGTGCAAGATCAATCTGGGTTGAATCCGCTTCAGCTTTCGTTACGCAACGTACCTCGGACCAATCGATGACTGGGGCGCCTTCGGTTTGCGCCAACCACCCTCCATCGATTTGGCGGAATTGGGTGCACATATCCAGCGGAGCCATGTTTCCAAGGGTGAGCATTCTGCGATTCTTCTTTTCAGAGAGAATCTCGAGAGCTTCTTCTTCGTAATCTGGTGCGATAATACACTCAACAAAGTGGGCTCCTATTCGTTTGGCTGTGGCCGTCGTGACAGGTGTGTTGAATGCGATTACACAGCCGAAGGCAGATTCGGGGTCGCTGGCTAAAGCGTCATCCCAGGCTGCAACCTGATCGGTTGAAATCGCCACGCCACACGCATTTGTGTGTTTGATGATTACACAGCAATGCGGCCAATTGGCCCATTCAGGACCTATGTGTGAACGACAAAATCGTAGTGCTGCATCTAAATCGAGATAGTTATTGAATGACAATCCTTTGCCACCATGTTGTTTGGCAGCGGCCAGACCGCTAGGCACTTCACCGACTGTGTTCGCTGGGTAAAATGCTGCGGGTTGGTGAGGGTTTTCGCCATATCGGAGTGGATTTCGGACTCCACCAGAAATGAGCAATTTTTCAGGTAAGATTTCTTCGGCTTCTTCTTCCAATGACTCTAGGCGAGTGGCCAATGTGTTCGCCAATGCGACGTCGTAAGCAGCTGTACGTTGGTAAGCGGTCAGTGCCAATCGCTGACGTGTTGCCAAATCAACTGCACTCGGATCTCCGTTCGCTTCCTGAAGTGTTTCGAGAAGAGTTCCGTAATCATCAGGGTTGGTCACGATTAAAACGTCGGAGTGTGACTTTGCGGAGGCACGAACCAGTGTGGGGCCTCCAATGTCAATCATCTCTATGAGTTGTGATTCACTAACGGGTGGGTTTTGAGCTGCTACCTCTTCAAATGGATAGAGATTGACTGCAACCAAATCAATTCGTGGATACCCCAATTCCTCGAGTGTTGCCATATCTTCCGAATTGTCACCACGTGCTAAGATCGCAGCATGAATTGCAGGATGGAGGGTTTTGACACGGCCATCAAATACCTCAGGGTGGCCCGTTACGTCAGTCACGTCGATGACTTCTAGACCGTTTTCTCGAAGTAAGCGTGCAGTCCCTCCTGTTGAGAGAATTTGCCACCCCATCGCGGTCAGTGTGGTTGCAAATGCAGTCACGCCGGTTTTATCGTATACTGAGATGAGTGCGCGAGGAGAATTGTTGCCTGTTTTACCCGGCACCGATGTGGTGAGGGTTGGCTGGTCACGGTCAACCATCTGTAGAACCCGTTAGGCAGCGAATGTATGGCCGCCTTTGAACCCGATGGTGGGTCAGTCGCCTCTTGCCGAGACCACTTGATCGATTCGAAGCATGCTGGCGCAGGTTTCTGTGGCTGAATTGAATGCAGATTCTAGACAAGCTGCGGCCTCTTTGGCACCGGTTTTTCCGACCTTGCCAGCAGCGGTAATGCCTGCATCGCCCTCACCGTTTCGGTGTGCAGCACGGAGTTCAAGAATACGGTCTAATGCATCTGTGCCCGCGTTTAGAGCAAGGGTGCTGGGGATAATTTCCAGTGCTCTTGCGAATGCTTCCATCGCCAATCTATTGCGGCCAGCCTCATGTTCTGCGGCTTCACGGATTGCCAGGGCGCAGGCCATGTGCGTCGCACCACCTCCATGGATCAATTGATTGGAGCGCATTGCCAATCCGGTGGACCTGAGGGCGTCATGGGTTGCGCGAATTGCTTCTTCTGCCGCGAGATTATTTGCGCCACCGATTTCGCAAGTAACCACGTTAGGATCGGGACACGATTCCAATCGAATCATGTCTTCAACCTGATCTGTTGCAGCCCGGCGTTCTGTGACCAAACGTCCTGCTACTCCGATATCTTCTTCCGAGATGTCAGCGAGATGTTCGATTATTCTAGAACCTGTGGCCAGTGAGGCGTTTGTCAATTCGCTGTCATCAAATTCGCCTGCGACAAAACAGCCCGCACGCATCAATCGATGAAGGAGGCCTTTGTCAACAGTTCCCGAACAAAGGAATGTGTTCGCGCCAGATTTCAACAGAGATTCTGCTAGCCCATCGCGTGTCGCCTCTTCTGCCGCCAAGAATGCATCCAACTGTTCAGCGTCTTCAATTTCAATTTCAGCACTTCGGATCTGCTTACGTGGTGCGATGTCGCCATTGATTGTAGCGACTTTTGCGCCCTCGATCTTTGTGGGCAATGAATCCAATAAGATTCTGCGGCGAACCACAATTCCATTGAGTAACTTAGAATCGGAAAGAGAGCCCTTGTTTGTCTTGTGCATGGTGACGAAATCTGGGTCTGCGTCAACGGTTTGTAGTGCTTGGACAATCATGTCTGACAGAATCGGAGCGGCGCCTTCCGCCCCTTTACCTGTTAACGATGTTCTTGCGACTTCTTGGAGTGCTTGCGGGTTGGATTCATTCGCCTGAGTGGAAATTGTTTGTTGAGAAATTTGGTTTGCTTGGGTGTAGCCCTCGATTATGGTAAGTGGATGTAGTCCCTTTTGCAATAGGCGTCCTGCTTCGAGCAGTAGTTCAGCGCTCAGTAATAGTGTACCAGTCACGCCGTCACCACAGGAATTTTCCTGTGATTCAGCCATGGCCACGAACATCTTGGCAGCTGGATGTTTGACCATCAACTCGGCGACAATCTTCGCACCATCGTTGGTCAC
>CATISE010000031.1 GCA_949538655.1 Marine Group II euryarchaeote MED-G33 | reverse complement strand
TCTATTTTGATTACTGCACGCCACTTGGCGAAGCGAGCACCCATTTCGAAATACTCTTTACAACGCGTATCGAGATTGGACCAACCATTCTCGGGTTCAGCATCAATGCCTTTGGTCACCACCTCACCGGGACAATCACTCATTTCCACCGTACCAGTATCTACTTTGATCCCTGGGAAAATTCCACGTGAATTTAGATATTCAGGGATGGGTGTGCCATCATCCATTGTCTGTCGAATCGTCTCATCGTAGAGAATAACACCGCTTACAGCCGATTCACAACCTGCAGTGGC
Organism: Marine Group II euryarchaeote MED-G33; assembly: GCA_949538655.1. GTDB lineage: Archaea > Thermoplasmatota > Poseidoniia > Poseidoniales > Thalassarchaeaceae > MGIIb-P. The sequence goes on along the minus strand of CATISE010000031.1, from coordinate 12,381 downwards.
GAAAAGATTGGCACGATATGCACGTCGTGCTTCTTCACTGGATTCAATGCCCACGCCTTCAAGGCGCTTTGTCATCGTCCCATTGCTCTCATCTGCTGCGAGAATTCCCTTGCCTGGAGCGACCAATGCTGCTGCTGTAGTTTCAAGGAGTGCTTTGTCCATGTACGTGGGATGTCGCGAACATCCTTCAAACCACCGTCGATACGGCATCGTCAGTAAATGACAATAATCAATAAATCAATAGCATCATAAATCGAACAGTGAAAGTGACTGCGTGGCCAAAGCAGGACGAGTCTGTACTTCTTGTGGTGAAGCAGGACACAATGTAAGGACTTGTCCAGCAGTAAATCCCAATGCTGCCAATCGACGCATAATTAGAGACAAGAATCGATTCACCCGTTCCTGCAAAATTTGTGGCGACAAAGGGCACAATTCACGAACGTGTCCAATCGAGAATCCAATGGGTGCCGCACGCAGAGAAAAACGCGAGGAGGTGCCCCGTAAAGATGGGAGACGTGTGTGTGGTGCTTGTGGTACTGTGGGTCACAATTCACGGACATGTCCAGTGCTACATCCTGAACGAAAAATCAAGCAGAAGCGAAGAATTGATCGCGTTAGGATTTGTTCAGCCTGTGGAGAAAACGGTCACAATCTTCGAACTTGCCCTACGGTCAATCCAACTGCAGCAGAGAAAAGAATGCGAAGATTGGTGATGTTGGGATCCCGATCTTGTAGTATCTGTGGAGGCTCAGACCACAATGCTAGGACCTGTTCTAGAACTGATTAGTTCCGTAGGGATGATTCGATTCCCCTCACTGCACCGGGCACATTTGACGTGACACCTTCAATCATCATCCAACCATGACCCTTGACGCCATCCCCGACCAATCGAATGCCATCAACACCCACATCACTGGGCAATTCTGCGCCTTGCGGTGTTCGATTGCAAGGCCAATTTCGGTGATAGGAATGAACGGCGATTTCCTCACCATGTTTTTCCAACCACGGCAGAGCTGAATGCAACTCTTCACGACCACGTTTGATCTCTGCTTTGATGTCAGACTTGGGGACGAACTGATGTGTAATCATCATGTGTTTCCCTTTCGGGGCCAATGAGGGATCGGAGAAGGTTGGAATCACATATCCCCCGACTCTGCTGAGACCTGGGAGCATGGTGACTCCACTATCTTGATGAGGAATTTCTTGGTCCAAACCAAAGACGAAACCAATACCTCCAGCCGCCTGAGTTTTGTTAATTCGATCTCGAATCTCATGTTCAATATGGAAATCATCGGACAATGTATCGAGTAAGTTTGGATGCCCCCCATTGTGAATGATTGCATCCGCACCAACCCATGTCGCATCTTCGCGGCCACGTCGGCGAAGACCGACTGCGAATCGATGTCCTTTGGTCGCCGCTTCCTCATGGCCAGGGATAATCTCAGTGACCTCATGGCTGAGTTTGAGTTTGCCATTGTGCTGCTTGAGTTCTTTCCGAAGGGCGTCAATCACCGATTTACAACCACCTTTGGGAACGTGTGGGCGGTCTGACCAGAAACTATTCTGAAGCATACGGATTGTGGTTGATACTGGCATCTGATAGAAGCGCACACTGGCTGCGAAATTAATGAAAGCGTCAAGAAAGTCGACAAAGGGATCTGAAAAACGCTGACGCATCCAAGTATCCCCATCAAGAGTTTCACCCTCACCTCCAGGTTTCTTCGCTCTCGCAAGGAGGAGGCGAGGTAAATTCAACGTGTCACGAAATGGGAACCAACGCATGATATCCATGGCATTATTCGCACCCTGGTGAACGCCGTCGACATTACGACATGCAAACTTCATGGATGGAAGGAACTCAACTCCATGACGCCCAAGTTCCAATCCACCCTTGCTTCTCTTGCCTAGAATCAGCTTGGAGAATGGTCCTTTCATACCATGGGGAACCATGTGGACTGCCCCTGTTGGAACCGCATATCCGTCATGATCGTGTTGGGTGAACCTCCCTCCCGCAAAAGAAAGGCGTTCGTAAACTTGAACATCGTAGTTCCCAGTGTGCGCCAACTTGACCGCTGAGGTCATTCCTCCAATACCACTGCCGATGACAACGACACGTTTCTTTTCGGTCATGGGTTCAGCCTCAAGAGTATACCAAGGCACCCGTGGGACACCACATCAAACAGCGAAGACAATCCGTACAGTTGTCGTGGATGACTTCACAAAGCCCTTCTACAATCAACGCATCGTCTTGGCAGGCCATCAAGCAGTAAGAACAACCCACACACAGGTCATCGATGACATTCAAAATTGTGCCATCAAAAATAGGGCGGTCATGGGATGGACCCGATTGAAGCGCTGGGACTACTCCCGGCGTTGCCTTCTCCCGGAATGCATCGGCCATGAAGGGCCCTCGTGTTGGAGTATTTAGGCGATTGTGCGGAATACTCATGATACAGTGCCTGCGTTTGACAAATACGGGCAGTGGGAGGTACCTTCATGGGACAGATCTTGATTGAAAATGCACCAGAGCAACTCAAATCCGATGCGTTACGTTCCAAGATGGAACTCGATGGATGCGGTAGTGTCGTTTCTTTCATCGGTTTAACGCGTGGTGTTGACGATGGCGTGGAAGTACATCGGCTTGAGTTTGATGCATGGTCTGAAAAATTGCCTGAAGTATTACACCAACTCGCTTCTCAAGCAATTGAACTGTTTGGTGTCGAAGGGATCGCAATGAGTCACCGAACGGGTGTTGTGCTGCCTGGCGAAGATATTGTTTGTATCCATGTTGCGAGTATTCATCGCCGAGAAGGCTTCGAAGCTTGTTCTTGGCTCATCGACGAACTGAAAGCGCAAGCCCCCCTGTGGAAGAAGGAAGTGCGCGCCGATGGTGCACTTTGGAAGGAGGGGCTCGGTTGACAGATGCGATTATTCCAATCGGTCATAAGCCGATTGTTGCACGATCTGCAATTGCAACTGGCGTCCTCGAACTTTCTACTGATTCTGCTGATGCAATCCGCAATGGTTTGGTCCCAAAAGGTGATGTTCTCGAGGCGAGTATGGTTGCGGCAATTCAAGCAGTCAAGGAAACTCCGAGAGCAATCCCGCATTGCCACATCATTCCAATCGAAGGTTGTTCAGTGACATGGGATTGGGAAGGGGATTCTCTTCGTTGTACTGTCAGTGTTAGCGCACATTGGAAAACAGGTGTGGAAATGGAGGCACTTTGTGGAGTCTCTACTGGATTACTATGCGCATGGGATATGGTCAAGTCACTTGAGAAAGATTCTAGTGGACAGTATCCAAGTACGAATATTCGTGAAATTCGCGTCTTGGAAAAGCGTAAGGATGAGGCGCAGGATTGAGAACCCCCTCGCACTCGCGTATGACATGACGAGTACGTCTGAGTTGGCAGACTACTTCCTGCGAGCGTGTGAAGAAGCGGCCATTGCCGCTGCAAAATGGCGTGGGCGAGGTGAACGCAAAAAGGCTGATGGCGCGGCTGTAGAAGCAATGCGAGCAGTTTTTGATTCAGTCCCATTTGATGGGAGAGTTGCAATCGGTGAAGGCGAAAGAGATGATGCCCCGATGTTGTACATTGGTGAACCACTTGGATGTCTTCAAGGTGTAGATGGTGCGCCACAAATTGACATTGCTGTCGACCCTTTGGAATGTACAAACAATTGCGCAACCGATTCACCCAATGCAATCGCTGTCCTCGCAGCCGCTCCAAGAGGAACACTCCTACACGCACCCGATTGTTACATGGACAAAATTGCAGGTGGACCCGAATTGAATGGCATCCTAAGTCTTGAAGCCTCAACGGATTGGAATATTGAGGCTGCATGTTCTGCTTTAGACAGGACGCCATCGGAACTGAAAGTCGTCGTCATGGACCGCCCAAGACACGAGACGCTCATCAAGGAATTGCGCGCACTGGATGTTTGTGTGCCATTGATTGGAGATGGTGATGTTTCTGCTGCACTCAACGCAGCTGATCCAAACTCCGACGTGGACATGCTAATGGGAATTGGAGCCGCACCTGAAGGAGTCATTACAGCCACTGCATTGCGTGCACTCGGAGGACATTTCGAAGGGAAACTTGTCACAACCAACGAAGACCATTCCAGACGTGCTGCTGAAATGGTTGGTGATGATGTCGATCGAATTTGGGGGCGAGATGAACTCTGTGCGTCTGATGATGCGATCTTTGTCGCTTCAGGTGTTTGTTCAGGTTACCTTCCAGGGGTTGAATTCATGGGACCAAATCGGGCGGCTGTGCACTCGGAAATTCTGCATGTTATCGATGGTCGAAGGCAATTCATATCCACCGAGAAAAGTCTCTGATTCGATAAGCCGCCTACGGCGGCGATTTGATATGCCTTCTGCGATTCGGCAATGGTATGACCAATTGGCCTACAATGGAAGCCATGCCTAACAGCCTCGTCAATTACGGCGTAACGGACAACGGTATTGCCGTTATCGAACTGATCTCAGATTCGGACGGTAAACAACTTGTCGAAGGAAAGACACCAGTCAATACCTACACTCGTGAGATGTGGGAAGACATCGATCAAGCGATTCTGAATGCACGATTTGATGGTGATGTCAGCGTTATTTTGATGACTGGCCACGGTGAGAAATTCTTCTCTGCTGGAGCGAGTATCAACTACCTCAACAGTTTGACTCCACGCTACAAGTATTTCTTCTGCCTACATGCAAACGAGACTCTTTCCCGTCTGGAACAAACACCAAAGTTGGTGATTGCTGCACTCAACGGACATACCGTAGGTGGTGGGCTTGAGATTGCAATGGCTGCCGATATCCGAATCGCATTGAAAGGTAATTTCCAGATTGGTTTACCGGAAGTCGCACTAGGCGTACTTGCAGGCACCGGAGGAACTGCACGCTTGTCACGTTTGGTCGGTAAGGCAAGAGCCATGGAAATCATGGTTACAGGTCGAAAGTTTTCCTTTGAGGAAGCCAAAGAGATGGATTTGGTTCATGATTTGTATGACAGTATGAGTTTGGATGAATTCCGCCAAGATGTTTTGGATTACGCCGGTCAGTTCACCCTGCCATTGGCAGCACCAAAGGCCATTGGAAACATCAAGCGAAGTGTTCAGAGTGGAATCGAGATCCCTCTTGAATACCATCTTGCACTTGAGCGTGAGTTGCAATCGGACCTGTTCCAGTCGGAAGATGCGAAAGAAGGAATCGCATCATATGTCGAAAGACGTACACCTCGCTTCTCCGGAAAGTAATGTCAAAAAACGTCATTTGAAATATGATTGTCCCTACGGGACAACATGGGTTATGATGACAGTGAGACCGAGGTTGTAGAGACTTACACTCCAAACTTTGAGGCTTGGATTTCCGAGTTCCAAGAATGGCAAACGAGAATCGGATTTGACACCGCTTGGTTGGGTGACTACACTTTCGATATCAAATTTGATTGGGATACGGCTGGCGAAAAAATCGAATTCGGGGACTTTGAAGGAATGCCCAAGTGGGAACGAAGGATGCAAATCCCCCAACAGAATATTCGTGATGCAATTATCTCAATGGTTACCGTTCAAGGCGATACTGAATTTGCCAGTGTGGAACAGCAAAACCACTTGCTTGATTCAGCACCCACCGAATATGATCGTAAGTCTGCACTCCGTATCATGTGTGAAGAGCAGCGTCACGGTTGGCAAATGGCCTACTTATTGTGTACTTTCTTCGGCGAACAGGGTGTCCGTGAAGCAATGAAACTTCTGGAGCGGAACTCAATGGCAAACCAAAACCGAGACGAAGATGATCGAGGAAGGCTGTTGGGTTCTTTCAATGAACCAATCGACCACTGGCTCGATTTCTTTTGCTTCACACATTTCATCGACCGTGATGGAAAATTCCAACTGAAGATGTTGAGTACATCATCATTCAGACCTTTGGCAGCCAGCATGGGTCCAATGCTAAAGGAAGAATCGTTCCACTTGGGAACGGGTGCCAATGGATTGCGACGTATTGTCAAGCAAGGTGTCATCCCCATGGCATTCCTACAGAAATACATCAACAAGTGGGTCAGTACCGGTCTAGATCTGTTTGGAACCGATGAGAGCACCTCCGCTCAGTGGGCATATGTTTACGGAGTCAAGGGTCGTTATGACGAAAGAGAATCTGAAGTAGAGGCTACACGCGAGCATCTGAATGAAGAATCAAGGATGCATTACTTCAATGAAATCAAAGCTGAAATGGTTCGAATCAGCAAGCCGAGGAAAGAAGGTGAACCCGAATTATTCATCCCAAGCGACAAATTCAATCGCGGCCTTGGCAATTACCATGGAGAGAAATGGACTGTGCATGGTGAACCTTTTGAAGGCAATGATGATGATTGGCAAGTTTACCTAAATTCGGTTTTACCTACGGATGAAGATGAAAAAATCCTGCGTGAAGAATACTTGACTCAAGAATGGATTCAATACCGAGAATGGAAGGGTAACTGAAAGGGGTTGAATGCATGACTATGCTCGCCTACGGACTCATGAATGTGAATCGGGAGGCTCTCGTACCGTTCTTTGAAAGGGTACCGGAACTATTCAACTCTCACCACCATTCAGAATCTCAGGATTCAGATGGATATGAGGAGTTATTGTATCGGATTTGCCGACCTTATTCTAGCCAGACTCTCAATTTGATCGATGAGTGGATGGGATTTGGGCCCCGTGAATGGAAAAGTGATACCGAACGTGAAGTTCTCCTATTCCTCTATGCGGTTAGATTCCCAGACACACTTCTGATTGAGAGCCTAACCGAAGAAGCACGATGTGATGTGGTTCGACTTTCTGCATATCTGCATTTTACCAAGCACACATATGCGATTTGGGATGAAGATACTCGAAAGGGATTGGCAAAATTAGGATTTGATATACCCAATACTCAGGATGCTTGTCCATTCAAGTATGGTGCTTATGCGGCTTCGATTGAATTGCTCAAAAAATTAGCCCCGTTCTACTCATTCATGGAACATGATGTTCCGCGACAGCGACTGTTCCAATCAGCACTCGCAGCATATGGCCGGGAGGAATAGGCCTGCCCATCCAAACCGTTGCCGTAATCGGAGCGGGGACAATGGGGGCTGGCATCGCTCAAATTTGTGCACAAGCCGGCTGGGAGACTCGACTTTACGATGCATTTCCAAATGGGCTAGAGGCTGGTATGAATCGAATCGATGCGTTTTGGGACAAAGGTATCGCCAGAGGAAAGACGACTGTGGAACAAAAATCTGATTGGGCATCTAAGTTGTCTGCTGTTTCTGATTTCTCCGAAGCGGTCCAGGATGTGGACTTGGTCATCGAAGCAGTCCCTGAAATTCTTGAATTGAAGAAAGAAATTTTTGTTCAACTCGATCAATTGGCATCCCCTAACGCTATTCTTGGAACGAACACATCAGGATTGAAAATTTCCGACATCGCAGAGGTAACAAGTCGACCAGAAATGGTCATTGGGATGCATTTCTTTAATCCAGTTCCAATCATGAAATTACTCGAACTGGTTCGGCATGAACACGTATCTGAATCAACCATTGAACTTGCACAAGAGATTGGAGAAACAATGGGGAAATCTTGCATTCTAGTCAATGATGTCCCTGGTTTTGCAACCAGCCGGCTGGGTGTAGTCCTGGGCAATGAAGCCATTCGAATGCTGGCTGATGGGGTGGCATCAGCAACAGATATTGACACCGCGATGCGACTTGGGTACAAACACCCAATGGGCCCACTGGAACTTTCGGATTTGGTTGGATTGGATGTGCGAAGGGACATCCTCAATAATTTGGCTGAAGCATTTGACGATGAATCATACAGACCCCACCCGTTACTGAACCAGTTGGTAGAAGCTGGAGAACTTGGGAAGAAAACGGAAATCGGCATCTATGACTGGTCGTCAGGTGAGAAAGTAGAACGCGAGTATTAGTTCAGTTCACTGGTTCTCAAAACAGTCTCTAATTTCCAGCCATCTTCCTCTTGCAAAAATAACGCACAGGTTGCGGGTGGCATCGAGTGAAATTCACCACTCAAATCCGCAACCAATAACTCACAACCTGGATTGTGACCCAAGACAAGCGTTGTTTGATTTGTCGGGATTTTTCCGATTATCTGTAACAGTGTTTCTATATCGGCACGATATATTTCAGGTCGGATTTCTGATGACATTTCCATCAAAAGCGAATGTGTCTCACGCGTACGTGCGGAACTAGATACGAATGAATGGTCTGGAATCCAGCCCAACTGAACCAATGCCTGCGCCATCCTCGGAGTTTCTTCACGTCCTTCTTCGGTGAGAACTCGATCGTGGTCTGCTTGTTGTGGGGATTCCCAACCACTGGTTGCATGACGCATTACAATCAACCGAGTAGGCATTGAATCCCTCAATCAAACGTGGGTTCTCTCTTCTCTAAGAAGGCGGCCACACCTTCTGCAAATTCATCAGTTTGGCTGGCTGCAATAATCAGCGCTTGCTCAAATTCCAATTGAGTTTGGAAAAAGGTCGAAGTGGATGCGTCTAGCAACTGTTTGGTTCCGCTTCGACTGAGATGGGACCATCGACCCCAATCTGCAGCCATTTGTGCGGCATCGTCAACCAGTTCATCCAATGGGGTGACCTTGTCCACCGCTCCTTTCTCCAGAGCCTCTGTGCCAGTCCATGTTTCATCATTAAAGAAAAATTGACGAGCGGTTTGATTGCCGACGAGTCGAGGAAGCAACCAGGTCGAACCACCATCTGGAGAAAGACCCAATTTGAAAAAAGCCGCTGCCAGCTTGGCTTCGGGCGCGGCGATTCGGGCATCACAAGCCAATGCTAGGCCGAGGCCGCCACCTGCTGCAGCACCATTGATTGCGGCCACGAGAATGGTTGGATCTGTACGCATACGGATTTGTAGAGGGTGCAAAATACTGGTTAGATTGTCGACCAGTGGGCCAATTCGGCCATCGTCGATACTACGCTGGAATTCATCAATATCTGCCCCTGCACAAAAGAATCGACCAGTACCCGTTAGGACGATTCCACGGATGTCAGAATCATCCATCAAACCATTCAATGTCGTTGAAATTTCATTCATTGAATCGCTGTCGAAAGCATTGCGTGCTGCTTCTGCAGAGATTGTCACAACTGCCACGGAGTCTCGGCGCTCGACCTCTAGGACCATGTCGACCGGTCGAGGTCCTCAGTATTGAATTGCATGAAGGTGATAAGTTGCGAATGAATCGGCCATACATGATGCGACGCGATTCTCTGTACATCAACGGTAAATGGGTCCAAGCCACTGGTGAAGGTTCGATTGAAGTTGTCAACCCAGCAACTGAAGAAATCATTGGTTCCGTACCAGTGGGTAGCCAATCAGATGTGGATGCTGCAGTAACCGCTGCCCGGAAGGCATTCCCAGCCTGGAGTGCAACTTCCATCGAAGATCGAATTGCAGTGTTGAATCAACTGTCGTCAGCAATCAAAGAAAATACCGAGGAATTGGCGCAGGTCATCACTGCAGAGGTTGGGACACCAATTGGATACAGCCGCATGGCCATGGTTGGTACTCCTCGTGTAGTCGCTCGTTCTTACGCGAAAATTCTAGAGAGTTTTGAATGGGAGAAAGAAGTTCGCAATTCACTTATCGTCAAAGAGCCGATTGGTGTTTGTGCATTCATTACCCCATGGAACTTCCCCCTACACCAAATCATTGGAAAGGTCGCCCCTGCACTTGCAGCCGGGTGTACCATGGTACTGAAACCCAGTAAGGAAGCACCGCTCAATGCATTCCTATTGGCTGATCTCATCGATCAAATGGACTTGCCTGATGGAGTATTCAATCTGATTAGCGGACATGGCTCAGATGTAGGAGAATACATGTCAAGCCACCCTGATGTAGACATGGTATCATTCACCGGTTCAACCGGAGCGGGAGTTCGAGTCAGTCAAGCAGCGGCACCCACTGTAAAGCGGGTAACCCTTGAATTGGGTGGCAAGAGTGCAAATGTTGCTCTCGACGATACAGATCCACAGTTGGTGGGCAAGATGGCCATTGGAGCATGTTACCAGAATTCTGGGCAAACATGCTCGGCTCTTACAAGATTGATTATTCCTGAATCCATGAATGATGAAGTCTGTGAGGTCATTGCCGGTCGAATCGCTCGCTACACTGCTGGTGATCCATTGGATGAGAGTACAAGATGTGGCCCCATGGTCAGCGCACGGCAGCAAGCAAGCGTTTCAGAATTCATTCAGTCAGGCATTGACGAAGGGGCCGAACTCATATCTGGTGGGATGGGGATGCCCGATGGATTGGAAACTGGATTCTATGTCAAACCAACCGTATTTGCAAGTGTCACACCTGACATGACCATTTGGCAAGAGGAAATTTTCGGACCTGTTCTCGTGATTGCAACCTATGAAACAGAAGAAGAAGCACTCGCTTTGGCCAACGATTCAATCTACGGCCTTTCAGGTGGTGTCTGGTCGGCAGATGTTGACCGCGCCATGCGATTTGCAAGAGGCATGCAAACCGGCCAGGTATCGATCAATGGTGGACCATTCAACATCAGTGCACCCTTTGGCGGATACAAGATGTCTGGCAATGGACGGGAATTGGGTGTACATGGACTTGAGGAATTCCTCGAAACCAAATCCATTCAACGCCCAGTGGAATAATTCAGCGCCACGGTGAAGAACCCCCTCTAAGGATGAGTGAATATGGCCGAGGGTGACAGTAGGCCCCGTCTCGTACTGATTTCGGGTGCGACGGGTGCTGGAAAGACAACTCTGGCAAAGGCTGTCGCTCATGAATTGGGTATGGCAAGAATCGCTTCATCAGATACCATCAGGGAAGTCATGCGTGCAATCGGAGATTCACCTGATCCTGCTTTGAATCGATCATCGTATGGCCGTGGAGATGTAGGAGATCCTGCAACTGATTGGGAGGATGCTGCAAAAGTCGTCCAACCCGGAATTGAAGCGGTTGTTGAACGAGCTCGTCGCCAAGGTGTTGACCTGGTGGTCGAAGGCGTCCACATCATCCCCTCTCGGAAATTGATTGGTGCTTGGGAGGCTGCGGGTGGAGCAGCGGTTGGCGTTGTCGTCAAAATCGAAGATGAAGATACCCACCGCAAGAGAATCGAAGAACGGGAAGCAAACACTTGGAGAGGTGCTGAGCGATATCGAATCGGGTTTGACCGCATTCGTTCCATTCAAAGGGCCATCGAGGAAAGAGGTTCAGGTGCTGAATGGAAAGTGGTAGATTCACGATTACACCAAGACGGTCTGGGCATGGTTCGACAATGGTTGAACGAAGCTTGGTATGCTGCACAAAGACGTTGATTGTTGGTGACTCCGTGGTCGAAATTGAGTGTCCCCATTGTGATGAGGACATTGAATTAGACGGTGATGAGTTTGGATTGTTTGAATGCCCATATTGTGAAGAAGAATTTCTATGGGAACAAGAATCTAGCAGCATTGAAATTAAACCAGCCGCAGACTTCTCTGTATCTGATCTGCGCTACTTTGTACCACCTGCGGTTTTGATTGGGGGCTTCATCATTGTCGGTTTGATTTTACTTTGGATAGTCATGGGTTTTGGAAATGCAATGTCTTGTGGTTGGCAAACCACATGTTGAATGGGTACCGTTGTAGTCGTATACATATTCAAGGGAGTCCCTTGGATACATGTCTTGGGATAGCAGTGTGTGAAAAGTTCACAATAGACACAATCATGCCCGAAAAGAGTAATTGCATTCACTTCATAGCCATTTCATGCCCGAAAAGGAATTAGAATCAATTCCAACTGAAAAAGAAAACGGAGCCCCACTGGACATTACTCCAATACCGAAGATTGCATTATGGTATGTTCCATTTTCCTTTTTCCTGATGTTTCTTGCCTCATTAGGATCAGGTGGTTTCGGTGGATATTATATTTTCATCTATAGTGGGATGTGTCTCGTAATCCTCTTACCAATTTACACTGTTTATCTTGTCTTACTCACCTGGCAACGATACAAAAATGGGACGCTTACGTCTTATGTTGTTGGGATTCATCTCCTATCTTTCATTTTCCCGTTATTCTATTTGTTAATGTTTACAACATTCAATGGCTCTCCGGCCTGATTGAAGACAGAACGTCGGCCAACTGTGCTCATTTCTGCTGATTTAGGATATTTTTTCAAAGTGACCTTTGAACGCACAGCCCTTGCTCTTTACTAAATACGAAGCGAATCCTGCCATTAGACTGTAGAAGTGGGTTTTCTGAATCCATTTCTCACATTGGAAGTCGATTTTCTATGAATAAAGACGCACTTTGGGCCCTGCTTGTTGTGATTCTGTTGACCAGCATGGCTGCTATGATGCTCGACC
>CATISE010000030.1 GCA_949538655.1 Marine Group II euryarchaeote MED-G33 | reverse complement strand
GTTTCTCGAATTCATCAGATTCAATCCAACCTGACTCATCGGTATCAAGTTCTTCGAGTAATTCGTGAGGCGACATCAAATCGTCCCCGCCTACGGCGGGGGTTTCATCGTCGCTCATGGGTCCAGCAGGTCGCTCCACCTTTTGGCCCTTTGGACGACAGGGTTCTTGATTCCCAATTCAGAATCATGGCGAGGATTGATGAGATTAGGGCACCCCGAGGTGTTCATGGGGATGCGACAAGTAGGGGTACTTTCAATCGTATTTTGCTTGATGATTCTCCCCTTGCCAAGTGGTGAATCTTACCCTTATGGTGTGGACAATGTACCGAATGGTTGTACCTGTCACAATGCCGTGCCGACTGAGACTGTAGTCATCACCCTAGATGGGCTACCCGAGCAATATGAGGCCAACAAAACATACACTCTGAATTTCTCTGCAACCAATGGGGCAGAACCGATTGAAAACCACACCAATTTAGGAGGTTTCAATCTGTGGATGAGTCATGGAAGATTGACCAACATCTCCGAAGAAGTTCAGATCTTTTCCAACTATGAAATCGGGCATACAACTGCTGGAAACGACCAACGCTCCTGGTCAGCCAATTGGACCGCGCCTGAAGATGATACATTGACAGTTGAATATCGGCTTCAAATCAATACTGTCAATGGTGACGGAGTGCCTTCAGATCAGGATTTATGGAATCGCCAAGTGGGCGAATTTTCCGGAGTAAATGCCGCGCAATCAGAGCCTGTTAGCGACTTGTTCCTGTATGGTGTTCCCTTCGTATTGTTTTCACTGGCTGGACTCGTCTATTGGCGGGAAATGAGAAAACTTCGACATAAGGATGATTCCGAAGATGAATGACAAAATATACTGAATGTGTAAAGCCTTCTTCTTGGAAAAATTAGACCAGAATTTGAGACATTCCACCATCTAAGTGCAACACTTGTCCTGTGAAATTGTCAGGAGCAGTTGTTAACATCCAATGCATTGTATCGGCAATTTCATCTCTTTGATTGAGCCTCTTCAAGGGAATTTTTCCTGCTGCCACTTCCTTCATTGCTTCACTTGCCAATATTTTGGCTGCCATTTTCGTTTCTGTTAATCCGGGGGCGACGGCATTGATCCGTAGGCCACGTTGTGCATATGTGGCTGCAGCAGAACGAACCATCGATTCAATTCCACCTTTTGCGGCTGAAATCGCCTCATGGTTTACCAAACCTAGAGAACCTGCTACACTGGAGCAAAAAACCATCCTCCCATAGCCCTGTCTAATCATCGCCCGCCCACCGATGGACAGGGCTAGGAAAGCGGAGGTTAGGTTTGTCGAAATAACCTCTTCAAAGACTGATTTTTTCAATGCATGGGGGGGACGAATTACAATCGATCCTACACAGTGTGCAATTCCTTGAATGGTGCCGTGTTCGGAAGATTTTTCAACAGCATTTTTGACATCTTCTTCGCTTGTTGCATCGCCGATAACCACGTGTAATCGGTCATGATTTGATTGAATGTAACTCGATTTTTCTCGAACCAAAACTGTGACATTAGCTCCACTATCAAGGAATTTGTCAATCAGACTTCCAGCCACATCACTATTCCCACCAATCACTAGAAAATTTTCTTCCATATCTCGAGGTTTTGATATTCACTAATGAACTGATGTTTGTTTCTTGGACAACAATTTATTCACTCTTATTTCCAATCGATTCAAACAACACACTCGGTTCCTGATTTTGTGATAGTTTGGCCGAGATGACCCAACCGAGATTAAGCAACAAAGTGGATAGCATCAGTGTACATAGGGACCAAATGGCAAGGTTCTGACTGACTTGAAGCCAGATGTAAGCACTAGACCCAATCATGACACAAACAAACCACAACCGAGAGGCCCAACTCGGTGTTTGAATTCCAGCCTGATCTTTGAGAGGTTTGAACATCATGAAATCACTTCAAAATATTTTGAATGGCCGGGGGGTTAAGGAGAGGGAGGAGGACCCCCCCGGCCATCCATTTTGTGTATTCGATAATCAATTCGCTTCTTCTGAAGCGGTGTCCATGGTGGCTGCATACCAGACCATCATGCCAAACGCAGTCTTGTTGACCAAGTCAGCAATGTTGTAGATGATATTCATATCATCCATGTCAAATCCGGATATCATATCGTTGCCCATCATGTATCCAAGAGGGTAAATCGCCCATCCAACCAATACGATCCAGCGCATAGAATTGAACGCAAACTGAACGCTTTCGCTGGCCTTCTGAGCGGCTTCGTTGATTGAACCCTTGAAAATCTCGTAGATGATGTAGACCCATCCAGCCATTCCAATGACCCACCAAACTTCAGTGCTCAAGTCTCCGAAGAGTTCCCAGGAGCCGGTTTCCCCAAAGAATCCAGCAACGAGCATTACGATTGATGCGACCATCAGGTTGCGGAACATGACGGCGCTGGCCACACCGATTGCAGCCAAAATTAGGTAAAATTCTGCGATTTGCAATGGGACGGTAAGTAGCCAATCGATGTATCGATACACGATCGGGCTTGAACCATTGTCAACCCAATGTTGTCGCATGTAGGTGTAATGGTACCACGCGATACCAGTGACCAACGCTGCGACCGACATTGACGTCTTCCACTTGGTAGCAACATTTTGTCGCTCAACCAAGAAAAACACGGTCGTTGCCAGCATTGCAGCAGTGGCAATCCAAAATGAAATGCCAACATAATCAGTCGCTTCCAGGCCTACAGTTTCAGCAGCTACTGAGGGGATTGTCATCAGCGATAGTGCGATGACGCCTCCAACAGCAGCGGTTCGTTTTCTCATAAAATATGGATTTCTGTCCATGCCTCTAGAAATTAGGATTAGGATATAAGGAGTTGTTTCAAATTGTAAATTTCGACAGAAAATGCGTTCTCAAAAAAATCCAATCGAAGAATAAGTTTCGTATTATACCTGAAAATCTGTCGACAAATTTTTACAAAATCATGAACGATTGGGGTCGGGCAATGAAAGGGTCGATTTTAGGACCCAGTTTTCGATAATTTGTTATGAGATGCGAAGTTGGGGGGGGGCATGGCCAAGATTTCACCCTCTGTGCTCTTGGCAATGCTCATGCTCACCATTCCACTGAGCGGGTGTCTTGAGGGTTCAATTTCAGAAAATGATGTGCTAGATGAGGCAAATGTTGTCTTCGTAGATCCGTGCACATCCCCATCTGAAATTTTGACTCAAGTATTCATCGATATCACAGTCAATGGAGATGAACGTCAATTCCGATTATCCGCACCAAGTTCGGATGCTGGTACGTTGTTACCAGTGATTATCGCCTTCCATGGTGGAGGAGGAAGTGCCGAGGATTTCCAGCAACAGAATCAGTTTGACCAACTTGGGCAAGATGAGAAATTCATCATGGCTTATGCAATCGCCAAAGAAGATCGAACTGCGGCAGAAGGTGAATGGTACCTGAACACAGCTGCCACTTCTAGAGAAGACAATATTTACGTTGAACATATCATTGAAAATTTATCCAAATCACATTGTATTGATGAAGATCGTTTGTACGGAATTGGATATTCACTTGGATCCATGTTCACCTACGAAATTGCATGTCAAATGAATCATCAATTCGCCGCAGTCGCTTCTTTTGCTGGTACCATGCCCGTCACTCCTGAAACCTGTGATTTGGATGGTTCTATGGCAGTTATGCATATTCATGGAAAGCTCGATTACATCATCGATTATGACGATGATTGGGACTGGAAAGAGGGTGAGCACGAAGGGGTTGGAACCATGAGCAATATCCCTGGAATGATTGATTATTGGGCTGAAATATCCAATTGTGAAAATGGAAATACGCACGCGCATTTGTTTGAGGGAGATGAAGTTGAACACATCGTGCATAGTGACTGCGATGGTGATGTTCGGATTGAACACTATGGGATGGAAGCTCAAGAGCATACTTGGCCAAATCAAGTCGATGGAACAAATACGTACGAACTGATGTGGAATTTCCTAAGTGAATTCACCAATTAATGGTGCAGGGGCAGGATTTGAACACTCCCACTAAAACGCTCACTGCGACCATGCTACGTGTGAGTGATTTCTCAATCTCGATACAATAAATTTGGCTAAATCGAATGTGATTTCCTGAATTTTTTTTGTATCAATTCCCTATATTGTAGAATGCACTACACTACACAAAATTGGAGTGTTGGAGTACCCACTATTGGACTTGATGATTGTAATATCGTAATACCCCCATGATGTATTTTCTGGCATCCAAAGTTGTAACGTCACAACGTGATCTGGACCAATCCCATAATTTAGGGTTTGATTGGATGGACTATTGAGATCTAAGGATGCACGGTATGGTGTCCCTGCTGTCGCATCAGTGATTGTTTGGAAAGCATATACTTGCCCAGATGATGAATGAGTAAAAATCTCGATCCCATATTCATCATCACTAGGAGTACCCGAATCAATAAACCAGATTCTTATCTGTGAATCCGAATACACATCGATATCTGCATCTGTATCTTGAATTGAATTGATTGGCATATTGGATGTCCCATTTATCCCATTGGCACCATCTGCTCCAGCAGGTCCTTGTGGTCCTGTAGCACCAACTGCTCCGTCAGCACCATCCTGACCATCAGCTCCAGCTGCACCACCTAGCATGTCTTGAATACTTAGATATGTGTCTCCATTTGTACCAGCTTCTAAATCAATAGCATTATCTGTTGAGTATACTACTGCTCTTACATAAGTATTTGCAGCTAAAGAAATCATGCAGCTTCCTGAAGAGCCATAGTAATCTGGTGAGGCTGAAGAGGCAGAAGCAATTATTTTGCTATGAGCAACATCAATCCATGTTGTTGCATTATCACTTGTTTGAATTTTAACCCAAACATTATCAGTATTTTGATTATTACCATCTATTGTAAAACCGTATGTAATATAAGCTTCAATATTAGCACTTGTTTTAACATATGTTCCAAATGAAGAAGATCCGCTAGCT
>CATISE010000029.1 GCA_949538655.1 Marine Group II euryarchaeote MED-G33 | reverse complement strand
GGCGGTATCATGCGTTGTGATATCATCGCACGCGGTGTCATTGCAGCCACTCAAGCCCTCGCTCTAGAAGACCCATTGGTCGTGCGCTTGGTCGGAACCAATTTCGAAGAAGGGCGCCGAATTCTTGCAGAGAGTGGACTCAATATCCACACTGCAGAAACCCTTGGAGAAGGGGCGAAAATGATTGTCGAACTCGTCGGAGGTGGAAATTGATGGCCATTTGGATTGAAAAAGATGCTAAGGTCCTAGTTCAAGGAATCACTGGAAAGCAAGGTCATTTCCATGCACAAAAAATGAACGAATATGGGACATACATTGTTGGCGGGGTCACCCCTGGGAAGGGTGGCCAAACAGTAGATTTAGGCGTTTTTGGAAATTGGGGTAAAAAAGATACATCGCATTTGGGTGACAAACTTCCGGCAAAGCAGGCTCCTGTTTGGAACAAGATGTTAGAAGCCGTTGAAGCAACAGATGCAGATGCTAGTGTCATCTACGTGCCACCACGATTTGCGGGTGCAGCAATCATCGAAGCAGCGGATGCGTTTGCATCGGTTCGTGGTAATGGTGTGATTGTCTGCATCACGGAAGGTATTCCAACATTGGACATGGTAAAAGCAGCAGAACACGTTGCAAAGTATCCAGACGTCCGACTCATTGGCCCGAATTGTCCAGGTATCATTACACCTGGTGAATGGATGGGTGAAGGCACTAAGATTGGCATTATGCCCGGTCATATTCACATGGCCGGACGAATTGGAATCGTCTCAAAATCTGGAACACTCACCTACGAGGCTGTTGCACAAACAAGGAGTATAGAAGAGGGGCAAAGCACGTGTATCGGAATTGGTGGAGATCCAATCAATGGCACGGGTTTCATCGATTGCTTGGCTGCATTCGAAAATGATGACCAAACAAAGGCAGTTGTCATGATTGGAGAAATCGGTGGCAACGCCGAAGAAGAAGCCGCGGAATGGGTTGCTGACAACATGACCAAACCTGTGGTTGGATTCGTTGCAGGCATGACCGCACCACCCGGCAAGCGAATGGGGCATGCTGGTGCCATCATTAGTGGCGGAAAGGGTACCGCTGCAGAGAAGGTCGCCGCAATGGAAGCAGCGGGAATTCGCTGTGCCAACGATCCATCTGAAATCGGTGCAGTTCTGCTGGAAAGTCTGAAGGCCGCAGGTCTTCGCTAAGTAGGCATGGACTTCGCTGCGCTCGCCCCGATCGTTGCGGTACTGGTTGTCGGTGCGATTTCACCTGGGCCATCGTTGGCGATTCTCATTCGCAACACGCTGGAGGGTGGAAAACGAAGAGGGGTGGCTTGCGGTATTGGACATGGAATTGGATTCGGCATTTATGCATTCATCGCTATTGCAGGAATCGCCCAACTGAAAGCCAGTGCCAGTGGTGCTGCTGAATTACTGGAAATCATTGGAGGGCTCTTCTTATTGCTACTCGCAGCGCTAATGATTCGTGGATCGGATGGAGAAAATGAACATCAAAACTCTGATCGGCGTGGATTCACAGAGGGATTTCTCATCGCTTTCTTGAATCCAAAAATTCTCGCATTCCTCATCGCAATTTTCAGCCAATTTGTTCAACCCGACTTTACATGGGGTGAGAGGACTTTGGTGGCATGTATCGCAATGTGTATTGATGGTGGGTGGTATGTTTTGGTCGCACTGATCATCTCGGGAACACCGTTGATGGTTACCATCGAAGAAAATGCACGCAAGGTAGAACTTGCAATGGGAATATTACTGGCCGGACTTGGAGTCTGGATCATATTGTAATCAGCTTGGAGGGCCGCGTCTCTTCTTCGGTGGACCGCCGCTTGGACCTCGACTGGGAGGACCACCGCTTGGACCGCGACTGGGAGGACCGCCGCCTGGGCCTCGACTGGGGGGGCCGCCGCCTGGGCCTCGACTGGGAGGGCCGCCGCTTGGACCGCGACTGGGTGGGCCGCCGCCTGGTCCTCGGCTAGGAGGGGAACCACCAGAGCCACGAGATGGTCCTCGAGGTGGACCGCCTGAACCTCGTGATGGACCTCTTGGTGGACCACCGGGGCCTCCGCTAGGTCCGCGAGATGGTGGGCCACCCGCACCACGTGATGGAGGCGTACTTGGGCCTCTGGAAGGAGGAGCTGGTGAGTCATCCCAATCATCATCGTCATCGATAAATTGTGCACCACAGCCAGGGCAACTTGAATCTGAATCACGAATGGGGTAATACCCACAGTCATCGCAAGCGAAGAGGTCTTCATCGTCTTCTTCGATTTCTTCTGAACCCACGGCTTCGCCCCAAACGAGTTCGATGTTTCCATCCAAAGATCGGAAGAGGGCGATTTCGATACCGATGTCAAAACCCTTGAGGGCCAATTCAGTCGCAATTGCATGCTCAAACGCATTCGAAAGATCAGGAGGGGTGTCGAGAACCCTCCCATCATCGATGTATGTCACATTGACCTGAACTGTATCATCTTCAGTCATTGCAACTTGAGGTGATTCAACAGCCACTCCACGCTTTCGAGCGACGCGGCGAGTGGCAACTTCTGCCATTCTGCGGAGTAAGGATGGAGAGGGTTGATTGGATTTCACCCGTTTCTTCTCCAGACCTACATCTTGACCATCATCTAGGAACCTTGCACTGCCGGATGCTGAGGCCAAGTGTTCGGGGACTTCGCCACCAGAAAGTCCTGCCAAGACTCCTGAGGCTGTTTTTTGGTTCATTGCCAACCACTCGTTTCGCGCACCTGCTTTCTCGGCACGTTCCGATTCAACAATCTGATCGACAACTTGGTCAGTGACCGAGGAAGGTTGGGGCATTGCGGGTTGATGCGCTGGTTGTTGCACTGGTTGTTGCGCCTGCCGACTGTCCATTTGACCGGCGATTTGGTTGAGGAAATTGGAAGGATCCATGGTTGCACCAGACCCACCTGCTGAATCGGAAGCTTGCATATCATGGGTTGCCTGAACCGCTTGAGAACTGACAACTCCGAAGTTTCGACCACCCATTGCACCCGACTTCGAAGGGTCTTGACGTGCACCACATTCAGGGCAGAAAAGTGAGTCATCTGGAATTTCTTCTGAACACACTTGGCAGTCCATCGTTCCACCCCTACGGGTGGAAGGGTAGAACTCCCGTAGAAAAGGTTGCCTAAACAAGGGTGCCCACAGGGTCAAGAACACGTGGCCTGTAGACACGCTGAGGGGAGAGTGATGTCCGGGTTAATCAATCCAGAAATTGATACCCTGTTAGAGGACACTTCTCGTTCGTTCTTCCTCACTCTCAAGGTCTTACCAAAGCGCATGCGTGGGCAGGTGGGGCTGCTTTACCTTCTCGCAAGGGTTGCAGATACGATTGCAGATACAAAAACGGGGACGGAAAAACAATTGATTGAAGCCCTTGAAACATATGGAGATGTTGCACAAGGAAAATCATCCAGCCTTCCAAATTTTTCAGATATTGCCGCCCTGCAAGAAAATGAAGGCGAACAAAGGCTGATGCAAAATGTGGACAAAGTGATTTCATCATTGGAGGCTTTCGATGAAGATGATCAAGAGAGGATGCGGAAATGCCTGGAAATTATCATAGGAGGACAAATTCTAGATCTCCAGAGATTTGGTTCGGCAAATGAAACTGATTCAATTGGTGCATTGAATAATTCTCAAGAATTGGATGATTACGCCTATCGTGTCGCAGGTAGTGTTGGTGAATTTTGGACCAGCATGACATTGGCACACCAAATCAGTTTCAATACGGAAAAAGAAACAAAAATGTATGGACTTGGAGTTCGATTTGGAAAGGCACTTCAGATGATCAACATCCTGAGGGATATACCTGAAGATTTACGCTTTGGTCGTTGCTATATTCCAGCAGACCCCTTGGGTGAAATCAATTTGCAACCAGCGGATCTGATCGACCCAAAAAACATGGAAAAATTCCGACCACTTTTCCAAAAAAATCTCGACATTGCAGCGTCCCATCTAGATGCGGCAGCAGAATATATTGCGATGTTGCCTTACAGTCAGTTTAGACTCAGAGCCGCTTGTATGCTTCCGGTCCTAATCGGTCAGAGAACACTATCATTGTTGAGAACATCAAATGTACTTGAACAGAACAACAGGGTCAAGGTTTTGCGACCTGAAATCAAACGGCTTCGGAATCAAACGCTGAGAGCTTTGGTAATCCCTGGGGGTTGCCAGAGATTGTTGCGAAAGAATCGAGATATCTAGGATTCCATGTGGTAAAACAAATTTTTCCATTTAGGTCCCCAAAGGGGACCATGTGGACTTTTGAGGGGTGGGTTCAATAAGGCATGAGCCCACCCTACGACTGACGCGTATGTCTGACACCGTGAACCGTCATTCCTCTGAACTCTTGGATGAGTTCATTCTGATTGAGGATGAACCTGTTCGCAAAGGTGAGGAAGGTGCCGAGGTCAATGCACGTCTAGAACAACTCCGTGCAGCGGTTGTTTTGACTCGAGAAGCCGTTCGTGCTGCGAGTATTACCGCTCTTGAACTGGCAACTGAATCAGCTCACTTCATGGGTGTTGTAAGCCGAGGTGGAGAATTGGTGAATCCGTTCAAACACATCGAAGCCCCAGTTTGGGAAGAAGAGGATGTCCCTCAAGAAATGCTGGATGCAGCCTACGCTTACTGTGAAGAGTTGACTCGGCGTGAAGCAGGTAACTTCTATCACTCGTTCAAGTATCTCCCCGATGAACAACGAAAAGCAATCTGTGCATACTACGCATTCTGTCGCCGAGCCGACGATATTGCAGATGGAGATTATGTCGACAAGTTCCCTGGTGCCCTAGGTGCAAAAGATCCAGAAGCGATTCAGTATCGCAGGAAGTTGGAGGAACTCGCTGCTGCGAAACCCGTGATTGAGCGGACTGAATTTGAAGATAAGTTGGCACAACTATTTTTCTTCCGAAAGAAATTGTCTACCGCCTACAACTGCATGTCGAGTACCGATCCGATTTTCATGGCTCTCAAGCATACGGTCTCGAAATATGGAGTATCACGGCAATACATGGATGATTTGATCAGCGGTATGGAAGATGATCTTTACACCAATCGTTACCAGACGTTTGAGGAATTGTATTCTTACTGCTACAGAGTCGCATCAACTGTTGGCCTCGTCTGTATCGATATCTATGGCGTTGAATCGACAGCTGCTGAACGTGAATTTGCCGAAGCATGGGGAATTGCCATGCAATTAACCAATATCCTCAGGGATGTTCAAGAAGATGCTGAAAGGGATCGAATCTATCTTCCTCTCGAAGATTTGGAACGCTTCGGAATTTCAGAAGAAGACGTCATGTCTGGAAAGAAATTACTCGATCACCCTGGATGGCTGCCTTTCGTCAAGGAATATTGTGCGAGAGTCAGAGCATATCGTGACAAGGGATTCAAGCTCTTGCCAAAAATCCCAAAGCAGAGCCGTTACAGTCCAGCCGCAATGATGGCATTCTACAGCAGTATCCTACGTCGAATCGAAAGAACTGGCGGCGATGTATTCACAGAGCGCGTTAAATTGAGTAAAGCAGAGAAATTGACCTTGGCCGCAACCCTATACTTGCGGCACCGCTTCTTCTCTTTCTGAACTGAGAAAAACGCGGGTTCACCTCTGGTGAACCACGCAACCGATTAAGAATGGCAGCAAGCGCGAGCAAACAAGGAGGAGATAGAATGCGGATCGCAGTGCTCTTGGAAGATCGTTGTAAGCCCAACTCCCCGGCTTTCATGTACCTGCAAAAATATGCTGGCCAATGTGGAGCTGAATGTATCCAGGTGGAAGGAACAAAGTGCAAGATTTTGGAATCGGCATGCCCTCCTTGTTTGGTTCGAGCGAAGCATTGTCCTGGCGATGCTGTGAAAATCATCAACCTCCCTCAGGAACTTGATCATGACTTGACCCATTGCTATGGTGAAAATGGATTCCGGCTCTTCCGATTGCCAGCCCCAAGAGAAAACGAAGTGGTCGGAATCTTGGGGGCCAATGGAATTGGAAAATCAACCGCGATCAATTTGCTCTCTGGAACATTACGGCCGAATCTAGGTGATTGGTTGAGTGGCGAAAGGCCTTGGGAAGAAGTATTGGATTCATTCCCACGTGGAGAGTTGCGAGATTTCATGTCACTGGTCGCAGGCGATGGCGTTCGAATTGCTGTCAAACCACAATATGTGGACAAAATTCCCAGAGCCTTTGATGGGCTGGTCAGTGCACTACTCGAGAGGATTGACCAAAGAGGCGTAATCGAACAAGTCAGCAAGGATCTCTCTATCGATCACCTTTTCGATCGGAAATTACCCGAACTCTCCGGAGGTGAATTACAACGTGTTGCAATCGCAGCTACGTTACTCAAAGATGCAGATGTATACTTCTTTGACGAACCGTCATCTTATCTGGATATTTATGAGAGAATGCGCATGGTGAAAATCATACAAGAGCTGTCAGAAACTGGCAAGAGAGTCATTGTGATCGAACACGACCTTGCAATCTTGGATGTTCTATGCGACTTGGTACACATCGTGTATGGAGAAAGAGCAGCATACGGAATCTTCACCCCACCCCGAAATACTCGGACGGCGGTCAATGCCTATCTCGATGGATTTCTAGAACAAGAAAATATTCGCATGCGTGACAAACCCATTCGATTTGTCCGTGGAGGGACCAGAGGAGAGGAAATCGGTCAACCTATTCTTGAATGGGGCGATATGGAAAAAACCCAAGGTACATTCCATCTGAAAACTGAATCCGGAAAGGTCCACAGTTCGGAAGTGGTTGGTGTCGTGGGCCCAAACGCAACGGGGAAGACGACGATGGTCCGGATGATTGCAGGCGAGTTGGAAATTGATGCAGGATGGTGTACGATGGAAGCAAAGGTTTCCTACAAACCCCAACATGTAAAACCTGAATTTGCAGGTTCAGTCCAACTCTGGTTGGACAGTGAATTGGGTATGAAATGGCGCCAAGGTGAATTCAACACCACAGTCATTCGACCTTTACAAGTTGACAAATTACTAGAACAAGATGCAAGGCGCTTGTCAGGTGGTGAGTTGCAGGCCGTTAGTATCGCGATTTGTTTGGGCAAGGAGGCAGACTTGTATCTGCTCGATGAACCGAGTGCCCACTTGGATGCTGATGCAAGAATGGAAGCGGCCAAAGCCATTCACAAAACCATGGAGATTAATGAAAAATCAGCAATGGTTATCGATCACGATATCTATTTCATCGACATAGTAAGTGATTCATTACTTGTTTTCGAAGGTGAAGGTGGAGTAGAAGGAAGAGCGGTCGGACCATTGCCACTCCGAACTGGAATGAATCGATTCTTGGAACAAGTACAAATTACATTCAGACGTGATCACGACAGTCACAGACCTAGAATCAATAAGGTGGATAGTCGAAAGGATCGCGAACAAAAAGCCAGTGGCGAATATTTCTATGCGGGTTGAAAAAATGCCAGTCATCCCTCAACCCACTGGCGTGCATGCACGTAGCAGGAGACGTTTGAGCGCTTCTTCATTGGTGACTTGGGAACGCTGTAAGCGTGATTGGTTCTTGACTCGGAGATTGGGCATTCGGGTCGCAACACACCCAGAGATGCTGTTGGGACATATCGTTGAAGAAGCGGCGACTGCAATTTGGATGGAACGCCCACATCACTCAGATGGAATGAACGAGGGAGCCACGCAATGGGCACCTGGAGAAGAAGGAAAGCGCATGGAAATCAACTGCCTAGATTCGTTGAATGATTGGTTGCGTTCACTGATGCGACCCATTGTAGACAAAATGATTGACCAACTGAATGCAGCATGGTCGGATTGTCTTTGGAAAGCCGATGGTCGGTCCGCCAGTGAAGTCAAACGAGAAAAATTGAATTCAATGGTCAAGAATGCAATCAAATTGCAAATGGGTGAGGCGAAGGCATGCTTGGAGGCAAATGGAGGCCCACACCTAGAGGCATTTAGAGATGGAGGTGATCCTTTCGGAACCCCTTCTCCTTGTTGGGATATAGAAGCCGGTGAAGGTTGGTTGAATTCAGGCGAACCCTGTTCGTGGTGGGAAGCTTGGGAAATTGCTAGACCTTGGGCCAAGGACCCGAGAATTGTTTCTGCCCAGCGGTTGTTCCACCCGGATGGGTGGGCGGCGGGGGAACTCGACGTTGCCAACAGATGGCGAGGGGAAATCCACATTATCGATATCAAAGCAAACCGTGGTACTGGAAGAAATCATTCGGGTGTCGCCCACCAACTCCGATTCTATCAATGGCTTTGGAATGAAACAAGAACACATCCGAAAAAGCCACAAAATCGCGTCGAGGAAGGAATGGTGACCGAGGCAAAGTCATGGCACTTGGCTGATGGATTTATCCACAAGGCAGATTTGATTGATGATTTGAGGGCTGAAAGCCTACGATTAAAATCCATTCAAGATGAAATGGCAGCGACCTCTTTGGATGATTTGTACCTGGATGCTACCGAATCTTCAGCAGATGGAAACCTCGGTTGCGAAATTTGCCATGGATTGAAAACTTGTGATTACCCTAGAGGTGGCCAAGAACAACCACTCCATTCACTCATTCCTGATCTCGAAATAAAACCCGCAGGTTCACCATATAGTGCAATTGCAGATCTTCCAAGTCGCGTAACGGTGAAAGGGGCTCTGCATGGACATTGGGGGCCTATGCCCAACCACTATGGAGACCATGTAATCGGGGCAGCCATCACAGCAGGTGACAAAACAGCGGTCATCGAAGAAATGGGTGTGAATCAATTCCCAACTTTGCATGGATACGAGGGGAATGTCGTCGTCGTCAATGCTGCACCTGGACAGTGGCGGGGAATGATACGCTTGTATCTTGATTCAGATAGTGAAATTCTGAAAGAAGAGGATGCTGCCGATTTAGAGATAGATCGAATGGGATTAATTCCAACGCGTGCCAATGTCTCAGGTGTCGTCATCAGCCGAGGAGCCAATAGTGGAACCAATGCCAAAGGAAAGGATTGGTCGATGTCCACCGCCCATATTTGGGATGGAACTGCTCTGACCGAAGTCGTGGCATTTGGAAGGGGGCGCAGTGAATCATTCGATAACCTTCAGGTCGGAGATCACGTTCGATTCATGGCAGCAGAAATTGGTTGGAGGGAAGGAACTCCACAATTGCGAATCGACCCCAGAAATACACGGATGACTGTCGAAAATAACCCTCCTGATTTGGATTGAGTTGATTCTGGCCGCATGGTTCAAAGACGGCGAATGATAAGACTGGTTCGTGCCCGTTCAAATCGTCGATGATGATGCGCTGTTGGTCAGCAAATTCAGACGTCTATCAGCGACCAGTCTCATTCAGTACAAAGGTTGTCCACGCTCCTGGTACCACCAACGAATCGAATTTCTTCGTGGACCTCAAGTTCCTGCGATGATGCGCGGACATATCGTCGAAAATACAGTTTGTAGAGTCCTTCGGGAAAGCCCAATACTGGTTGCGCCAGATGCGGATTGGCAGATTTTGGAAACGCCTTTGGATGCCGATGAGCGACCAGATCGAGAAAACTCAGATCGTTACCTTGCCCCAAATCTTGCAATTCGAGAATCGTTAGATGATTTGGAATCTCTGCGAGCGTGGATGCGTGAACGTGTTGGAATTCACTTCCCGATGGTCAGGGAAAGCCATGTAGATGATTTCGAAGACCATCCGATGTCAATCGGGAATGCTGAGGATTTTGATGATGAACAAATGGTCTCAATGATCAATGCAACTCTTGATTTCCACCTACAAGAAGTCGAAAAATGTCTTTCGGAAAATGGTGGGCCGAAATTGTCTGGATTTCGTGCAGGAAGAAGGCCTGAATGGCCTGCCCCTGATGGTTATCCACACAATTGGTCACAACCCCACCCTTCCGTAACCGAGGGTGATTGTACTCTGATGGAAGCTTGGGAAATCGCCAGACCTTGGTTCGTCGACCCTGATGCGGGTACATTCTCCTTGGGTTCAATTCACCCAGAACATTGGTTTGCAGGAGAATACGATTTCGTCTATGATTGGGATGGAAGTATTTCGATTGTAGATCTCAAGGCAGCGATGGGTAACAATGATCGTTCGGCTGGATACGTTCTCCAACTCGAAATCTATGCATGGCTATGGTGGGAAACGCATGGCCGAACATCAAGGGTTGAGAATCTGAAATTATGGTATGCAGGTGTCCCAGTAATCAAGACAGTCTCTGCACCTGACGAAAGCCGTCTTCTAGAATTGGAGGCTGAACTTCGTTCTAGTTACGAGCAGCTCTTCACCAACCGGAGTACAGACATAACAGATTATCCAGCAGAGCCAGCACCCATGCAAAAATTCGAAGCTGGTGGGATCAATGTGGGTGTGGATGAAAACCCCCTTGCCCGTTGTTTGTCTTGTAATCACAGGAGTATTTGTCCAAATGGAGATGATCGGAAGGGGTTGCCGTCGATGGAAAGTCTACAGCATGCTGGACGAAAATGGCCGATTACTGCAGCGATGGATCTGATGACAAGAATCGATATTTGTGGAGAAGTGACTGGATTGTTATCACCACAGAGCGATGATGATGGTAATATCCAGATTAAATTCAATTTGCAGCAAGGTGTCGACCGAATTGAAGTGAAAAACTGCTTTTTCCCGAAACCAAAACGTATCACTAGGCGTATTGCCAATGGTTCTCACGTCCGGATTAAACGTGGAAGACCCACTGAATGGAATCTGAATCCAAGTGTTGAACTCGATGATGTATCAGAAATAGAAATCATCGATCCAGAGGATGCCGATGGTGAGAAAATTGTCGGTTTAATCACCGCAGGCAGTGTGGTTGGCCGGGTGATGACCATTCGAGATACAACATGGCAAAAGAATCGGACCAGTTCAGGCAAGCCAAAATGGAGACTGACAATTCAGGATGCGACTGGATCAATCAGTATTGTCGCCTATGCGTTTGCAATGCCACCCAGTGCAAGGTCCGTTCGCCCTGGTGACGATATTGCGATTCTCAATGGAGTTTATTCACAATTCTTCGATCAGCCAGAAATCAAATTCCAGAAAAACACTCGGCTTGTAATCCTAAAACGTCGTGAGGACTAACCACCACTTGAGACGATTATCAATTCAATCTCAAGATCGCCATTGATTAACGATGTGTGAGGGACAATTTGTTCACCAACAATGGTCAAAACTGTAGAGGGGGGGATTTCCATTTTTTCCAGGACTTTGGCAATGGAAATCGGTTCTTCAAACGTCATGACTACCCGCTCCCCCTCGTGAGTCACGCCGACCTCCATGGGGTCCGCTCAGGTGTTCACCTGAAGAGGTTGATGGCGCCGAGAGAGAGATTTGAACTCCCGCGTCACGAGGACAGTGGATTTCGAATCCACCGCGATACCGGGCTATGCGATCTCGGCTGTAGCCCGTCGACCTTGACTTTTGACATAAGTCTGACGAGTCTCAAGCATAGAAGCCTGAGACGGAGTCATCTTCACTCAAATCAATACCCGCTATTTCCTTGCCTTCCATCATTGATAGTAAGCGGGCAGCAGTTTCTCGTGTATTGTCAATGGGCAAATCGAGACCCAAGTCGAAATCAGAACTGATTCGTTGTGCAAGGCGATCCGCAGTGACTACATCGATACTGGTGCCAACAGATTCTGCAGAGTAAGCCGCGCTGGAAACATCATGAATCGGAGAAAGGGATACGAGTAGTCCCGCAATCCCTAGCATCCCACCTGATGGTTGTTCAGTACTTACTGAAATTCCACGCTCTTTCAATGCGTCTTGGACATCCTTTGAGGAACAGGTCAGGTGAATGTGTTCCTCACCTGGTTTGGCGCTAAGGCCTGCGAGAACAACAACCATGGGGGTTTTCGAATCTACTGCGAGTTGAAGAATCGATTCAGCCATCTCATGTTGACCGCGCGGAGTCATGGGCTGTCCGTTCCCTGTAATCGTGATTACTGGATTTGAATTTTCCATTTTGACGGAATGAATCGAAAGGTGAGGTGGGACCAACAAACCATCTTCTAAGGTTGAATGTGGAGGTAAATCAGGATGGATAATACGGGCAAGTAACGAAGATTCATGTTGCTCATTAAGGGTGTCAACCACCAATTTCCCTATATTCCCTACCCCAGGGACGGCAGCGATAATCATCTGATTCTCAGGCAATCCGATTTCGCCAATCCAATGGATTGTGGTACTCATTCCTCTTCATCCTCCGATGAAGGTAAATTCGAAGCCCACTCTTTGGATTCGACCTGTTTGAGTTTTCGACGAAGATCCGCTCTGGCATCTTCTGGAGAAAATCGCATGGGCCCTGCTGCTTGTGCTTGAGCACCACATTCCTCACAAGTCTCGGAAAGTCCGTACGCTCCACAAGCGGTACATTTCTGCAATCGGGTCCGAGGCATAGTTCATGGCCTCATGGTGCGGCCTTTGAACCTCTCTCTTCAATAGAGGGTCAGCGGCGCGAGATTTCAACAACGCCGACGTCAGCGGTAATGGTTTCGGAAATGGCCGTCTCAACTTTCTCCCAATGAGATTCTGCAATCTCCCAATCAGGGGCTTTGAGTTCAATACGGTACTCGGGCGCACCATCATAATACGATGAAATTTCGACTTCATCGGGTTCTGAAGAACAGGCTTCGACTGCGGTCAATGCCTTGCGAATCACTTCAATCCCTTCACTTCCATGAATCTGGATATCTGCAATCGCACGGATATTGACGAATTCAGGTATGATATTCTCGATGGCGATTTCGATGAAAACTGCAATCCAATCACCTTCAAAGCCTTCGTTAGCGAGAGCATTGTTCTCAATTGCTGTTTCTTCAAAAGCCACGTACAGGCCACCAAATGTTTCAGTGAGCTCAGTATTCATTTCACTTATTTTGACGTCATCCCATCCAGAGCGCTCACCTACAATTCGTAGTAATTGACTTGCACGCTGTTTGTTCTTCCATCGCTGGAGTGTGTCTCGACGTCGTTCATCACTGACCGACTTGATACTGAGTTCGATACTTTTCTTGTCCCTGCGGACCTTCAATGCCTTGGCAACTACCCGCTGTCCTTCTCGGACAATTGATCTGATGTTCTTGACCCAGCCTGAAGCAACTTCACCAATGAAGATGAAACCCTCTCGCCCTGGATATCCATCTAAATCAACGTAAACACCGTTTTGCTTAACGGTGGTAATGGTACAAACAAGAAATTCGCCAAGTTCTGGCCAACCTGCTTCTTCCGACATGCTTTGACCCCCTTCACTCGAGGATCTCAGCTACCGATGCGCCTGTTAGTTGCGCCTTTCCACCCGCTGGACGGGCGAGAACTGAGCCGCAAACACCGCAATTGATTACAGTGGTTGCTCGCTCGAAAATAATCTGCTCATTTCCGCAATCGCGGCAGTGTACTCGAAGGAAATTACTAGTGGCCATTTTTCTCACCTAATCTTACTTGTCGACGAGTTCGAATTTCTTCGCTCGCTTGCATGGAGGAGTGTGTGCCTTTCCGGTTTCTGTGCACCGATAAAGAATGTTGACTCGCTTGGTGGGCTTTTCACGACCCTCTGGCTTAGGACGAGGGAAACCACGGTAACCTGCAGTAACACGACGGAATCTGCGCTGACCCCACTTCAACTCACTTGCACGTCGTTTCTTGACGCGCTCAATGGTGTGCATTGTGTGGCGTCCAGCCTTTGGACTGTAACGCTTGACTTGACGTGGCATCTTGACCATTGTTTGAGCCTCCTAACCGTGTGGGTGCGAGCCTGCGACCATCGACCCGTATATGAGGGTGTCGCGCGCGTAGGGATTCGTAAATCGAGCGACTGCGTGGCAAAGTCGGTCAACCTTGATGAACCCTAACGAAGAGGCGGGCTCAATGTGGAGTCTATCGGACCCATGGGTTGGCTTCTGGTTACCACTGGCTTTGCTCTGTCTTGCAAGTGGGTTTTGGCTCACTGATCGAAAAGATCCGCGTAGGCGAATTTCGGGTGTGACCCTTTTTGTCGCCATGGCAATCATCGTATTGTTTGGAGCCAATACACGAGGTGAAGATACATCCGAAACTGCACTGCTTGCTGTTCTTCTCTACATGGTTGGTCCCGTTGCCTTGATGGCAATCGGTTCACTGATTGCAACGTTTTCCGGACCATCTCCTGTGGGTCCGCTTCCACGTGGTTTGAGGCCGTTCGGGTTTTCCATGGCATTCGGAGGATTGATTTGGATTGGATTGATGTTAATCTCGGAACCCTCAGATGCAATCGCAAATGGAATCGGTGAAACCATTTGGGGCGCTTGGGTCAATGTTTTCCTGAGTGTTTTGGTTTTGATCGCAGCATTTGCAGGGTCATTTTGTGTCATGATGGGTGAAGAACGCCAAAAAGAAGCATCTGTTCTGGCGATTTTGGCCATTGCTGGAGGATGGATGTTTTACGAAATTATGCAGAAGGGGTCTGAAGGTTTAGAGGCGTCTGGGTGGCATCAAATCCATTGGGAACAGGTGATGTATCTAATCGGAGGTTTACTGGGTTCAATTTCAGCAATAATAGCTTTCATTGGTCTGGTCTATATGGCTGAAAAGAGAGCCCCAGACCCTGATGTTGTCTCCCCGCTCACCGAGGAAGAGAAGGATGTAGTTGATGCGGTTCTTCGACTCAATCTTGAACTGGAGGCGAATCAAGAATGACTGAAAAACGTGATTCTTGGTGG
>CATISE010000028.1 GCA_949538655.1 Marine Group II euryarchaeote MED-G33 | reverse complement strand
GTTCTGTTCAACACATTGGTCATGAATCTCGCCGAGAGAGATCGTGAATTGGCAACACTCAGAGTACTCGGGGCATCCAACAACCGTTTGGGAGCGATGTTGTTTGGGGAACACCTCGGCATCGGCCTCATCGGCGGGATTTTGGGATGCATATTCTCAGTTTTAGGAACACAACTCATGATGTCTTCATTTACGACTTGGTCAGCATATTTCACCGTCGAACCTTCCAATGATTCAATTTTTATTCTGATTGGAATCGTCGTCTTTATCTCCATCTCATTGACACCCTTTGGAATGTGGAGAATCAAGAAAATGGATCTTGTTGACAAGGTCAAAGACATGTCTCAGTGAGGTGTTTGGATGCGTTTGGTCACTTGGAATCTCAATGGAATCCGTGCCGCGATTCGCAAAGGTCTGGATGATTTTGTCGAACGTATCAATCCAGACATTCTGTTACTCCAAGAGACTCGGGCATTGCCAGAGCAATTGCCCAAGGGTTGGGAACCAACAATGGCTCATTCGCTGATGCATCCTGCTGAAAAGAAAGGCTACTCGGGTGTCGCAACTTGGGCCAAGGAATCATTCACAGACGAGGGCCGTGGAACGGGTACAAATCTGGATCCCGATGACTTGGAAGGACGGATGCTTCACACCTATCACAACGGCGTGCATTGTTTGAATTGTTACCTTCCCAGCGGTTCCAATAAAATTGAGCGTCAAATTTGGAAAGAACAGTGGATGGAAGATTTACTCGAATGGGCGCGTCCATTCACAAAATTGGATGAACCTGTATTCCTCTGTGGTGACCTCAATATCGCCCATACTGAAGACGATATTTGGAATCCCGTTGCAAACAAAAATTCAAGTGGATTTTTACCTCATGAACGAGAATGGTTCGACCGCCTCCTCGCCTCCGGGTGGAATGATTTGCTCCGAATCGGTGTCGGTCCCGGCAAGGGACCATACTCCTGGTGGTCGAATCGTGGTCAAGCCCGTGAGAAAGATCGAGGTTGGAGGATTGATTACGTTCTTGCAAATGCTGCAGGCGCCCCACTACTACAGCGAGCATCGGTCATGAGGGAGGGCGGTTTGGTCGTCAGTGACCACGCTCCAGTCATCGTCGATTTGGATATTTAGTCGACCCTACGGGTCGACAAACGCTGAAATGCAGGAACCATTCGGGCTGAGCATGAGCGGTGACCTCAACAATCGCCTCCAACGCCTGTTGCCGAATGGCAGAGGTGTTTGGATTCCAATGGACCATGGGCTATCTGGATACCCTGAAAATGGCCTCGACCGAATGGATTCAGTCATTGATTCAGTGATTGCTGGAGGCGCGGATGCCATCGTTTGTCAGAAAGGCGTGGTCAGTGAGCAATCAGCTCGTACCGGTTGGGATGGTTTTGTTTGTCACGTCTCAGTTTCGACCGCACATGGTGGTCAAAATTCTCAATCAAAGGTCAAAATCGCAAGTGCTTCAGAAGCACTTTCCAGGGGAGCAACAGGGGTTTCTGGACAAATCAATTTGGGCGATGAAAATGAACCACAAATGATTCTCGATATGGGTGAATTGACAAGTGAAGCACACGAACTTGGAATGCCTATTCTCGGCATGGTTTACCCTCGAGGCCCCAATCTGGTGGCTCTACCCAACGATATCACCGGAGGGGTGGCACATGCTGCACGTGTTGCCTACGAAATGGGCTGCCATGCAGTCAAGGTACCATGGACTGGCAATGCTGAGAGTTTCCGCAAAGTGTGTGAAGCCGTCCCAATCCCAGTCCTGATTTCCGGAGGGCCTGGCAGTGGGTCTTTTGACGAAACATTAGAAATCGTTCGGTACGCAATGTCAGCTGGAGCAGCCGGTGTTTGTATGGGTCGCCAAGTGTTTGGAGCCAAAGATCCTGAAGCTTGTGTTCGTGCTCTTCGCAATGTCATCCATGG
The DNA here is from genome assembly GCA_949538655.1 of Marine Group II euryarchaeote MED-G33. Taxonomy (GTDB): domain Archaea; phylum Thermoplasmatota; class Poseidoniia; order Poseidoniales; family Thalassarchaeaceae; genus MGIIb-P. The sequence continues at coordinate 6,549 of CATISE010000028.1, read as the reverse complement.
AGCGTAGGTGAAAGAATGGAATTATGGCTCGATGCAACGAGTGCAAATGGGGGTTTTCTCCATCCACATCCTGCTGATCGCGTCTTGCTTGTCGAAGGAGATGATATTCTTGATTGGATTGAATCTCCCTTGTTTGCCTGCGAAGACGGGCGAATTCTCGATTCCTCAACCGCACCAGTGGGTGTCCACGTAGATATTGGTGATGCAGAAGGTCAAGAAGCAGCGAAATCGATGATTGGACTTGTATCATGGGTTGTTTTGACTACAGGGGATTGGCAAATGATTCCACTTGAGAATCTCGTGGCCTCCGCTCAGGGGTCTGGGACCAGACTCATCGCTCGAATCGATACACAACAATCCCTACGCGGGGCAGCATTTGCTTTGGAAACCGGTGTTGATGGCCTACTATTGCCTGCCGAGCAGCCTGAAATTTGGGCCGATGCCCAAATTATTGCCGCCGAGAGATTGGCGACTCAAAGTGAAGGTGATGACGGAATACTCGAAGAGGGGGGTGACATTGTTTCCTTTGATGTGCAATCTGTTGAAGATGGCGGTGTTGGCGATCGAGTTTGTGTCGACCTGACCTCAATTCTCGAAGTTGGAGAAGGTTTTCTCATCGGCTCTGCTGCCAATGCAATGGTGTTGGTACACGGTGAAACATTGGAGAGTGATTTCGTGCCCCCTCGTCCATTTAGAGTCAATGCTGGAGCCGTTCATGCTTACATCTTGATGGAGGATGGATCCACCAAATATCTGAGCGAATTGGTCGCAGGCGATTCTGTTGCAGTGTGCAATTCAAACGGTATCGTTCGAAGCGCAATTATTGGACGGATGAAAATAGAGTCACGACCATTCCTACTCGTTCGATATATTCATTCAGAGAGTGGCAATAATGGGCAAATTTTCCTTCAACAAGCCGAAACTGTTCGATTGATATCTCCTTTAGGAGATATGCCCTCCGTCACATCAGTGGAAGTAGGAGATTCTTTGCTCGGATTCATTGGAACAAGCGCTAGACATATCGGTCAGAACGTTCTGTCGATGGCCGAGGAGCACTAAGGAGGGGGTAGAATGGCAGTCTTGGGTCGAGGTGAAGGACACGGCGGAGTTAGCATCCTCCACGCCCTTGGCGCTGGTTATGGCTCTGCAGCAAGTATCACCCTTTCCACTCGTGTACAATTACGTGATTCGCCGGTGAAAAAAGAGCCAGAAGACCCCCATGGTCTACTTCCCGCAGTTGTTGAAACTTGGTCTAGTGCAGGTCTTCCCATGCCCGAAAGTGAAGAATTACACTGGGCGATACGTTCCGATTTACCCATTGGACGTGGTTTGAAGTCCAGTGCTGCATTGTCGGTGGCTTGTATCCGCGCCCTTTGCGATGCGACAGAAACCGAATTGGAGAATCACCAGATTGTCGACTTATCCTCATCAGCGCAGTTGGCCTGTGGGTGTTCATTGACAGGATCTGTTGATGATTCATGGGCTGCGGTTGAACCCGGTTGGAAAGTGGTTGACCCCTCAATTCCTGCTGCCGATGGTGTATTGATGCAGGGGGAAATGGAAGGTTCAGAAAAGTGGACGATTTTGATTCTCAATCGAGGGCCAAGGGAATTGCAACCTGATCCAGAAAGATTCCAAGCTGCAGCGGGTCAATTCCAACAAGCCATTTCTGCAGTCGAACAAGAACAAATCTTCAATGCAATGATTCACAATGGGCGCGCAGTTGCCTCTGCACTAGGTGATGCATCAGGTCGAAAAACGTGTAATGACATGGGGATCTTAGGTTGCCGTGTTTCTACAATTTCGGGTTCTGGGCCATCGATTGTGCTGATTCTTCCAACCAGTCAAGAATCATCGATTCGCAGAGTATACCAAACCATCGAGCCCCGTGGATGGGATGTCCTCGAAACTTCATTCCGTTCAAGTGAGGCATAAGGGGGCCACAGCGATGGGCATGAGTCTTGGCGATTCAGTTAGAGTGACACTCTTTGGAGAAAGCCATGGTACGGCTGTCGGTGCCTTCCTTGAGGGTGTCCCACCTGGTATTCCAATCGATGTTGAAACCTTGATTGAAGATTTACAGCGCCGCCGTCCAGGCCGTCGCTTATTATCCGCTAGAGCCGAACCAGATGATTGTGAGATTCTATCTGGCGTTTACGAAGGCCGAACCACAGGATATCCGATTTTACTTCTCGTTCGAAATCAAGATGCGAAATCACGGGATTATGGATTCTTACCCAATCAACCTCGGCCCGGCCATGCAGATTTACCAGAAGCCGCACGAACAGGTGGGGCTGCTGATCCCCGTGGTGGAGGTGCCAATTCCGGACGATTGACCCTTGGACTCGTGGCTGCAGGTTCATTGGTTCGTGAAGCCTTGGGTGATGTAACGGTCGATGCGCATTGTAGCCAAATCGGTTCAATATCTGCAGAATTTGATGGTGTACCTGAAGGCGAGGCTTGCACCATTTTGAATTGCAACGATGTTGAGGCAGCAGAATCGATGCTCAATCTTGTGAAATCACTTCGAAAAGCAGGGGATAGCATCGGATCAACCGTTGAAGCCCGAGTTTGTAATTTGCCTTTGGGTGTCGGCGAACCTTGGTTTGAAGGGCTAGAGCCAGCACTTGCTCGCGGGTTGATGGCGATTCCTGGCGCACGAGGTGTTGAATTCGGTCGTGGCCGAGAATCGGTGACCATGCATGGTTCTGAACACAATGATGCATGGGGTCCTGAACAGATTCCGATTGGAGATGATGCTGATGGTGCTCTGGGGGGCATGGCTACAGGAGCTCCTTTGAGAATTCGTGTTCATTTCAAACCGCCCAGTTCAATTTCAGTCCCACAAATGACACTGCATATACCATCGGGGGAAATGAGGGAATTGCAAATTGGTGGTCGTCACGACCCGGTTCTCGCTCCCCGTGCAACCCCTGTGGTGGAAGCAGTTTGCAGACTCATCATTGCCGATTTACTACAAATTAGGGAGGGCTGGAGTTGAATATACACATTCACAAATTTGGTGGTTCCTGCCTCTCTGCAATCGAAGATATCGATGCGGTTGTTGAGCGGATTCGAAACTCAAATGGTCGTGCAGTGGTAGTCGTATCTGCATTCAATGGGATTACGGATCGCTTAATCGAACAGATTGACCATCGTTCGAATTCCTCAAACTCAGCCTTCACTGCATCGATTGAATTGGAACACATTGAACGTGTACCAGAGATTTCCACATCACCTTGGGCAGTTCGTTTTGCTGAAACACTACATCATCTGTCTGAATCTCTTGATTCCCATACCATTGAACCAAATGCCGAACTTCGTGCTGATGCATTGGCTTGTGGTGAACGCCTCTCAAGTTTGGCTATTGCAGCAGCCTTGGATGCTCATGGCATTCCCTCCATTCCCGCTTGGTCCGAGAATACAGGAATCCGATTGATTGGCCGCGGTGAAGATGCTCGAATCGATATGAAGCTCACCAAGGAACTCCTCGAAATTCCAGAGGGTGCAGTACCGGTGATCACCGGTTGGTATGGGGTGACAAAGGATGGATTCGCTCTACTCGGTCGAGGCGGATCTGACTTGACCGCTACAACCGTAGCGGCAACTCTCGATGCATCAAGTGTCACAATTTGGCGTGATGTGGAAGGGGTTTTGGCACTCTCTCCCCGTTGGACCTTACCTGCCAGAAACCTATCCAATTTGTCATACACTGAAGCAGCGGAATTTGCTCTCTTCAGTGAGCCGATGCTTCACCCTTCGGCAGTTGAACCATTGAGAGCCCCTGGAATACCCCTCTATCTCCGCCCACTCCACAGTCCTGAGATTGATGGAACAATTATTGGCCCATCCATTCAATTAGAGACCCCTCAGGTACGTGCAGTGGGCTGTTTACCACGTTTGGTTCCCTTGACTTGGTCTCTTTCGAGCGCCCTATCATTGACAGAATGTGTCAGCGATGCGATGTCCACCCTGAGCCGTGCCAGAATCCGCGTGGCCAGCGTGCGTGCACAACCGGGACACGTCCGTCTTCTCGTATCGAGCAGAATGGCAGCACGTGCAAAACGCATTCTTTCTGAGAAACCAAATTTACCGACGCCTGAATTGGGCGACCCCCTATCCATTTTGTGCTTTGTAGGGGAGGGTATTGGAAATGACTCTAAGATTCGTAGTAGAATCAAATCCTTTGCCAATGATTCGGAGATTGTTCTAACCTTCAGTGAAGATGAGAAACGGGATCATGCAATTCATGGAACCGTTCCTGCCAATCAAACAGAAATCGCAATCCAATCGCTTTGTGCGGCACTAGACTTACTGGCTCAGTGATGCTTACTCATCGCTCGCTTCTCGCCACTGCTGGATTCTCAGTGGGATATTGGCTGCGAATAGAACAGCGACCAGGATGAAGACGAACATGGTGCCCAAGGCGACCCCATACACACTGGTCAATTCAACAGATTGTGATAGGCGGACGGAAGTTTCCTTGTCGAAGAATTCGAAGAACCATGGAATGATGACGTTGATCAATAGAGTACAGGATGCTACAAATGCGGCAATTACTGGTGTCACAACAAGGCTGATGTGGTACCGACTCAACACCTTCTTCACATTCATGACGTATACTTCTCCAGTGCGGATACTGGTGTCAAGCATCGAGAATCGGATGACACCATTGGTCACTTCCATGTACATGACCAGCGATACAGCATAGAGGACAATCAGTTGCTTTGTCCAAAATTCTCCAACCTCAGATAAGATACCGGCATCAAAGGTGTCCTTGGAAGCAGCGAATCGTAGAGAAATCAGGATGAACAGTACGTAGGATGCGAGTAGACCACGTGCATCACGGCGGAAAATACCATAGAAGCCTGCGCCCAAAGCTGCAATGACAATCAATAGATGCATGATTTGTCCCATGGCATCCAATCCAATCCAACTTGCAAATCCATCCCACAATGTGCCATCAGCAGGGGTTACAAGGTAGGTTAGAACTGCGAGTAACATCATCAGTCCACCACTGATTAGCTGAAGAGTTTGGACCATTCGATCAGCCGGTAAGAATTTCATTTTTGGAACTAGAGGGCCGCCGAAGAGGCTCTCGACGAATGTTGGAACGTAAACTTCTGGAACTGCATCCTTCGGAATTTCAGAACCGCCAGCAGTCATTTTCCCTGCCAACTTCTTACGAGATGGTGCACCACTTCGAATGGTCTTACCGTCGTATAGGTGTGCTGTATCAGCGGATTTACCTGCAGCCATCATATCACCTCAGAATCCTCTTGCTCCAGCTAGAGCCGTTGAGAGTAGCATATCAGGCTCCCAATCCATTACGAATGCTCCAAGTCCACGTAGTTCAGTCATCAGAATATCTCGCTCAGTCTTGAGAACTTCATATCCAGTACGATCCAAACGCTTTGCATCAAACTCAAACTCAAGGCTTGATGGGCTGAGAATCGTCACATCGAATTCACGTGCACGGAAATCACGGACTGCATTGATGAGTGTGGGATCACCTTCAAGCGGACTCAAGATGATAATCGGACTGCCCTTGTTGATGTGCGGCATGATTCGATTTGTGACCACTTGTAATGGGGTATTGCCCTTGGCAGCCGCTCCGGCCAACTTGGTTAGCAAAACGTAGAGCTGCTTCTTTCCAGTATCACGGTCAACACTGTTGATGTCATTACCGTAAATGACCAAACCCACCGAGTCACGTCGACTGAGGAAAAATTGTGCCAAACTGGCTGCGGCTCGAGTACTGTAAACCAATGAATTCCGGCTTACAGGACCAGTTTCAGATACCGCACGACTATCCACGAGGAGGATGATATCACTCACAGCGTCACGCTCGAATTCGTTCACCATCATCTTTCCAGCGCGCGCGTACGCCTTCCAGTTGACCTTACGCATGGGGTCGCCTGGGATGTACTCACGCAGGTTGTAGAAATTCGAACCTTCACCTGGTTGCCGGATGTTCACTGCACCAGTGAAAATCTTGGGCACCCGGCTCTTGACAAACGCATCCTTGAGATCTTCAGTCTTCGGGAAGACGAGGAAATCATCGTAAACGTGAATTTCTTTTTCTTTGTGGAACAGGCCGAATGGATCCTGTACTCGGATACTAACTGGTCCGAGTGTGTAGAATCCACGCAGTGGGCATTCGACGGTATATTCGATGAGGGTCTCTCGACGTGGGCCGAGTTCCATCAGGATGTAGTTGGCGCCTTCCTTTATTCGCATGACTTCGGGGACGGTGTCCTTCACTTCCAGAATCTTGGAGAGTGGAGAGTGGTTCTGTAGGCGAAGGGTCACTTGGATTTCGCCGTCCTCAAAGATTCGCGCTGCAGACACTTTTCTCATCGCTGAAAGCGATGCCAATGTCGGGGCATCTTCTGAATCCTCATCTTCATCAATTCGTCGACCTGTGGCTGCCACATCCGCGTGGGCTGCACGAAGCGCAGCCCATGTTAGGAAAGAAAGGAAAACCACAGCAACGGTCACCAACTGCGAATTTCGCAGTACAAGACCGAGCAAGTATAGCGCTGTCGC
>CATISE010000027.1 GCA_949538655.1 Marine Group II euryarchaeote MED-G33 | reverse complement strand
CGAGAGGGCGCCCCCATAACACCCTCGCGCTCACAATTGCTGAATCAATGGGCTCGCAGTGGACGTCCTACCTCGCCACCCATTATCGGGACGGGGCAATCGTTATCTTAGTACAGAATTGCGCCAGCAATATGTCCGAGAATGAACTGAGGTTGGATGAGAAACTTGCCAACACACAGGGTGGTGAAAAAAAGGCCGCTTTCCACCAAAGCAAATCACCGAGTCCACATTGGCAACAATTAGAGGATAAAGCCCCTCAGCAACCAGCTTCTTTCCAACACTACAAATTTTGTGCGATTCTCATGATCATGGCGTTTCTTGGTGCCCTTTCAATGCAAATCGGTTTATGGATTGGTCCTGATGATTGCGATAATGACAATTTCTTTGAGATCATTGGAGGGCTTGCCTTGTGGATTAGCGCTTTCGGAATCCCAATCAACGGACTTATTTTTCTGGGTTCACTATCTGATTGGGAGGTTCATTCAGGGAAGGTTTTTTTGTGGAGCATCGCCCACGTTGCCGTCCTTTTCCTCACGCTGATGTTCTTCATCGATGCCATTCTGCAAGACCTGTTTTGCGGCAGTGGTGGACCGCATTATGACATCGGAGCGGGTTTCTAGTTGGAGATAACGTGTGTACCCTCTCGTACCCGTGTTTCAGAGGTATCCAGTCACCCAAACGATTGGATCACCGAATAACACGAGTGGGAGTATTGCTGGGAAAACAAACAGCAAGAATGGATGCTTTGCCGTCACCCAGGCTTTTTCCATACCTTCAGCTGCCAATTCTTCCAGAACAGATTCAACCTCTGTTTCGGAACGACTGCCCCGGACAGGTCGCATCCGACGCATCACACCACGGGTACCGTCTGGTTTGTCGACAACTTCCTCTAACAACCATACGTGGTTGTCCGGGATTTCTGTAAGCGCCATTCTCGATGCATGCCATGACATCGACAATGGTTTCAGATCTCCAGCACTCGCATTTCGAACAAACATCAAGAATGGTAAAACAAGGAAAGCCAAACCTGCCCAGATCAGAAGTGAAAGGGCAGGAGGCATGGCTGTCGAGAACGATTCACTAGATGAAATCAAAGGGAAAGACGCACCATTCCAAGAGGGTAACAAGAGTGTTGCAAGCATCATTGCTTTGGCGTCTGCACCTCCATGCAGCATTCTGAATCTCCAAGCCATCTCAAAAAATAGCAATACCAACCCCATCACAAGCATTTGACTCCACAAGAGGGCTGATTCGGTCAAGGGGGCGGAGGAATCAATGTAGACATTCGGATCGAAATAATCGAGTAGGACTGGGGTGTATTCCATGGCACCCATCACAAGTCCCACTCCGCTCGCAAAATACCAAACTGTCACCAAGATATCCATGCGTGAACCCGACATAATATCCGAAATATCTGGCCGACCAATCAAAGCAGTCGAAGCAAAGGCAACGACTGCGGATGCCGTCAACCAAATCATCCAGTTGGCTTCGAGAAGAATAAGTTCGAGACAAAGTAAGAACAATGTGGGTTTCGCCCATGTCCACCACCACTCATTTGAGACACGGCGTGTCTTGTGGTCTAACCAGGCTGCGCCTCCAAAACATAGGGTGAGGACACCGATGCGAACCCACTGTATGAGTTCCAATTGAAAATCGACATCCACCATGTGAATCAACTCCTGCACCGGAAAGCGCCTTAAAGCAGCCTCGGCCCCCCAGCGACGTGAGTGCAGGTTTGAGGGATTACCATGACAACCGATATCGAGAACAGAATGCAGCAAATTGCTGCTGTGATTACACAATTGGATGACCAAAAAGTTCCCCGTAACATTCGCAAGGGTGCGAAAGATGCGGTGGAAAACTGGCTTTTGAACAAGAACAAGCAACTGGACGTCCGAATTGCCATTACCCAAGCCAAATTGGAAGAGCTTTACGAAGACCCCAATATTCCAATGGAATTTGGAACTTTGATTTTACAAATCAATACTGCGCTAGAACAAATGCTCAATGATTTGCACTCCTAATCGCCCACGGCATCTTCGTGTTGGCCAATCCGAGGCCTTCCCCGTTGGCAGTGATTCCAATTAAACCGACTTCGGTTTCCGGATCAAATAATGAAAGCCCATACTCGAGTCGTTCTTGCAAAGTCCCCTTCTGGATTGCAACCCTGTGACATAGCATCTTGATTGTGATTTCTTCACCAATCCCTGTAGCGGCGAGTGCGATACCCTCGTCAACCCACAAACCAGGACCCCACAATGGTGTATCACCGACTCTACCACGAGGCCTGCCTGTACAACCTCCTGTTGACGAGGCGACGGCCATGAACCCGTTTTGATCGATGGCGACACAACCGACGGTGTCATTCCCTGATGGTGAATCACTCCCCTCAACGTGAGCCTTTTCGAAACCCTGCGCGTCTGCCCAATCACGCGCACCCTGCCCGACGAGGATATGGATTGGTTCATCGAGTAAACCGGCGGCAACATGGACTGGATTGGGTGTTTCTTCAATCGCCATGATTGCACCAAGTCTTCCATCAGAAGTCGCAACAGCAGCATCCAATTGTACGGAACCATCTGCTCGCTTACGACCTCCAGTTCCCGCATTTAACACCGGGTCATTCTCCATGATTTCTACCGCAGCTAGAACTGCATCAAGGGCAGAACCACCTGCCATCAAAATACTCCAACCCGAATCGGCTGCGTGATCGACACCAGGTTGATCTTTGGCAGTGTGACCTGCCCCCCCATGACAGACTATCATCGGATCCAACACTATTCATCCTCCTGAGACGAAGTTAACTTCAGAGAAATCTGGGCCAATGCAGCGACAACTGTCAAAAAGCAACTCAGGCGGAATACTGTGTGGTAAGTCCAGAATCCAGAACCGTTGACGGTTTCAGCCCATACGAATGCAGCGAGGATTGGGCCAAGGATTCGAGCGAGAGCACCATACCCTTCCTGAGCACCCATGACTCGACCCAAATCTGACTGGGTCGCACGAGCTTCCAAAGTGACTAGAGTGCTCTGAGTGGGCTGGAATAAGCCATTACCTAGAGCGATACAAGCCATCGGAAGTAGGACGATAATGAAAGATTCCGGAGTAAGATATGGAATCCACCCCAGCCCGAGACCACAGACAAGCAATCCAAAAACCATCATTTTCCGCGTGTCCAATCTCTCAGCGAGGGAACTACGCATGAAACCACCTTGTACCATTACGCCCATCAGTCCAACAAAGGCGAAAATGTATCCATTGGCCTTGGCATCGTAACCAAGACCACCTTGGGCGACTGGCATCGCAGTGAATAGAATGAATGTGGTATGCATGATTGTGAAAGCGACCAAGAACAAAGAATTGACAAGGATTAGAATTCGGACTGGTATAGACAAATCCTGAATCCCAATCAAATTGCTAGAAATTTGTTTGAGGAAATTCTCCTTTGCTTCGACCTTCGTTCGAGACTCAATTGGTAGACTTTCAGGCAATTGGCGAATTGCGAGAACAAAGGATATCGCAGAAAGCGCACCTGCGACTAGGCAGGGGAGGAAGTAAGGATGGCTTTGCCACCAAGGCGAGAGGAAAATACCACCAAAGTTTGTGTAAGGGTCGGTGAGAACGCCACCTAGGAACGGACCAATCATGAATCCCAGGCCAAATGCTGCACCGATCATCCCCATTCTTCCTTTCAATTGAGCTGGTGTGCTGATATCCCCAATGTAAGCACGTGCGACGGCAATGTTACCGTTTCCTGCTCCCGCAAGAAATCTAACGATTAGAGCAAACCACAGGCTTCCCGATAGACCAAAAGCAATGAAGAATATCGTATTGGAAATCAATCCAAACATGATGACCGGGCGACGCCCCATTCGATCCGAAAGCGCGCCCAAGATGGGTGTGAACAAAAATTGGCCGAATGTATAGGCAGCAAGCATGATGCCGACCCAGAGGTCGCGCTGTCCAATTTCAGTGAAACCATCATTTGTTGCAAGATCTTGCACGAAATAGGTCAGAAATGGGATGACCAAGGTCAATCCAATCAAATCGATTAGAACAACAAGGAATAGAATCCCCATGCCAGATGGAGGTTCCTTCTGACCATTCATGACCTACGGCCATGAGGACGGTGGATAAGTCTGCGCTCAAGCGGAGGGTTGTCCGCTTGGGTTTGGTGTCAATCTATCAATCACCGAACCAAGTCTCTCAACCAAGGAACTCTTGTTCTCATTAGAGACCAGAGCATTCTCCATCACTTCGTCTAAGGTGTCGACTGCAATGACTTCGATTAGATCCTTGTAAGCATCATCGATGAGTACATCTTTCATGTTTGCACGAGGGATGATGACTCGACCAATACCGCTCTTTGCTGCGGCTTCGATCTTGGCTGTGACACCACCGATGGGGAGGACTTCTCCCCGAACGGAGAGTGAACCGGTCATTGCGAGATTCTGATCAATTGGGATGTCCTCAAAGGCGGAAATAATCGCTGTTGCAATCGTGATACTTGCGCTATCGCCATCCACTCCGTGCGTATCGACGAATTGGATGTGGATGTCATAATCTGAGACGTCCTTACCCGTTAGTTTCTTGATGACTGCACTTACATTGGTAACGCTCTCTTTGGCCAAATCTGAAAGTCCACCGGTTGCAAATACACTGCCGGACTTGGACTGCGTAGGAGTCACCAGGGCTTCGACGGGTAGCATGATTCCACTGAAATCCGACATGCCGCTATTGGCACCAAGAACGGCCAAACCATTGACCCGACCAACGCGTTCACCACTGTTGACAAGGAGAGAATAATCAAGTCTGTGTTCAATCATTCGATCTGCAACCTGTTGCTCTAGAGGGCGAGCAATTCGTCGAGCGCCGAGAACATGTTTACCCGTCGTAATGGTGGCGTTCTCCTCACAAGCAAGATCGCCCGCAATTCGAACCAAGCCGCCCAACTCACGTAGGCGTAGGGTGAGTTTTCCACGGCGACCTGCTCTTCGCTGAGATTCACGCAGAATGATTTCGACTGCTGAACGATCGAAATGGGGAATCGGATTACCCGTCTTCTTGTTTTGTTCATTGCGAACTTCTTGAGCGATGAATCGAATTAAGCGACGACGGTTGCGAGCGGTATCTCGCATGGTAGAATTGACGTAAACCTCGTACCCATACCCACGGATTCTGCTACGAAGAGCAGGATGCATATGCTGAACTGCATCAAGGTTTCCTGCGGCGACGAGGATGAAGTCGCAAGGTACGGGTTCGGTCTTCGTCAAAGCACCGGATGAACGCTCTGAGCGACCTGAAATGGGGAAGGCTTTCTCCTGCATTGCAGTGAGTAGGGCCTGTTGTTCCTGAAGGCGTAGTAGATTGATTTCATCGATGAATAGAACGCCGCCATGTGCTTTGTGAATTGCACCAGCTTCTACACGCTCATGAGCAGGGGTTTCCATTCCACCTGACTGGAACGGATCGTGACGAACATCTCCAAGAAGACTGCCGGCAAGTGTACCTGTTGCATCAGTGAATGGTGGCATGTCACCGCGTTTTCGCTTGACCAGTAGTTTGGGAATCCTGGATTCATCACTTGAGACCAATCGATTCTTGATGAACATGTAACCGAAAGCGAGTAGGAACATTCCGAAGAGCAGCATTACGATGTCACCGGATTGGATGGTTGCCAACAATAGTGCGGCACCGATCAAAAGAGCGACAAACATCAGTGTCCGACTGGTCCTCTCTCGCTGTTCACGGAGTTGTGCACGACGATCTTTGACGATCCGGTCACCTCGGCCAGCTGGTACTGTACGAATGCGTGGCTCGTTTTCATCGTCATCATTGACGTAACAAAGAGTGTCTTCCAATGATTCAGTTGGCATGAGTTCAGTCATCGCCTTTGCGAGCATACTCTTGCCTGTACCTGGATCGCCGATCATTAGCATGTGGCGGCGTTGTTCTGCAGCCTTGCGAATCACGACTGCTGCATCTTCCTGACCGATGACTTGGTCAACCAAGCAATCGGGGATGGGAACATCTGCAGTTGATTCAAATGCGATGCCCTGAAGCCATTCATCAACCGGTGTTTCGATGATTGGGTCGTCCGCTCCGTCGGCAACCGAACCCAAGCCGAATCCGCTTTTTTCAGCAGGAGCAGGCTCAAGTTCATCGATGACAGCCACTTCTTCTGCGACCTCTTCATCTACTTGCTCATCCGCCACGGTGACCTCTCCAGTATTGCTCTGGGGCTCGGCTACGTTCTTGAATGTGCGGTCGCCCAACTTCAGGCGCCCAATGGGGCTAAAGCCCCATGGGCGTGTGGATAATGGCAATCGTCGGATTGATATTCTCCACGTAGGTCCGAAGGGTATCCACTCAGCCGTCTCCGGGTCGGCACCTTGCTTGCAGGGTTGAGTTCCATGGAACTAGGATGTGAAAAAATGAAACAATACACCGCACTTAGAGAAGAAGACGGGCGCACATACATCGTACCGATTCAGGACGATGAATTGAAGATTCGAGGTTTGGGCCGATTTGCCCCAAAACCCTTGTTAGAAGGGATTTCGGATGGGGATCGAATTACCATTGGACAAAAAGTACTAACTCGAGTTGAAGTCGGTTTACCCGAACTACGCAAAGGAATGAAGCGGCGGGCGCAAATCATCAACCCGAAGGATGCTGGTTTTCTCATCGCTTGGATGGGCATTGGATCGGGTCAATGTGTGCTCGAGACTGGACATGGATCGGGTGGACTCGCCCTTCATCTCGCAAACGTCCTCGGTTCAAGTGGCACCCTCATCTCAGTTGAGAATCGCCCAGAACATGCCGAAGTCGGTCGTGAAAATATGGAGAGGGCCGCAGGTTCAATGAAAGAATTCCCAAATTGGGTCCTACTCGAGGGAGACATTGCTGAGACTTCGTTTGAAGGAGTTGTCGAAGAGTTCGATGCAATCATCTTGGATCTACCCGAACCTTGGCCAGTCATTTCGACCCTTGCAAAGAAACTACGATATGGCGGAAGAATCGCTTGCTATTGTCCGGTTTCAAGTCAATTGGAAAAAGCATGGAATGCCTGTGAAGAGGCTGGGTTAAACGTTGATTGGGCTGGTGAAATGATGGAGCGTGTTTGGACCAAGGCCAGCCGTGGTGGCGTCAGACCAGGCAATACACCAATGGGTCACACGGCATTCTTACTGATTGCAGAACGAACCTGATTAGTCCTCTTCTCTAGGTGGCATCACCCGGTTCATCTCTTGACACGTTGGGCACTTGAATCGGAATGGTGCTACTTTCTCTGTAGGCAAACGAATGCGTGAATCACAAGCATGACAGCGAGCGGTGCCATCTTCATCCGCACGGATTTCACCATGACTCAAATCTGCATCCTTGTTCTCCTCTTCTTCGGCCTCATCCCATGCATCTTGAGCATTCTTTCGATCTCGGGATTTGGAGCTGATGCGCATCCACATGATGAGTAGACCAGCAAACAGCCAACCAGACAACATGGCGATGGCCAAGTTTGCTGCACTGACCATGGGGCCACCATCCCACAACTCTGCTTCGGTTGGTACTGGTGGCTCAAATTCTACCGAGATTGTCGATGTTGGGCCACTGACTAGGAATCCTTGTCCGGAGAGTGTCCCAGATGCTTCAATTCGGAAATCAACAGTACCAATGTTTGGTTCCCCACCGGGTTGCATGGTCAGCATGTAGGTTGCAACACCACCCGGTGCAACGGTGAATTGACCAATTGACTGATTGACATCAAGATTCCAGAATCGCAGAATATCACGCTCATGCTCACCTGCGAGATTCAGAAACCCTGAGACTTGTTCGTTGCCATCATTCTGAACGGTAACTGTGTAGGTAGCCGAACTGTTCCAAGGAAGTGACCAATCATCACCGACCAGTGTAACTTCAAGCATCGGTCCACCCATCGAGTTACGATGTGGTTCAATCTCAACATCAATCGAAGCGGTTGAGTTCACATTTGAATCTGATAGCGATGTCGCAGTGAAACTGATTGCATGTGCTCCTGCAAGTAGAGTACTACTAGCGGTGCATGTGACCGCATGACTTTCTGCAGCCGAACCGGCAGCGAGTGTAGTCTGACTGGGGTGGTCGCAAACAAATCCAGAGGGGCCGGTGACCAGTAGGGTGTCTTCTGCCTCTCCAAGGTTCGAAAGGAAGAGGGTGAGGCTTGCACTACCACCAGCGGCAACCGACGCCGTATTCGTGGTGACTGTGGCTTGAACAGAAATGGCTGGAACCGTAGCATAGAGTTGCAATGAATCTGTGATTGAATCATCGTTCTCACTCTCTACTGTTAATGTCATTGTAACATCTTCACTGGCACCGGTTCGACGTAGTGTAATCTGGACCTCGCCGCTTTCTCCTGAATTGAGTGAGAGTGTTTGTGGTGAAATACCAACTTCAAATCCGGATGCACCGGTTAGAGAAATTGCAAATGTATCAGGTTCATTTCCATCGTTAATGATCGTGGCAGTGAACACAGAATCTGCACCATTAGAGGCCGGGAGGGAATCACCAGCGACCAAAACCCGAACCTCAGCTCTTTGGTCGACTTGGGCGTCGATAGACATTGAATCCCAAGTACTACCATCACTGGGGTTCATGGCGAGAATCGTGAATGTGTATGTGCCCGATGCGATGTCAGCATCGATGCCCACAGACATGGTGAGGGTCGAATTGCCATTGGGTCCGACAGAGGTCGCATTGCTGACAGTGATAGTGAAACCCTGAGGGGCACCACTCCAATCTAGAGTGGCATCCGCGGCACCTGTGCCATCGTTTGTCACTGTGAAATCAATTGACACGGGTTCATCTGAACCGACATCAAAGGCGCCACCGAGAGGACCGGTCATCCAAATTGAGGACCAAGGTAGAATATGCACCAATCCTGTGAAATTCAAAGTCGCTGAACCATCTTGTGTCTCAACGCTGATGTCTACGGAATAATTGCCAACCAAGGGCGTATCAGAGGCCACAGATGTTGACCATGTCAAATCAACAGTTTCACCGGATGTGACGGTCACGAATACTGAATCGGTATTGATCATCAATTCGGGTGTTGAACCCGTGAGGCGAATGTTGGTCGACTCCGAACCGGTGTTTCGAATGGTGATTACATCAGAAGTCGTTCCACCGGGTGAAAGGGTGAGCATTCCATTACTCACAACTTCAAGGCCATGAGAAGCACCAACAACCAACACATGGGTGAAAGAATACCCTTGTTCTCCAATTTCATCATACGCATCCAATGTTAGATCACAGGTATCACCTTCGCCTGCATCAACATCGACATTCACGTCAACTGTCACAAATTCATTCGTGCCTGCCGCAAGTCGGTTACCGTCTGCTTCTGAGGCAGACAAGCTTGCAGAACATGCCCCGGTATACGAGATTGAATAGATTGACTCCGCTTCATCCGTCCCAGAGTTGTGGACATCGAAATCAACCATCCCGGTACCATTGGGCAACCAATTGTTGGTTGATTCGATTGCTGAGATGGTTAGATTGTGAGTCCCATTCACTCGAACAACAATGGTTTCTGAAATCGTGAAGTTACCCATGGCTGAACCTGCTGAGAGAAGGAATCCATAGTCGCCAGGGGCCTCACCATTGGGTACACTGACCCGAAGTGTGCCCATGCGACTTTCACCGGCACTCATGTTAGACAAGGTCGAAGATATCCAACGAACATCCCACCCTGCAGGGACAGCCCGACCCATGCTTGTGCCATTGCCACCGCTCTGTCCACTGCTCACCGTCATACAGGTTGTCGCATTTCCAATCGCACTGAGGTTTTGGCTTAGGGTCGCAGAAATACACATCTCACCGCCAGAGGTGATGTTCCAGGATTGATTCCAAGTATGATTTGAACCATCGCTGGTCCAGTTGTATACACCGGCGTCGTATGGGAATAATGAACCATTTTCTTCAATTGTCCAATCTACCAAATAACTCAGGTTTGCTGTCAAGTTCACGGCATCAAGGGTCGCAGTTAGATTGGTCGACACAGCAGAAAGAGTAGCAAAGAATTCTGTGGGTCCCATGGTTACATTTCCAGTTCCATTCGAAGTGTTGTTTCCACCTGTGTTGTTCCCGGTATTGTTACCCGTGTTGTTCCCACCACTGTTGTTCCCACCACTGTTGTTCCCACCAGTGTTGTTCCCACCGGTGTTGTTCCCACCTGTGTTGTTACTTGCACCACTATTCCAATTGGCCCAGAAGTTACTCAAGTCTGCAGTTTCATCAACTGCGAGGACGATGTGATCGAGGGACGAACCCAAATTTGTGACAGGGACATCGACATCGATGGTCTCGCCTACTTCAAT
>CATISE010000026.1 GCA_949538655.1 Marine Group II euryarchaeote MED-G33 | reverse complement strand
CCTGCGTGTATGACAATTTCATCATTTGCAGATGCATTTTGGATCGCACCGCCGATGGTGGCCTTGGGACAATTAGACGTCCCGTTCCACGTGTCACTACCATTCAGTACATCGACATGGATTGGGGTGTCAATCGGCCGAACCGCAGAGAAGCAACTCGAGGGGGAATTTCTTTCTGCTCCCAAATCTGCCTGCACTTGCTGATTCGCCAGTGGAATTTGTATGGCAATTAGCATGATAGCAATCATACTGAGTGACAGGAGGCCTTGGCGGCGATTGACCATGACTGTAGATGGGTGCCGCTTCTATTTCATAGAAGCGCCCATAATGTTCTCAAAGAATCTCAATCACGCGACTTTCTGCATCGACCGGATCATTGCTGAGTTGAATTGCGGCTTCAATCAATTCTCGATGATTCGATGAAAGATCACCTCTGTGATAGACTGTAATCCACGGCTCATCGACGATCATTAGAGAACCGACATGCGCTTCGAGAACAAAACCAACACCAGGGTCGATCTCATCACCAAGGCTCAAACGCCCTCCACCAAGTTCGAGTACGACTTTACCAAGCATCATGGCATCAAGGTCTGCAATCCAGCCGGGTTGAGATACCTTGAATTCAGTCGTGTTCAATTTAGAATCGAGCAAACCCAGTGCAGATAGCAACTTTGGTTCATTTTCAAATGTCGAAGATGATACACCTTGGGCGACACACATTTGCTCAAATTTCGTCATTGCGCTTCCATCGATTAAGGAGTCATGAATTCGATAGGCCCCTTCATCTACAGATTTACACAAATCTGCTGCATGCAGTAATATTCCACCTTGAATACAAACCAATTCTTCCAAGTCAGCCGGTCCTGCGCCCCGTAGAGTTTCAATTGATTCGAGAACCTCAAGCGCATTGCCTGCCGCAAAACCCAGTGGCGTATCCATCTCTGTCAAAGTGACACTGGTAACAATCCCCAATCCCGCACCTGTCGATACAATCGATTTGGCCAGTTCACGAGCATCATCGATGTTGGTCATAAACGCAGCTCGTCCGACCTTGATATCCATCACCAATGCAGCCAAGCCCTCAGCGGCTTTCTTCGAAACAATCGAGCCTGTAATCAGTGGGACTGAAGCGATGAGATTGGTGACATCCCTGATTGCATACATCCGCTTGTCTGCGGGTGCAATTTGACCCGTTTGCCCACCGATCATGCAACCGATTTCATCGACCATTTTGAATGCCTGTTCTGGAGAGATATTGACATTGTATCCTTGCAGGGCTTCCAATTTGTCGAGGGTTCCACCCGTATGGGCGAGGCCACGGCCTGCAATCATTGGACATTTTAGTCCGCAAGCCGCCAATGCAGGGGCAAGCACCAAACTGACCTTGTCGCCAATCCCGCCAGTACTGTGCTTGTCTACAACCAGGTGTGACCATTCGGTAGGCCATTGCAAAACCGTGCCGGAATGAAGCATCGCATGAGTCAGTTCGACCGTATCTTGTTCAGTCAATCCATTTTCAAACACGTTGCGCATCCACTCTTCAACCTCAGTATCACTGAGACTACCGTCAACGACGCCGTTCACAAATGCCTGAATCTCAGTCATCATCGATCAGTCCGATTTCAATAAGGCGCTGTCTGAGGAATTCGCCTGCGGTGATATTGGGGTAGAGTGCCTCACCCCCTGTGCGTGCGATGAATTCTGGAAGAGGGGACAAGTCAACCTCATCACGTGGATGTGTAAACATCGGCATCGAATACCGATCACTGTTCGCATCGGGTGGATTGATTACGCGATGTGTGACCGCTTTGAACAGACCATTGGTTAAATTTTGCAACATGTCACCCGAATCGACAATGATGTGTTCAGGATTGCCCTCAACGGCAATCCATCCACCATCATGATCCATGACCTCGAGACCCGCAGCACTGGCACCTACGAGCAGTGTGATGAAATTGATGTCTTCGTGCTGAGCACTGCGAACAGCCCCCTCGGGCACATCGTCTCCGAGTGCAGGATAATGTAGGATTCTCAGAATGGTGTTTCCATCGATGGCCATATCTGGCAACCAATCGGGTCCTTTGCCAAGATATTGTGAACAAACTTCGAGCAGGGTTCGACTGAGTTCTTCCATCTGGATGTACAGTCCATCTACAGCCGGACCAAATTCAGGACAATCATCAGTCGGCCAGATATTCATTGGATACTCAGCTTTCAATTCGTGTTCATCAGGTAGGGTCCGTCCAGTTTGCCAAAACTCCTTCAAATCCGGTGCAGGATTGTCCTTCGCGTGTTCAACTCCAAAGGGCACATATCCGCGTTGATTGCTGCCTTGATTCCATCGCATCTTCGTAGGGTCATCCATGTTGAAGAATGTCTCACTCACCTCATATGCGCGATCGATATCGCCGAGTGGAATGCCGTGTCCAGTGAGTGCAAAGAAACCGATATCTTCCAGTGCTTCACCCATTTTATTGACGAATGCTTCACGCGTTGCCTCATCACCAGTCGTATATTCTCTGAGGTCGAGTGTGGCGATTGAATCTCGTGCCATAACCCAAGCGTAACCCGGGTGCCCATGAATCCTTCGCGTACTTACTGTTCAGAATCATACTTTTCTCGCAGTTGTTCCAAGGTCCAACCCGCATCTAGGGATTCCTGCACTTGTTGAGGCGACCATCCTGGGAATTCGTATCCATCCAGCTGTGGTGCACCAAAGGTACCATCATCTCGTCCAACGGACACATCGCGGGCTTCACTACCCGCATTTGGACCCACACTTGTCCCATCCAGAATAACGGCACCAGTAGGTGCTTCTTCTTCGGTTTCAGACCAGATCTCAGCACTGAAGTCACCGACGTCATCGACTAGAACTCTTCCAGCCGCTTCTCGTCGACTGTTCACCAGCATCATCCCCAGTGCACCGAGTAAACTGATTGCCGCGAGAATCACCAGTCCCAGCAAAACCTTGGCTGAATTACTTTCCATCGCATCTTCGCGGAATGGCCCAACTTCATCCTCATCGTCATTTGTCGAGTTGGGGTTGTTTGCATTGGAATCAGGGAGCTCATCTTGCGGATTTGTGCAAGGCACTGTTTCATTGTCATTGACTCCATCCAGATCTGCATCTGCAGTCTGAACTGCAAGAGATGCTGCGAGTGCTTGACTCCAGGCCCACATGACTTCTTCTCCATCATAGATACAATCTCCATCCGTATCTGGATTCTGTGCCAATCCACCATTTTGGAATTCCTGTAGGTTGGCCAATCCATCGCCGTCTGAATCTAGATTCTGTTCCGAATTCGTGCTCCCTGGGACGGCTGCCCATGAGCGATTTAGACCATTCTCAATCTCCCAATAATCTGGCATCCCATCGCCATCGGTATCGGTGGCTGTATCCAATCGGTTCCAATCTTCCTCGAAGATGAACGTCTGGTGTTCGGCCAAGGCAACATGTTCGATTGCAAGTCCCATCTCACGATTTCTTAGCGCACTATTGCTGCCCCAATTGATACTGCTAAACAAACTCCATTCGCCATCGATAATCATGCTCTTATCGTGTAATTTTGTTATCTCATTGGAGGGTGCCATCAGTCTCGCTTCTACATCTAGACCATCGGTCATGTTCAACCTGTGATTGAAATGATTCACGGTCTCTTGGATATCATCATTCATGTAATATCCATTGATTAGAAGACGAACGGAAACACTGCGGTTGGCGGCTCTTTCAACGGCTTCGATCAATGGGTTGTCACCATAACCCCAGTGCCAGCCCAAATCGAAGTATTGAACAGAAATATCCAGCGATGTATCGGCTTGATCAATCAACCATACGAGGGATTGAATACAGTCATCTGGGCAAGTGAGTAGGACGGCGCCAAAGGGTCCGTCATAGGTCAATTGCATCGGTTCAGCAGGTCCAAATTCAGTGGACGCGGCTGGACGATTCCACCCGGTGGGCCGTCCCATTGAAGTGGGTGCATCATCTAGATTGATGATGTGACGTTGACTTTCATTTTCATCCCAAAGCAGTCTTGACATGACAAGGTCGGCAACATCTTGACTGTTGACGATGACTCCAGAATCACGATTTCCTCTATCCTCATCAAGTGGGAACGTCGAACGCTTCCAATTGCCACTGCCCATCCAAACACTGTCACCATCTCGGACAGCGACCTTTGAGTGGATGTAACGATAGGGTCCCATTGGTGCATTTGCACCATCGGGTTCGACCATCCAAAGAACGGTACATCCAGCGTCCGACAATTCGGCAGCCCAACCCCTTTGATCTTCCATGTCAGCAGCATCGCCGAGAATTTGTCCTTCAAGCAAAATTGTACATTCCACTCCGCGCAGAACCGCCGCTTCAATGGCGAGGAAGAGTTCAGGTGAATCAAATTGGTAAACGTGAATATGCAGAGATTCGGTGGCTCCGTCAATCCATTCTACCATTTGGAAAAGTGAACCCACTGGTGAGTTCACAGGGACGATCGAACCCTCGGCTCCAAAGTATCCCGTATCGCAAAACAGACTGGAGCCCAATCTCAACCACCGGTATTCCCAGTCTGCTGAGGTGTCGGTGTCTGGCAATACATTGCAACCGTCCCCACGCATTAGAATCAGCCCTGATGAATCGGAAGGCGGCAACTCAAGTGCCAATCCATTCCAACCCTCAATTTCAGCGAATCCTGAGCCGTAAACAAACGCGTCAACAATCGTTCCATCAGGTGCGATTAATTGCAGTGAACCGCCACTGTTAATCAGCCATGGTGGAGAATTCCCAAACAATGTATTTGCATCAACCGCTTCAGGTCCACCATCGATGAGTAAGTTGTAGGGATCTTCTGTAATGACAACAGATTCCCCTGGCTCAAGAATATAGTTCATCATCAATGATTGTTGGGAACTGTCCATCGTCAGACGTTCAATCGTCCATCCACCCAGATCGACCCAAGTGTCTCCAGTATTGGTGATTTCAAACCAGTCATTCGAGCGACCAGATACTTCCACTGGCATGGCCCGCGTGAATTTGATAGTCATTCCACCATCATACGAATGAATCATCGGGTTTTCAGAACCTGGTGTGGGCCACAGAGTTTCACGCGTTTCAGGTGCACCGTTGCGCGATTCCAGAGTAGTACAATCCGTGCTGGTGTCCCATGTCAATGTGTGAACGGAATTTCCATTGGGGTCAAGTAATGAGATATTTTCTCCTTGGTTTGTGAGAATATTGTCGTCGAGGTTTAGCACTACGTAATCACCAATTTCTAGAATCATCGATTCTGTTGTATGATTCCACAAGCGTCCGGGTGCGACAGCAGCCGCTCCACCAGCATCATCTTGGACCATCCATCTCGAGAGGTTGACCGCATATCCTGCGGCATTGTACAATTCAATCCATTCACTTGCCAAACCATCGGTTGGGCTTGAACATTGCGGGCTGACTTCAGACATCATGATTTCTGTCGGACCCGAATAAGGTTGCTCAAACATCCAATTTTGAGCACCCGGTGTCGGCCACGCTCCAACGACCCACATGTCGCTTGGTGTCGCACCTGCGACCATGCTCATGCCATACGCTGAGTGATCCCAGACAACAGTATGGGCAGAGTTTCCTTCAGGGTCATTTAGATTGAGAGTACCTTGACTATTTGTCAGGGTAATGGATTCCCCGCCCAGTGGGTAAACCATGAATGCTCCAGGGCTTAGAGTTGCAGGCGGGAGTGCAAAACCAGAACCTGAACGCAATTCCCAGCCGGTCAGGTCAACACTCTGGTTTCCAATATTGGTGATTTCAACCCATTCACCATCCATTCCAGTTTGTGAATCAGCACCGATTGGGTTTGGCAGGAATTCAGAAATTCTCATTCCACTCACATTGGTTTGGTTTCCAGTGTCTCCACCCCCATTGTCACCACCTTGTCCGGGGTTGAGTGCGCCAGGTGTATTGTAGGGCGACGACATCCATGGGCCATGCACCATCAATGGGTCCGCAGAGATGTAACTGACGTTCTGTGTGTGCGGGCTTTGCCATTCAACAACTTGGCGAATGTCACCATTGCTATCAACAAGAGAGATTGAATCGTAGTTGTTCAGAAGGTCGATAGGGCCGTGAACAAAGAAATCTCCAGGTGTCAATTGGTTGACTGTATTTGGTAGTATATGGTGGGCTCCACTCCCTGTACGCAATGAGTAAGGATTGCTACCAATCGGTTGCCCCGATCCCCCTTCTTGAGGTGGGTAATAGAATTCAACCCAACTGCCACCAACTGAGGAGTTTTCAGCTGTGACATTCACCATGACTTCGTTGATTTGGAATGGCAAGCCAGGAACCATTGTCACTGGAGCATTGATACTTTCTGGAGTCGGCCACTTTGCAGTCATCAGATCGTCAGCATTGTGTCCCCAATTTGGTGCGGAATTGCTTGTATTGACATAGGAATGTCCGGTACGTGTTGGGCCGGAGTATTCGACTTGATGCGTGATATCTCCACTTGGCATTCTCAGTTTGACCAGTTCTGTTCCAGCACCATTGTTGAGCATGCCATAGGTACGCGTACCATTGACAGCGACGATTCTGTGTTGCCCAGGGTCAATCATTGTACCATGGCCAACCAGATGTGTGGTATTCATCGGCATTGAGTTTCCAGCAGCATCATCGATGGACCAACCGGCAAGATCGACGGCCACCGAACCGATATTTGCGATTTCGACCCATTCTCCACCAGGCCAAGTTGCGTTGTCATCTGTCCAATAGGGGTCCGGCATGACTTCAGTAATTCTCATGTCACTCTCAGCATAGGCTGGTCCTATGCCTCCACCGCTGTTTGAACCACCAGGTGTATTGGCGTTTGAATCGACATAAT
>CATISE010000025.1 GCA_949538655.1 Marine Group II euryarchaeote MED-G33 | reverse complement strand
CGCTGAAATTCTCGTGATCAACCTTCTTCTTTCGGAGGTGAACCTTCCGAACCCGACGAACTTTCACCAGAATCGCCATCTTCAGTGTCTTCCATCATGACGACATCATCGTGGTAGTATGGTGAATTTGAAACCTCATAGCCGGGTAATTCAAGCATGGCTGTTGTGTTCATGTCAGCATACGATGTGACGCTTACACCGGCACTGGAGAACGCATAGACGTAGTCGGCCATGAAGACGGAACGGCGAACGTTTGAGTCCCCACTCCACCAACCGTTGACACCATTGTCTTCATTGTAGAAGCTTGAATGATCAATCTCCCCATGAACTGAAAGCGTTCGGTTCTCCATGTCGACATCAATCAACATCAGTTTGCTAACATATTCGTATCCAGAATAGGAGTACATGCGTCCGTCGATTTCGATTGTGTCATACACGTATCTGTGGGTTGAAAGAGGTACTGCGAGTAAGCCAGCAGGCTCCCAATAAGTGAATGCCTTGTGCTCATAGGTGGCCTCTGAATAGGACCACGACCATCCACAACTCCAGATGCTTGGGCAGTCATCGTCTGTGTATGCAGGTGTCAGAAGCTGGGTGTCCGCAAGTGTTGGATTGGTCAGGTCGCTCAAATTGAACAAACTGATTTGTGTGTGGCTCCAATCCAATCCCAACCCATCCTCACCACCGGGCATGCCAATGGTCAGCAAGTCGCCGTTGGAGAGTGGATGAATGTAGGTCGAGACTCCAGGGATATGCAACTCGCCGAGGATGGAGGGGTTGGTCGGGTCCGATAGATCGATGGTCCACAGTGGGTCCATGTTGCGGAAGGTGACCAAGTAACCCAAGTCACCGACGAATCTAGCACTCCATATACGCTCACCCTCAGCAATATTACCAATGTAGCCAATCTGCACCAATTCATCTGAGGTGTCCTCACATCCCTCTGGAATCAGGCATTGCGTCGGTGTGAGAATCGTGATGTGGTTTTGTGGTTCGATAACTTCCCATTCGCCATCTTCGGTCAACCACCATCGGCCCCATGAATCGGTTGTGCTGGCCACGCGGATATCTCCATTGTATTCCGACAAGGAAAACTGATCTTGGACGGAACCTGTCACACGGCCACTACCGATGTAGGTGGTCTCACCTTCGACACTGATATCGAAGGCGTGGATATTGGTTGCGTCCTCGTAGTCGTTGTTGCGCCAGAACCACCACCAGTCATTGGCCGGCTCTGCAAGTACCATCATGTCTCCACTCGCATAGACTTCAACCCATGATGAAGCGATGTGGTCAACCTCACTGCTGAATTCTTCGCTGAGCAGATCCACAGTCATGATTGAGGTGAAGCCACGTCCCACACCATCTGCGGAGCCACTGAATTCGCTGCAGTCACCATCGCCTGATGTGTACGAAGTTATGGAAGCATCTACGTTTCTCTGATACATTTGAGGAGCGAAGTCTGCCAATGTTAGAACTGCGAGCGCTGCAAGATTGTCAGCAATCAAATTCTCGACGGAGGCATTCCATAGATTCATTCGATCTTCCCAACTTTCTGTAGCCCAGTAGTCATCTGGTAGCGAAGGGTAAGTGTTGATTCCCGGGATGTAGGACCACATGTGCGATACGCTTCGAACGGTGCCATTGACCATTCGTGCGGTTTCATGACTACCCTCGATGAAAATCTCTCGACCCACATCAGGATCGCTTCGATTGGTGATGTCAATCACAGTATACTTGACCAGGTTTGAAGAACGCCAGTTGCCATCTGATGTTTGCATGATGGAACGAAGTGGGTCATCCTGAGGGATGTTCCAACTATTGATGGATGAAATGATGACTAGGTTGTCGCCTTCCTTCATCATCTGCAAGGGTTGGCCTTCCAATTCAATGTCAGCAACGAGTGTAACATTGCCATGCTCTGGAACACCGAGTATGAGCAGGTGGTCGTTGTTGATCATGTAGAAATGGTGGCCATCGAACTTGAGGAAGTCTGCTTCATCTATACCGGATTCCTGATTGTTGGTTTCGGAATAGGTCCCGGAACGGTCCTCTCCACCACTGCTGGAAGGAGCTGTGCCACCAGTATTGCCAACATTAGCAGATGCTTCCGGCATTGCACCATCCGCGGTCATTGCCACATCATCGAGGATCATTCCTCCGCCCATTCGCCAAATGTCTGGGCTGGCCCAATTCCAGTAGGCATTCTGATCGATTTCAACGAGAGTCTGCTCCCATAATGCGGCCTTCAGGTCCTCGAGGAGAACGGTACAGTCGTCGTAGGTGTCGAGTGTCGGTGTGGTTCGCAAACGTTCACCCAAAATCAATTGTGGCCATTCTCCATTGGGAGATAGTTCCCATATATCGGAATCTTCGATGTCATCGATTACCCCGCTCAAACAACCGGGGAGTAACAGCAATGTAACCAGAATCATTGGTACACGAACATCCTTCTTCATACAACCAGCGAACCCTCCGTGCCTAATAGTGGACTCGGTGAATCGTGTAAGAGAACTGGCCGGGATAGGATTCATGGGAGATGGCTACAGTCCGCGCTACAGCGCGGACGAGAATAGGATGGCGAGAAAGAAGAAAGACGATGCAGATGACCTCTACATCGAAGGGGCCGAGGATGAACTCGATGCGGAGACTGAGAAGGCTCTAGCCCGTGCGGCAGATACTGTTTGTAGAGAATGCATGCAGATTCAACGCAAGGAAAACATTCTGATTGTAACCGACCCTCACACATCCACAATCGGTCAAGCACTCTATGAAGCGGCTGCTAGAATCTCTGATCGAGTTCTATTGGTCATGATGCCGACTACCCACAGGCATGGAGATGAGCCACCCGCCCCCGTAGCAGACCTAATGCGCAAACAGGATGTTGTCCTGGCGCCTACACGCTATTCACTCACTCACACGCGTGCGCGAATGCAAGCGTGCCGTGAAGGGACACGGATTGCGACGATGCCGGGTATTACGATGCAGATGTTCATCGAGGGTGGTATGACCACTGATTTCAACGCCATGCAGTCAGCAATCGCCCAACTTGGAAAATCACTCAAACGCCAACGTAAGGTAGAGGTCAAAACGGAATCTGGAACAGATATCACGTTTGAGATCGGTGGGCGATGGGAACTTGGAGACAATGGTATTTGCAATCGCCCGGGTCAAGTCACCAATCTACCCGCTGGGAAAATTCTCGCCATGCCCAAGGAGGGTACCATGGAAGGAACCATCGTCATCGATGGAACTTGGGATGCAGCTGTTGTAACTGGACCCTTGACCATCAAAGTCGAAGCGGGTATGGTCACGAAAATCCAGGGAGAAGGCAGTGACGATGTCAAGGCTATGTTTGTGGAAGCAAGTCGAAAATTGAAACCTCAGCAGCAAGAAAATGTCTGGACGGTTGCTGAATTTGGATTTGGAATGAATCCACGTGCAAGATTGGTGGGCAACGTGCTAGAGGATGAGAAAGTCCAAGGGACCTGTTATTTCGCCTTTGGAGACAATACCAGCCTAGGCGGTCACTCTTCTTGTGGAATTCATGTCACAGGAGTTCTCAAACAACCAACGGTCACAATTGGTGATGTTGACTTGTTGAATGAAGGAGACATCCGGATTTAGAGGCGAGCGCCACAGATTGGGCATATTCGCCAATGGTATTCGACTCCGATGTTGCAACTTCCACAAAAGATTCCAGTTTGTAGAACGTGCTGAACCCCTGGAACCCCTGTCCGAAGGCGACCTGCTGACGAGGTGCTTGGAGCCATTGCTTGTGGAGCTGCTTGGGTCATGGTTTGTGGAGCAGGCTGCGGGGTGGATTGGATTGGTCTTCTCACAGGTTGAGCCACAGGTGCACGCTTGGGAGCGAGGAATGGGGCATTCGTATTCTCTTCAGCTGCTGCTGTAAATTCATCATATTGGATGACCTGATCCTTGTTCAAATCGATTCGTTCAAACATTTGTTGCTGAATTTCTTCGGGGAGTTTGGAAATGACGGTTGATGACCGGAATTCTTCTTCGGAAATGACACCGTCTTGGTTGACATCCATATCATCGAAGGCTTCCCGAACTTCTTGAGGATTCAGAGGTGTGTCAAAGGCCGATGCAATGCTCACCTCGGGTGCGGCTGGTTCAGGCTCAGGAACTGGCATGGGTTCAACCACAGGCGCCGGTGCTGGTGTAGGCTCGGGTTCGGGCTCAATAACAGGGGCCGCAATTGGCATCGGCTCGGGCTCGGGCTCGGGCTCGGGCTCGGGTTCGGGCTCAGGTTCAGGTTCAGGTTCAGGTTCAGGTTCAGGTTCGGGTTCAGGTTTGGCCTCGACAGTCTGATCCCCTTCTGGAGCGACCACGGATGCTTTGGTCACTGGCCCACCTGTCAACGAAGACAAGCTGGAAGCATCCCCTCCACCCTGAGTTTCACGCAACACGCTACTGATTTGCTGATGCAATGCCAGGAAGCGAACTTTGTTTCCTGGGACATCCTGTAACCATGATTCGAAATTTGCCAGATATTGATCTAATTCCTGAAGGCCACCACAGACATGGCCAATGGCAAGCATTTTCAGCAATCTGAATGGATCATTGAATGCCTCAAGTGCATCTTTCTCTGTAGCGGCAAGGCCAGGGTCTGGTCCGCCTGCATTGCCCATTGAATCCTCTTGACCCAAGAAAGACCGAATGGGGTCTGTCCATGAGAGCATGCCAAATGGACCGGAAAGTAGCCAGTAGATTTCTCCACCTTCAACCTCCAGTCGAGTTGCAGCAGTCTCAAAATCAAAAGTAGATTGTTTGAGTAAAAGGTCTCCAGTGATTGAAAGAAACTCACCCAAACCGTTCAAACGATCTGTTTCAGCAAGACGATTGATGAGGTCACTTGAATCGGTGATTCCGAAATAGGCTGAAGTCTCATCGACCTCAATGCCTTCAGGAAGGCTGGCACCTTCGAGTTCGTTTCCATCCGCCATTCAATGCCTCCTAGACCAAGCGGAGCGAAGGCCACTCAATAGGTTGACGCCGTCGAAGACGGCGCTCATGCGCACACGCGTCATGGCCGAGCCTGACCTAGGATATGCTTGGATTGCTTGACATTCCAACCCTCTGCCTGGAGGCGAGCGAGTACACTTTGCTCAGAATCACCGACAATCAAGCGCTCCTTTGCTGAGGATACGGCTGTATCGAAATCGGCTTTTTCATCGGGGCCGAAGAGATCGTCAAACGATGCATTTGCCTTACGACGTCGACTGGTTTTCTTGGATGTCGCTGCTGTTCTTCGAGTCTTACGTGCCGGCCCTGATGGCGATGGATTTGGTGATGTTTTGCGAGTCTTGCGAACGGGAGTATCTCCGGTGGTGGATGCGGGGGTCGCAGTTCGACGCGTTTTGCGAACTGGACTTGCTGGCGCTGGACTTGATTCTTGGACGGGCCTCGCATTTGGACCCGGACTTGGGCGCATCCCCGGTTTCGAACTAACGGATGACCGAGCAGGACCTCTTGGTCTAGATGACCCCGGTGGTCCAGCCGCACTGGGACCTGCTGACTGTCCCGAAGGGGGGCCACGGCTTCTGGTGGGTGGGCCTTGACGTCCACCCATTGGAGGGCCTCGACTTGTTGTAGGGGAGGGGGATTTCGAGGGAGGGCTACGAGACGGTTGAGGGTCGCTGAATGACTTGGTCGGCATGGCGCTCGCACCGGAACCGAATGGACTCCAGTCGTCTTCATCATCATCTTCATCGTAGAAGTCGTCGTCCTCATCATCATCCCAATCAATTGAACCACCACGAACACGTCGGATGACCAGCATGATCAAAGCAATTCCAAGGAAGGCACCGAATCCAATCGCGATATTCTTCATTGAACCACCCAACAGTGCGGTTCCTTCATCGCCCTCTAATTGGCTTGGTGTGCAACCATCGATATCGACTAAATTGCTATCTTGTGCAGGGGTGTTTGGACAGAGGTCCTTGTCGTCTTTGACATAATCCCCGTCAGAATCGCGCTGATATTCGGCACAACCATTCGAGTCTACTGTCGAATTTGCAACCGTGGCTTGACATTGGTCAAGTGAATTGTAGACTCCGTCATTGTCTGCATCCAGTGGCGGGCAACCATTCTCATGCGGTCCATCCTCGTCGTAGTCGGCAAGGCCAGGTTGGTTGGGGCAAAAATCCCCATTCACATCTAGATTGTCACCAAAGCCGTCACCATCGATATCACCGTACTGTATCGGATCGTTTGGGAAGAAATCAGCTCCGTTATCAGTTGTCCAATCAACCGTTGGATCCGGGACTCCATCCCCATCTGTGTCTGGGCAACCATACAATCCTAACAACTCTCTATTCGCTGACCAACTGGTCCCGGAATCGAGTGGGCAAGCGTCTGGTTCCTGAGCATTATAGACCCATTCGCCGATATTGAGGGCTTCACGAAAATCATTCCAATCCAATTCTCCCCAATTGTCGCCATAGCCATCCCCATCTGTGTCATGCCATTGTGTGGGATCAGATGGGAAGGCATCAAACGCATCCTCGTATCCATCATCATCTGAATCCGCTCCAACAACAATGCAGCCTTCAGCGGTCACAGTCGCACCTGATGTCGTATCAGGACATAGGTCCAAATCATCGGTCACTCCGTCGCCATCCGTATCGAGTTGCGATGGTGCACATCCATTTTCGTCGACTTCGTCGTAATCGTCCTCAACGGTATTGGGACACATGTCGAGTTGTTCGGCATTCTCATCAACATCGTTGACACCATCACCGTCGGTATCGATGTCTGTTTGTGATAAGGAACAACCAAGGCTGTTTGCAATTTCATTGGTTGGCGTATTTGGACAAATATCGACATCGTCGAATACGGTATCGCCATCAGTATCGATTTGAGACGGTGAACAGCCATCCGTATTGGCGCTCTCACCCTCTGGAGTGTCGGGGCACAAATCATCCTCATCAGGAATATTGTCGCCATCTTCATCGCCAACGGGCATCGGGCAACCAGGACCTGGAACGCCGAGTAATGCACCTGGGATTTCTGGGCATCGATCCCAATCACCAACCGAGTTCTCACCGAATCCGTCACCGTCGCGGTCACGCCACTGATTGGGATCTTCTGGGAGGGCGTCTCCGACCTCGTTTTCACGGAGGCCACTCTCTTGATTGAGATCGAAGCTGTAGAAATCTGAATGACCATCGCCATCAGTGTCTGTACAGCCCGTCTGGTCAAAGGTTGAGTTGCCCCAAATGATTGGACAATCATCGGCATTGTTCCCATCTGGGTTGTCACCGTATCCATCCTCATCGGAATCGGTATGTTGTGTCCCATCTAGTGGGAAGGCATCTCGATTCCAAGCATCTTGCGAGTCATTGTCACCGTAACCGTCACCATCGCGATCCCCCCACTGTTGGTAGCAGAGAATACCGCAGACATTCTCTGGTGAGGTATCGTCGGGCGCCCAAGGGAACAAATCTGCACAATGTTCTCCAGCCGCGCGGGTATTGCCTTCATCATCGACCCATGAATTGTAGCAACGGGTTGCATTGTACGTCCAACCATAGGGTTTGGAAGAAGTTGGATTTTCGGGGTCTGACCACCCATCCCCGTCGCTGTCGAGGCAGCCGCCTCGATCGTAAATCGAATCGCCATCAAAGCCGGGGCATTTGTCACCAGTCGGTGCGCTAGAGTTGTCGCCCCAACCGTCGCCATCCTCATCGACCCATTGTTGAGGATCAAGTGGGAATTCATCTGACTCGGTATTTTGACCGCAGCAATCCGGACCATGGTTATCGTAACGACCATCACCATCGGTATCGATGGCTTGCATCCAGTTTGTGGGGTGCCGGTCACCATCCCAACCCGCATCACCCGAGGGGTCCGACCAACCGTCGCCATCCGTATCCGGGCATCCTAGTGTGTCACGCCAAGACTTGCCGCTGTTCGCGCAATCATCAATCGCATTGGCGAATCCATCACCATCAACGTCACCACAGCCATGGTGGCCATAGGCGCTGTAACCGACAATTGTTGGGCACTTGTCGACGCTGGGTGCATCGGGGTTGTCACCGTAACCATCACCATCGGAATCGGTCCACTGTCCACCGAATTCAGGGAGGTCGTCCATCATGTCTGGAATGAAATCACGATCAGTATCTGCCAAACCACGAAGAAGTGAGACGGTGCCGACACTCGAAGGGTGGTGGAATAGAATGTGCCAAGTGCCGTTCTCATCAAGGGTCGCAGCGGGATTCAAACTGGCCTGCCAAGAGGAATCAAATTCAATGGGTTGGTTTCCCTCAAGTGTGTTGATGGTGAGCGTTCCCGTAGGATTGGCACAGATCACCCAATCTTCTCCAGAAGCATCTGTGAGTAATTCAAATTCGTTAAGATGGCAATTTAGGTCTACTGTACGAGAACCTGTTGAGTCGACGAGCACATGTGAGCCAGAGGTATTGGCGAGAATGCCAGGGATGAGAATTCCATCAGAAGTGAATACAGGGAAACCATGCGAACCACTCGTATTGATAGAAGGAATACTCTGATTGGTCACAGATCCAGACTGACTGAACTGGTGATGCCACTGCAAGTTGTTGTCTTGCCAGACGACTTCAAACGCCGAACCCGATAGTTGCATAGATGCATAACCAAGTGAAAATGTATCATTGCTTGCAAGAACCGTGCGTTCTGTGATAGACCAACTATCAGCAGCTCCTTCAACCCATTCGGTAACCAATTCTCCCCATTCTGCATTACTAGATGTGTTGTGCCGGTACATCAAACCGATGCTACCATTGTCGGCCATCACTGCACCAAATTGCCGGCCATCAGCATCGGTTGCGAGGGTGGTTTCATCCCATGTCGAACCGTTCTGTACTGCAAGTTGTATTTCGTTGGTGTCGGCATTTCTCCACACGATGTGCGGGGTTTTGTTTGAATTGACCAGGAGGGCCATGTCTTGCTCTATGACTAAATTCGGGTCGCTTACGATGACCTCTGTGTCAATTGCGTTGCTCGATTGATTGGCAAATACGATTGATTTTGAACCTGAGGATATGAAGTGGAAGGCAGACATGGAATGACCAGGGGTCGGTGCAGCAATGCTACCATGTACTGCGAATCCTCCAGTCAAGATCTCATTCGAGACGAAAATCGTTCCAGCCGCCTGATTGAAATCAACTCCAGCACCATCTGAGGTGATTACGGTCGGCTGTCCGGCAGGACTCACGACCATGGCTGCACTGGGGACTTGACCGAAGTCATTCATTCCCCAAGGGTCAGATGATGTGAGTAATTCGTTGGCGCGCTCGTAGTGGTAGTATCCTTCGTTGGTGTCCAAGAGTAATTGAGTGCGGCCCTGCGCATCGACGGCGAGATCCAAGCTGTTTACAGTAAAATTGAATGGAAGATCGGAAAGCTCCCAATCTCGGGTTTCCATGATGACAATCGAACCGCCGGTGGTGACACCATCGTTCATTCGTGTGGTACTGGCATAGAGGAATTCGTGCGTCCCATCACGGTCGGCATCTCCACCAGCTGAAAGAACACGACCAAGGAGCGAATTTGCACCTTCGTTACGGGTGTAAAAGTCACTAGTTGAATCAACCAGATTAGTGTCATTGGTTCCTGGAACCAATTCAAGTTCACCCTGAACATTTCCAATGAGGAAATCACCAATCCCGTCATCGTTGATATCGCCTGCTGTTTGGATATTCCACCCCCAACCACCAGTAATATCCATCAACGTGGTTGGGTTTTCTGAATACCCATCGACGCTGCCGTGGAAAATCCAAAGTTTGTTGGCCAAGATTTCACTGATTACAAAGTCATCATAGCCATCTCCATTGACGTCCCCAAGCGCACTCAATGAATTGCCCAAGAGTGTCCATGTGGTCGTGACTGTCCACGTACGATTTGCTGTAGACGAAATACCATCCATGTGACCGTAGTGTACCTGTGCTTGACCGCGACCAGAGACCGCAGTCTGATCTTTTGAACTGCCAATGACAATATCATCAAAACCATCTCCATTGGCATCACCGACCCCGAGTGTAGCATAACCAAAAATGAGGTCTGTCGCACCCCCTTCAATGATTGTAGATTCGAATTGTAATGTTGAATTACCGAGGTAAACATGTACGCGCCCCAACTCTTGGTCAGGACTTTCCCAACCCATTTCGCTAACGAGCAGATCGGCAAAACCGTCACCATTGACGTCCCCTGCAGATTCAACATTGGCTCCGAAAAGACCGTCGATGGTTTGGCCAGATTCGATCCAGCTTGGATTTGAGTTCAAGCCGGTTGCGAAGCCAGAATACAGAGATACTGCACCTGTTGTATTCCCACTATCGTTGTTCTGACCCGGGGCACCGACAAGGATGTCGTCGTAACCATTGCCATCTACATCGCCAACCATGGCCAAAGACGCGCCGAAGCGTGCCCCTTCGTGAAGTCCAAGCAGGGTGAGGTCAGGTGTTGTCGCATAGCCATTCACTGAACCGTAGTGAATGTGAACGGCACCAGAATCATTGTCTGCCCCTGGCTCACCGTAGATGAGGTCACTGAATCCATCCGCGTTGTAATCCCCATTGGCATTGGCATCAGTTCCAAAATCAGTCGATTCGCTGGATTCCAGAACGAGAATAGGATCGGGTGAGATTCTGCCGTCGTCACGTCCTGTCAAATCACGTACGATTCGTAGGCCTTCCCCATTTTCGATTCCATAAACGAGTTGAGCACGGGTGGTGGCATCGAGATAATGTCCTAGCGGTTGACCGATTCCTTCGCCTTCGTCAACGACTGAGAATGTTCTATCATCTTCATCCAGAGAAATGACTGCGACACGTTCGTTGATGGTATCAACGAATGAGAGGTGCAGCACATCGTTAACATCGATATTCAGAACAATATCCTCAGCAGCTCCCCCGTCCACCAAATCTGTATGCCGCCACCATGAACCGGTATATCTCATCAAATCCAAGCCACCCGTATCTGCATCCCGATAAGCAATGGCGATTGAACCGTTGCTGTAGATGGCAATCTCAGGAGGGGATGTAATCGTCACATCGTTGACCAATGTTCGAACCAACCATTCGTCACCCACTGCTGGAGTGTGATCGTTTTCTCGAACAACCTTCAGAGACGAGGCGTCGACATCGAGATACGCTACTCGAGCGAATCCACGGTAATCGACGATGATTGAGCATCCTCGCCCGACGTCCCCATTGGAATCCACCGTGACACGGCTGGTCGTACCATCAGGGGAAAGTGTGTAGACCTCGAGATCTTGTGTATCAACATTGTAACCACAGGCTTTGACAACTTGATCTGGGCCGATGGCAATATCAAGATCTTCGACCGAATCCGAGAAACTGGAAATTGAACTTTGAACCCAATCACTGACGCCGCGGGTTGGCATAACCTCCCAATCAATTCCCTCATGCTGAATTTCATCATAAGCAAGAGATTCACCCCATCCATCGGTCGCTTCGTAACTCTCGAGTTTCGTTGTAGAATCCTCAAGGGCTGGAATCAAAGTTGTCATCGGAGCGAGGACCATCAGCAGGGTCAGGAACAGACTCAACCGACGCATCTCATTACACCCAAACGGGGTCAAAGCGAACTCGACCCTTAGGGGTCGAGGGGGTCAGGGTTCTTCAGACAACCGCTTAGAAGCCCCTTTCAACATCAGGCCGAATCCGAGAATATGGCAGGGGGGAACTGGTTGCTTTGCGCAGATGGTGAATGGCCACCTGAAAGTGTGTGGCAGCCTCTTTCTGAGGGTTCTGATACCATCGTCGGAGTCGATGGCGGAACCGATGCTGCTCAATCACGAAACATTGCGGTTACAATCGCCACCGGAGACTTCGATTCAATCATCGATACGGAGGTCGAGAGAATCGCCTTACCAAACCAGAATGCATCCGATTTGGGCAAGACCCTGCAATATGCATCTGAGAAAGGTGCAGAGGTTGTCAACATCGTCGGGGTTGAAGGCGGTGAAATCGATCACCAACTCGCAGCCTTTGCAGCACTGGTGGAGGCACCTCCTGAATTGGAGATTTACATGCACATGTCAGAGCATGTTGTCATGCGTTGTTTAGATGACTTGGAATTGGCTCTAGATCAAGGTACAAAATTGAGTCTTTTCGCCTTTACTCCGTGTGCAAATGTGAGCATCTCGGGCGTTGAATTTCCCTTGGAGGATGAACCGCTTGCATTCTCTACACGTGGATTGCACAATGTGGCTCTAGGTGGTTCGATTATCATCGAAAGTGATGGAGCTCTTGTGGTGGTTATTTCCGGACATTGATTGAGAAATCATGCGTCCCTGGTTCGCCCAGTCCATCCGCTTTCGCTTTCTCGCTAATTGCTGCGGCTGCAATCGTCTCT
>CATISE010000024.1 GCA_949538655.1 Marine Group II euryarchaeote MED-G33 | reverse complement strand
TGCTGAATTGACTTGCAAAAGTTGCCAACAAATCTACAATCCAGGAAAGATGTCTTGGTCGCAGGCCGATGATGAAAACGTCATCGGCACAGCTCTTTGTGACATCTGTGAACCTTGGGTAGAATATTCACGTGCGCGCACGAACAAATTTCCTGAATGGGCGAGGAATTTGGTTCACGATGACCCAGGTCTCATCGATGAAACTCGGGCAGCGCTTGAGAAAATTGTTCATCAAAATCACAACGCTCAATGGGGTCCTCGCGGCCTCAAAGGTCGTGATCATCCATTACAGGGACACAACCAATTGGGCCCCCACAATGATTGGGCTTGGCTAGAATTCATCGAGTGGTGTGTGGGCCGAGGACACCCTGAAATTATCAAGGGGTTCTACCATGCGGAGGCTCGTGAAAATGGTGGTTGGATGTCCGATGATCTAGACACTGTTACATCCATCACTGAATGGTTTAACCAAATTCGCCGAGAGGCGGAAGATACCACCGATGCATTTTCGTTCACGAGTGAAGAGGGTTTCATCTACGCAGAAACCTATTCAATCGGGGGTCATGAGATAGTCGTTCACGATTCAACAATCCTCGTCGATGACGTTGAATTTGGTGACCAGTCGGGTGAAAATTATTGGTTGGATCCAGAGATATTACCGGAATTATTGTTCGATAGTCTACATGGTTTGGATACACGTCCCATCGACTTCCGTGCTGAATTGTATTCCCTCAATACACAGTCCCTACAATTCATCGGTCGGGTGGGGAACATACGCTCGCCCCAGATTCCATACATTCGTGAACTTGTCAACCGCCTTTCACATGGTGATTTTGAGATGGAGGCAGCTCGACGTTTTCATGCCGCCTTGATTCTGTGGTCATCCCACCCAGAACGAGAATTCCATACGTGCTCGAAACAAGCTTGGGCGAAGTCATTCACACTTGTCCGTGAGATTGTCAGTGAGATACCATCAGAGGTGAGAATCGATCCAGTAGGACTCCTGGTTCAGGGCGCAAGCGGCAATTTGTATCGAATATCAACACCCTCTGCGAAAGGATGGATATACGACGGCTTCGAAGTCAGAAAGGCATCTGACATCAGCGATGAAGTGTCCGCACCTATTTGCATCCATACAGCCATGCAGACATCCCATTTGCCGATGGGAGACATCATTGCGAGTCTCATTCTAATGCTCAGAGATGACATTGAATCTGCGAAATCAATCGGACCTTTACGAAATGTGCTGCCCGGTAGCGAGTAAGTTGGACGCACGTAGTACTAGTGAAAACCATTCCACACGAATGCATGGATTCAATAGGGTCCCAAAGTGCACAGTCGGTGTCCATTCAACATCAATCCAAGAACCCAATGACCTTTGTCGCCATAGTAGGTGGTAACATGACAATTCAAATCCAAGAACAAGAAATAGAACCACGAAAAATTTCGTTAGAACGAATGAAAACCCGCTCGCGAGAGTTCAGGGAGAATCGAGAAAATCCAGTTAGACGTTCAGGCATTACACGTGGAATGAGATCCCTCATTCTCGGGGCAGCAGATGGCCGTCCATGTCCCACGTGTGGGACACCGATGCGATTTCACAGGAACTCTCCATGCATCGAGAGCCCCGACATGGCAACGATTGAACACATCCTTCCAATCAAGGAAGGTGGAGCCAACGAACCCGATAATTTGATTGCGATGTGTCTCGCTTGTAACCGCGCTAGAGGTTACGCCTACAATCAAACAAGCAAGGCAACACGGGAAGAGATTGACGACGTGCTGGAATGGCTTTGGCTACAGGTCAACCAGCATCGATTAAGTCACGTAGTTGAATTACAATTCGCATTGTTGTACCCAAACCAGCATCGTATTTTCGAAAGAAACTGGGCCAAGCAATATGCGAGAACGCAGAAGGAGATGAAAATTTGAATATTGAAAAATTACATTGTGAAAGTTGTAACCATGAGATTGCAACACATCGAGATGAGGCATGGTTGGCATTGTGCAATATTTGTGCGCCGTGGGTCGAGAGCTCACTCAGACGAAGAGGCGAGATTCCATCATGGGCATCATCATTTTGTGATAGCCGACAAGACACGTTTTACGAAACCCGCAAGGCTCTCATGAAATATTCGAAAATTCGCGAAGGGAGAGGACACTGGTCTCGGAGTGAAGGAACACCCTTCCCCA
The DNA here is from genome assembly GCA_949538655.1 of Marine Group II euryarchaeote MED-G33. GTDB lineage: Archaea > Thermoplasmatota > Poseidoniia > Poseidoniales > Thalassarchaeaceae > MGIIb-P. The sequence goes on along the minus strand of CATISE010000024.1, from coordinate 424 downwards.
CAACAGAACGAGGGTGGTCTCAATTTCTCGAATATGTCATAGGGGGTGACAACCAAAGTGCCCACATTCGTATTTGTCATGGAATAGAGATTCGGGAGAAGGCCATTGGGTATTCCAATTCAGTATCAGCCATTCAGAATCGCCTTCGATGGGTGGATGAAAATACAGAACACCTCTTTGGCCATTCGATCCGTCTCGATGGAAACTCTATCTGGGTGAATGGTGTATTGTTTGGGCCAAAAGCACACGATATCCATTGCCAGAATCGCAGAATATTACCCCAGCTGATATTCGATCGATACAATGCACTAGACGAACGTACAGTAGAAGAAATGGCGTATGTATACATGCGGGGTCCTTGGATTCCATTGATTCGGGATACGACGAATGCTAGAGTACCAACATCTTTTGCATTGAGGGAGGA
>CATISE010000023.1 GCA_949538655.1 Marine Group II euryarchaeote MED-G33 | reverse complement strand
TACCCGATTTTGCCCAAAACACAATTCCGCCATTCGGGTGATCAGTCATCGCCTCCATCACGGGGTTGTTTCCATTGTAGTAGGTGGAACGATGAATTGCATTCCAACCGTTGGTTGCGTGCCGATGCGCGAAGCAGATCCCCCACCAGGTTCCCGTCGAATATGATGAGCCGTGCATATTGACGGTGCCATAACACGCACCCGAGAAGAACACATCTCCATTTCCATCGACAGCGATGTCAATGTTCACGAAATAATTGGTCGCGAAACCGATGGTGTCCGCAGACATCCATCCATTTGTTGGCGACCAACTTGCAACCATGAATCCTGATCCACTGTTACGACTGACCAGGCCAGGGATTTCCACCCAATCTGACCACCAAAAGGCAACCCAAACCGTCCCATTGGGGCCAATGGCCATCGCTGCTGGATCCTTTCCATGGAAATAGGAACTCGTCGACGGATTAACGTTCAACTTTCCTGCCTTGATTTGATCTACATTTGTCCAATTTCCGTTTGAGTCCGCAACAGCAAGGAACAATCGAGAATATTCCTCATCTGCATAAGAGGTATTTCCTCCGATGGCCTCATCACCAAATCGTAGACTTTGTGACATATATTGTTTGGTAAATCCAAGCATTACTGTTGCGGTTGAGTTCAGTGTTTCAATGTCGATGACATCTTCAGTTCCCGTGTGTCCAATCATGCGCCAAAATTGCTGAGATTGTGGGCGTCCATTCGACCAAGAGTAGCGCTCCAATGTGGTCGCAGGGGCGTCTGAATATGTACTGAACAATCCATCGCTTCGTGCTTGATGATTGATGGGTGCAACAACATCAGGATTGGAATTTCCTCGATCGACCCAAGCGACATCGTCAATCGTGGCATCTTGTGAACGAATGAGATAGCTATCGTATGAACTCATTGAGCCGGTGTTTGTCAATTCAAGCACTACGGCATTATCTCGGTTATTGTACTCGACATAGGCATAATTGCTCCAGGAACTCCCCCTTAATCGAAATCGATAATCACCGGTAAGACCAATCAGAATTTTACTATCGTATACATCCACAGATGGATTGGTGTAACTATATCCATTGTATTGGCCATACGTTTCCAAAGCCCAACCAATTGCACCCACGTTGGAGAATTTCACCACGTATACCGACTCATAATCATAGCCTGAATTAATTTGAATGGACCCCCAAGTAATCGAATGAGAACTCGATGTGTTTGACATCACTTCGCCGACAACGAAAACGTTACCTGCGCTGTCAACATCGATTTTCCAAGCGCGGTCATTTTGATTGCAAATCGGCTTGCGAACCCATTCCACACCCGTGTGTGCGACGCGCAAAACCAGACTATCCGAACCAGTACCCCCACCATGATTGATCGAGGTTTGATCAAGGGTCAGAGAACTTGAGGAAAACTCTGCTGCAACCATTACCTTCCCGTTCTGGTCGGCAACAATGTCGTGTGCTTGTTCCTGCCCACTTCCACCGTAAATCCGTCCTTGGTGCCAAGTCCCATTCGCATAGCCCCACAGGACAAGGAAATCAGTATTGCCACTGTTGTTGAGTGAAGTTCCATTGACAGTCAATGACGGACTTGCAGTCCATCCCGAATACGCGTAGTAACCCGCAGTATCCTTGGTGACTCCTGTGATGTTGTCAAAGCCTGCTCCACTGAGAGAATTTCCCCAACCAATGGCACCATTTCCAGCATCGATTTGAATGGTAAAACCATCCCGACTTCCTGAGTTGGTGAGAATATCAGTACTAGCGTTAAATTGAGGTGAATCATAACTGCCAACCACAACAACATTCCCTACACTATCAACCATCATGTCTTCGACATGCTCATTCAATTCTCCACCAAAGGTGGTGAGCCAGAGCACATCACCATTCGATGAGAATTTGGCAACGAAAGCATCCAAGCCCCCGGCATTCAAGGCATGCTCTTGGTCGAGAGAGAGACTTCCTCCTCGGAAAATTCCGGCAATGTAGGTATTCTGGTTCGAGTCAGTTTCCACACTTCGAGTCCACACATATCCGGCATCATTGTCCTTGGTCACCCATTCCCAACCCAATGGATTGGTGGCTGTACGAGCAGAAGTTTCCTGTGTTTCAGCATTGGTAAATTCTGTCTCAACATTTAGCGAAGCAAGGCCCGAAAAACAAGAGATGAGGAGCAGCCCAACCAACAACAGTGCGCGGTTCATAACATGCCTAAGGCCCTATCCAAATATTACCGCTTCCCAAGGCGGTTTTTCCGAATTATTCAGTATCTCGCCTTGCTTCATATTCTTCCCGAGTCGAGTGGAAGCGGGCAGGGTTGCCTACCCAAACCTCACCGGAAGGCAAATTTTTTGTCAGAATTGAGCCGGCCGCAAGCACCGCATTCTCGTGAACGATCAGCCCAGGCAAAACGGTCGCACCTCCACCGATTACTACCCCGTTTTCAAGGGTCACAGGTTCCCAAAGATCCGGATTGCCACTTGGTGGGTACTTGTCGTTCAAAATCGTCGCATTGGGTCCGATGAATACATTATCGCCTAGACTTGAGAGGTCTGCCACATAAGCGCCTCCTTGGATTCTCGTCGCATCTCCTAGCGTGACATTCCGTCCGACATGTGCCAGACAACCAATGCTCACGTTTGAGCCGATTTGACAATCTTTGCCGATATAACAAGGGGCCCACGCGACCGAACCATTCGGCAGGTCGATTCGTTCGCCCCCATCCATTGTTTTCACTCCAATTCAAGATGGGTTAGGATTCGAGCGACATGTCCCTTTGCTTTGACGCCATATTTTGCCATAGATAACGTTCCATCCCCCTCGATTACAAAGGTGGAACGTGAGATGCCCATATATGTTCGGCCGTAGTTTTTCTTTTCACGCCAAACACCATACTGATCTAACAAATCGCCCTCTGTATCCATCAATAAGGGGAAATTCAAGTCCTGCTTTTGAGTAAATTTTTGGTGGGATTTTGCACTGTCTTTTGAGACCCCAAAGACGGCGACATCAGCTGAACTTAGCGCACCCATATTATCGCGAAAATCACAGGCTTGTGTCGTGCATCCTGGTGTGGAATCCTTTGGATAGAAATACAAGATCACACGCTTTCCTTCAGCGAGTATATCACTCAAATTCCAAACATTGCCTTCGCTATCCTCTGCCGAAAAGAGAGGTGCTTTCATTCCATCTTCCAAGGTGACTACATTGCCCATGAAGCACCGAACGGATTCCGACATTCAAACCCGACGCTTGTCATTGCTCTCAATCATCGAGCGCACGCGAACAGAAGAGGGCTTCTTTGGTGGCTCACTAAACCCGAAACATGCCGTAATTTCAAAGTTGGATTTTGAACCGAAATCTTCCCCTACCCATGATGCATTGGCATTGTTGATTTTCGATAAACTACGGACACAATACCATTCTCGTAAACCATTACATGTTCGACCAAATGTTTTGGTTCCGAACAACAATTTAGCAACCACTTGTTCAATGGTTGCAATAAACCAACGTGGGCGATTAAATGGGACACTGAACCCTCTTTTCCATTTGAGGGATACATTGAGATCCCCAGCATTCACTTCCATGCTTCGATTCTTTCGAATTGTTTCGATGGCAACAATCTGAACCTCTTCGAAATTATACAATGAAGAGACATAGTCTGCATGTTCTTGTGATGGTGTTAGCAAGACACGTGTACCGTCTGGTTTCGCCCACATTACATTCGTAAAAGCTCCAAGTGGTGATTTTTCCCAATCGCCAATGACAATTCGATCCCCACTGGAGAAACCACAGGAAGAAATCCTTCCATCAAAGATATCCATTTTCAGCCCCTCATCTCTTCACGAATTCGTTTTTGTGTTGCCGCCCAAGAGCAAATCGGGCACTGCGTCAAATCATGATTTCGAGCAGGGCAAAATTCTCTTCCAAAGAAAATGATTTGTAAATGGCGAGAATTCCAAGTTTCTTTGGGCCATAGGAGTTTCAAATCCCGTTCTGTTTGCTCGACGTTTTTCGCCTTTGATAGACCCCAACGTGCGGCCAATCGATGGATATGTGTGTCCACAGGGAATGCTGGGATTCCATACCATTGTGCCATGACTACACTTGCGGTTTTGTGACCGACACCGGCTAGACTTTCGAGATAATCCCAATCAGATCTCATCCCATTCCCTTCGATAATTTGTTCAGCCATCCTTCGCAAATTTTTGGCTTTTGTTGGTGCCAATCCAATTTCTCGAATCAAAGTTTGAATTTCATCGACAGCAAGTGTAGCCATCTGTTCTGGTGTACTTGCCTTTGCAAAGAGAGCAGGGGTGACTTGGTTGACTTTCTTGTCAGTGGTTTGAGCTGAAAGCATCACAGCGACAAGAAGTGTATAGGCGCTTGAATGGTTTAGTGGAACGGGTGTTTCTGGATACAATTCATCCAGCATTTCACCAATTCTCTGAGCCTTTTCGGCCCGGTTCATGGTTCCATCTCCACATCCTGTTCTTTTCGAACACCCAACCAGATTCCAATCGCGATACAACCGAAGAAGGGGCCATAACATGGAATCGACATCCAACCTGACCAAGTATCAGGTTTCCCAATCACAATCCAAGCAATCAGAGAGAGAAGGGCTCCAGGGAACATCGCAAACAGACCAAATGCCATTGCTTTACCAACACTCATTTTTCATCCCCCTT
>CATISE010000022.1 GCA_949538655.1 Marine Group II euryarchaeote MED-G33 | reverse complement strand
GACGGCCATCAAACGATGGGTCCAAGTCAATCCATCTGGTTCGTCGGGATGAATATCCATTTTCCATGTCAGTGTTCCAGTGCTATTGTCTCCGGTCCAAGTGAAATTTGATTCGACGCTATTCCACGAACGATACGCATGCTTGTCTGCAAACATACCAGCATAATCGGATTCCAATGAATCACCAGTTGGGGCACTTCCAGCCACAAACCGGTAGCCGTCGAAGACGACGGTGGGGGCGGCTCTTTCCAAACCATTTGTGGCCTCTTTACTGGTTTCCCCATAAAGGTCGATCCAGCGATCATCACCTGCCTGTGAACCAAAGGGGTCCTGTGATTCCCCGATGTACCGATGATGGACCAATACGGTGGCATCCTCACCTTCAAGCGCGTCCATGAGAGCATGTTCTGAACCGACACAATTCTCACACCATGTGGCTGTGTATACTTCCACTACTTGGGTGGCTGTCATGTCGCCGACAACTGAAACCGTTGTGGAATTGTTTGAGAAATCTGTCAAATCGATCATGTGTCCCCCGAGAATTCCTTGATTGGAAATCGTGACTGGCACACCTGCTTGAACAGGTGCAGGGAGCAACAATGCAACGAACAACAGCAGGGTCAAACACTTGCGCATGGATGGGCTACGCCCATCCCATCTCTAAAGCATACGGCTCAAAGTGCAGCAAATGCTGCAATGGTTCGCTCAATGTCTTCGTCGGTGATGTGAAGATGAATGACGGCTCGAATCGCTGTAGGTCCAACGTCGAGTACGTCGACACCATATTCAGCCAAACTCGCCATGATTTGTTGCGCGCCGAGTTCCCCATCAACATAGACCATGTTGGTCTGAACACTGTCGAGATCAACTGTGAATCCATCCATGGCGTTCACCGCTTCTGCCAATCGTCGTGCGCGAGAGTGGTCCTCAGCCAAGCGCTCAACATGGTTTTCCAAAGCATACAATCCACCTGCAGCGATAATGCCTGCTTGTCTCATCCCACCGCCGAACATTTTGCGCCATCGGTGGGCGCGCGCAATGAACTCTGAGGAACCGACTAGAACGCTGCCGACCGGAGCGCCCAAGCCTTTGGACAAACAGATGGAAATGGAATCATAATCACGAACCATACGAGCGGCATCGGTGCCTGTGGCGATGACAGCATTGAACAGGCGCGCGCCATCGATATGAGCCGCGCACCCATTGTCATGAGCGACCTTTGCAATTGCGTCTAGTGTCTCTTGTGGGTAACAAGTTCCGCCACCTCTGTTCGCGGTATTCTCAACACAAACAAGTGAGCCATCCGGATAGTGACCAAGGCTACCTTCGGCCTTTCGAATGACCTTGGCAACATCGTCAGGATCCATGATGCCTCGAACCGCATTAACCAATGCAACTGAGCAACCCGAAAGTGCTGCATATCCACCGCCTTCATACTGGTAGACGTGAGAAGTTGTTTCCGTGATGATTTCATCACCGGGTGAGGTATGTGCGCGAATGGCCACAGCGTTGGACATCGTTCCGCTGGGCACAAACAGAGCTGCTTCCTTACCCAACATCTCTGCGAGCCGGTTTTGCAATGCTTGCACTGTTGGATCATCACCAAGGACATCATCTCCGACATCTGCCGCTTCCATTGCAGCACGCATGGCTGCCGTCGGTTGAGTGACTGTATCGCTGCGAAGGTCAACACGGTCGGAGGGGTACTCGCGCATGATTTCCCGTATACACCAGACATAAAGCAGTTTCAGGTCAACTACAATGGCTAGGATGTCAAAGCGTGAACCTCAAGAATGGAAGGATTGTGAGAGTGGTATGGCAGACCAAAAGGATGGGCAGAGGGAATCTTTTCTGTCTGACAATTGTCCACCCATGGGTATCTACGAAACCCTGTATGCATTCCATGATACATTCGGCAGTTTCATGGGAACAGAAGGCACTCATCCATGGTCTCAGGGCTTCCCTCTAACGACTCCACTGGAAAAATTTGGAGGACCCTCTCTACCATCGAGTGTCGAAGTCACACCAGAAGATCGCTTCTACCCCAAGGCATGGGGACATCCGGCGTTGCGTGAGGCGATTGTCGAGTACTACAACTCAGAATATGGCTCAACAATTACACCTGAGAATGTCATGGTATTCGCTGGTGGGCGACCCGGGATTTACACAGTGATGGCGTTCCTGAAAGAGCATGTCCATGTCAGTATTGGAAACATCGAATGGCCTGCTTATTTGGATATTTTAGAGCAGACCAATACTGAGCATCAAATCGTTCCATTCACCAAGGAGAATAACTTCCACCCAAGCAATGCTGAATACTACAATCGCGAAGGTTTGGACGAGAATATTTGCCTCATGCCTGTCATTTCGAATCCTCAGAATCCATCCGGTCAAACACGCTCCGGAGAAGAACTCAGAGAACTCATGGAGATGGCTGAGCAACCCGGAAATGGAATTCTGTTGGATGAAGCTTACGAGATGTTCCATTCACCTTCCGTCAGTGGTATCCAGTACGTGCAGGATTTGGACAATAGCAACGTGTTCATCGCAGGCGCCTGCACAAAGGGTCTGCAATCACCAGGCATTCGGATCGGATGGATTGTTGCCAGCAAAACCAACATTGAGACGATGGCGAACTACTCTAGCTTCGGCATGGGTGGCGTCAGTCATCCTTCGCAGCACTATGCCGTCAAACTCCTAGAACCAAGTCGTGTCAAACAAGCCCGCAAGGCTGTAGAGCAACATTACACATGGCAACGAGAACGGTATGGGAAAGCATTCGAAGAAATGGGACTCGGTGTCTATACAGGCAATGGTGGATTCTACCATTGGTTGGAACTGCCTGAAGGAATGACCAGTGATGAACTGAACAAGCGACTCTTCAAGCGGGGGGCTGCAATCCTCTGTGCTTCCGATTGCGATATGGCTCGACCCCACTCAAAAGATCCCAGTTATGTGACCCCTTATGAGCGGTTCTTCAGGTTCTCTTTCGGACCGCTATTGCCAGAAACTTTTGAATCTGATATTCAACTCTTCAAAGAAGTGTTTGATGATTATAGGCTTGAGATACAGAGGG
>CATISE010000021.1 GCA_949538655.1 Marine Group II euryarchaeote MED-G33 | reverse complement strand
TGGATGGCCGAGAAAATGGAGGAGGCCGGAATCTTTGTGATGGCTGGTATGAAAATCGATCAACTCCATATCGATGGTTTGGACCACGAATCCTACGACTGTCGAGATCTCACCGACCCTGCTGAAGATAGCGGGAAAGGTGCAGCCCAGAAATGGAAGGTCGACAACCTCCCAAAAGAATTGGTCGACAAAATCCGAAACGGCACCATCAGTGGAATTGTCCAAGATGGGGAAGTCATGACCAGCAAGGTGGTTGTAATCGCCGAAGGAAGCAACTCTGTATTGACACGAGGCTACCACTTTGATTCAATGCTACACGCTCAATCCAAAGACGACATGTTGCTAGGTGTCAAAGAAGTGATTCATCTGGGCAAAGAGAAGATCGATGAGCGATTCAATTGCTTTGCTGGAGATGATGAGCGGCCCCCCAGTGGAATGGCGATGGAATTGGCATTGTCACTCTACAGAGACATGGCACACGATGCCTGGGAAAAGTATCCCAATACCAAGGGATTGTATCCGCGCTGTGGTGGATTCTTCTACACCAACAAGGATACTGTATCGTGTGGAATCATCGTACAACTGAAATCACTTCCCGAAGGTCTGCACACCTATGATTTGTATCAGGCGTTCAAGGAACAACCAGCAATTGCCGCACTCATTGAAGGCGGGGAAGCGATCGAATATGGTGGCCATCTCTGCCCTGAATATGGATTGCATCGAATGCCACACAGATTCACCCGCGATGGTGCGCTAGTGGTGGGGGATGCGGCCGGTCTTGTCTTTGCCAATGGAATGCAAATCCAAGGCATGAACAATGCTCTACACTCTGGTAAGTTGGCTGGTAAAGCGATTGCCAAATGTATAGCAGATGGCGATGTGAGTGCAAAGGCACTCGATGCAACCTACACAAAGTCGCTCAAATCCAGTTACATCTTCCGTGATCTCAAGCGATTTGAGCCCGCGACCAAATTCCTAAACAACCCTGCGAACTTCACATGGGTTCCAGAATTGGTCGGCAAAACTGCAAACCGGGTCTTCCGAGAAATCGGTGAAGAAAAAGTCCCGGCGGAGAAAGTTTTACGCCAGGTTCGCAAGGAAATGCGCGCAGAAAACAAAGCAAACAAGAAGGGGATGGGGCTCTTCGGGATGTTGAAGTTGGCGCTCATGGGAAGAAAACTCTGAGGTATTGTAATGTCTGAATCTGTGAAACTTGGCCTCTTTAGTTACGATGTGAAAAATGGTCTTGGCCTGATTGGTTACAATGTTGATGAGCATGAACATGCGCACATAATCGTTGAAACCAGCAAGTGCAATGATTGCACCCACATGATGTGTGTATGGGGTTGCCCCGCACAATGCTACAACTTCCGCGAACAAGGCCTTGAGGAAATGAAATTCCAGTACGAGGACTGCGTTGAATGTGGTACTTGCTACATCATGTGCGACCAAGGGGCTGTGAGTTGGAATCACCCCCGTGGTGGCTTCGGAATCACATACAGTCAGGGTTGAGAGTAGCGATGTCGCTGCATGTTTACGATACTCGGACTCGAGAAAAGAGACTCTTTGAGACTGCGAAGACCGGTGAGGTCGACATGTATGTCTGTGGCATCACACCATACTCACCTTCACATCTAGGACATGCCCGTTGTTACATTGCATTCGATTTGGTTCACCGTTGGTTGGAAGCCAGTGGGTGGACTGTGAATTACGTTCAAAATTTCACCGACATCGATGACAAGATTATCAATGCAGCCAGCGAGGAAGGAATTGACTTCCTAGAGGTGGCCAACCGTAACATCGAGGATTACTATCGGGCCATGGATTCACTCAATGTGTTGCGTGCTGATCATTACCCGCGGGTGACTGAAGTCGTTCCTGAAATCATCACCATGGTTGAGACTCTCATCGAGAAGGAGCATGCATATGTGGCTGAAGATGGCGTCTGGTTCAGTATAGCTTCAGCACCCGAGAAATATGGAATGTTAACGGGACAATCCATCGATGCGGTCAAGGCTGGAGCAGGTGGACGTGTTGAGAAATCAGGAAAACGTGATCACAAGGATTTCGCATTGTGGAAGGTCGCCAAACCCGGAGAGCCATCATGGCCTTCACCATGGGGCGATGGACGACCAGGGTGGCACATCGAATGTAGTGCCATGTCACTCAAACACTTTGGCGAGCAGTTCGACATCCACGGTGGTGGCCACGATCTGCGGTTCCCACATCATGAAGCTGAAATTTTCCAATCCGAATGTTGTACTGGAAAAACACCTCTGGTTCAGTATTGGATGCACAACGGTTTCGTCAACATCGATGGGGAGAAGATGAGCAAGTCCCTTGGGAACTTTTGGACCATCAGTGATGCATTGGAAAATTATGACCCACTGGTTCTTCGGCATGCACTCCTGAATGCGCATTATCGATCACCCATTGACCTCACAGAACAATTGCTCGAGGATGCCAAAGGCCACCATGTAAAGTTGGTCGAAGCCTATGGTCATGCACTGGTTGTTACTGAACATGCCAAGAAAGCAGGGATGCAAGATGCACCACGATTGCCACAGGCAGATGTGGCTTCAGCGGATTTCCTTACGAGTAAACTCGGACTCTTGGAAAAACTTCTGCAAGAAGCAGCGATTGCCATGGATGATGATTTCAACAGTCGTCAGGCCTTGGCCAAGGTCAGCAATGGTGCTCGCTTGATTCCACAGATTCTCAAGAACGAAGACATCGATGAACGGGATACTGCCGCCTTTGCCATATATGCCATCGATTGGTTGGAGGAGTTTGCCGGTTCAGTTCTCGGTCTACTTCCAGCGAAGGAAGCGGCCATGGCCGTTCACGACCCAAGTTTAGACCCTGCACGACAGGCGATCAAGGACGACGTTGAGCAATTGTTGGCTCGTCGCGCAATTGCCAGAGCAGCCAAAGATTGGGATAGTGCTGATGAGATTCGTGATGCACTTACCGCAATGGGCGTCTCCGTAAAGGATACGCCTGATGGTGTGGTTTGGACGCTTGAGTAATTACTCATCCTGATTCCGCATGGATTGAATCGCCATCAGGCTCAGTAAGATGATGATGATGGCAGCAAGGATTCCAACATCAACCAATTCTGATCCAGATTCAGCATTCTGTTCAGCTCCATCGTTTCCAGTATTGACCTGGTCTGTCGCGGTCAACGTAATGGATTCACCATTCCAATCAACTCCTGTGTAGGTCATGTTCTGATTGTCGAACGTATGCAATTCCAAAGTTTGGGTCACACCTGATGCAACATTCACATATTGATTGGTTGCACTGTCAATAGTGAATCGGTATTCTTCAGCTCCATCTACATAGATGATGATTTGATTTGCAGTTGCTTTGATTGTCGAGTTTTGTCCAGTGATACTGTAATCCCCTGGAACAACCTTGATGTTCGTGGTTGGCTCAGGTTCGGGTTCAGGTTCCGCTGGACAAGAGCAATCCACGGGATCTCGGCTTGAACCATCCCAGCAAAGGTCGGTCGCACAGACGACATCATCGGACCCACTGTTAGAGTCATACTCAGAATCCTCAATGTATGGGCGGTTGGATTCATCATCGTATGTCACGTCATAGTAATCGTAGAGTTTGGACATATCCACATGGAAGTTGGCATGTGTAGAACGATTGATGACATCGAAGTAACGATCGTCATTCATTGTGAATACTGGATCCAGTGTGAGGTTCTTCAGATGAGATTCACCATCATTGTAATCACCATCGTACTTTTCATCAAGATAATCTTGAACTTCTTGATCCGTACTCAAATCTGCAACAAGTCCCCAGTGTTCACGGATGTCACTAACTTCGTTACGCATGGCCATGGCCAATCCAGATTCAATACTCTCCCACGTTTGAGAACCATCCTCTACGGAGAGTGATGTGACATCGATGGCCTTGGAAAATCCACTTCCATTGATGTATTCCCAGTCATCGCCTTGAAGTTCGCTCATCAAATCGACATCCCCGAAGACAGCTTTACCCTGAACGATGGTCAAGCGAACATCACGATCGATGGCTTCGATCAGGTTGCGGTATGGGTTCTCATGGAAAGTGTCTAGAACCACCAAATCAGCATACATACCGACTTGGATTTGTCCAACGAATTCTTGCCAATTGCTAATCTCAGCAGCATTACTGGTAACCATCTGAGCCAACTCATAGTCACTGAAATGTCCACCCAAAATATCGCTGTTCCACAAATCTGCAGTCTTCAATTCATGTAGATTGGATTTGGAACCACTAGGACCCCAATCCGGTGCGATGGAAATGGTGACTCCTGCATTGTCGGCAGCCACAACGTCTGTGGTATCACCATATAGTAAAAGATTGGAAAATGGAGACCAAACCAAACCTGCGCCTTTCTCGGCCATCTTTTCGAATTGACTCGCATCGAGTGCAGTACCATGAATCACGACTGTTTCATCCATGATGAGGCCTTTTTCATAGAGTGAATCAAATTCTGCTTTGCTAGATGAATCCACACCTTCTGCGAGATGAACAAACCAAGCATTCAGTGAACCAGATTGGTTTTGTGAAATCAAATGGCTTCCTGAATAATCGTCATCGGCTGCGCCACAAACGGCACATGTACTCATGCCATCTTGACCGAAGTTGTACAACTCAACATTCCGAGAAAGCATGCTATCCCATGCATCGGTTCCACTGCTGGGAGAACCTTGCACGGCAGTGACGCCACCGGCTACCGCTTGAACCTCTGCATATTTCATCTGCTCATTTGACATGTCCCACTGGCTACTCGATTGAATATGGGTCTTCATCCAAGTGATACTGGGACCGTAATCCCAATTGTTGCCCCATTGGTATCGATTGGTGTAGCCACCTTCTTCGGAACGCTGTGATTCTGAAAGATGAACTTCAAAATCCCACAATGGAATGTGATTGTAGTGCATGTGATTGTGTAAGTCAATGAGACCCGGATAGATGGTACCATCCGTTTCGATGACTTTGATTCCATCATGTGCTGTGGGGATATTTGACCCTGACCAAACAGAGGCAATCTTACCCGATTGGATGAGGACTCCGCCATCAAAGACTGCCCCTTCACCCGTCATTGTCACGATGCGGCCTGTCAGGATGTATTCGGTTGACTGAGGACTATCGGAGACTGTGTAGCAGTTCCCGCCTAGACTTGGACCAGTCCAATTTGCAGGCTCATCCGCACCCGGTGAAGGGCCGTCGTAATCCTTCCAGTAAGAACCGTCTTCGAGAATTGTGTAAGGGGTATCCCAGTAGGAATCCTCACCAGGATAAGTCATTGAGTGGATGAGGTTACCTTGATCGTCCTGAAGGTTGACGGTGTCGCCATCCCAGTAATCCAATTCTATTTCGGTGTAATCACGGAAGAATGCAAGTCGGGCACCTGGAGCCAATTCGGTATTCCATCCAATCGAACATGCAGGACTGCCACCACCAATGACATCGTCCAAGACCCAATCAGAAATATTCACAGTTTCATCTGTTGGATTCCAGAGTTCAATGAATTGGTCGGATGAGGAACCAATGTAACCATCTCCATTCCAATCCGTACCGTTGTAATTGGCACTGCTAGCGCTGACCAATACCTCGCTAATCACCACATGGTCGTGCCATGAGCCGGATTCATCTGCAGTGGCTGGCATCAAAGGAGCCATGCTCAACAAGAAAAGTGAACAGAGTAGGACTGGAAGTCGGCGAGAGCGCATGGATTCAGCGAGACAAACCAGCCACATAAGACAAACCCATTGGCGCGAAGGGGACAAATACACGCGTGCGCACGCGTGGGCATGAAGCGTCCGGGTCGCACGGCCATCATCGCACTCATCGTCGTCAGCCAGATGCTGGCAGGATGTTTGGGTGGAGATGAGAAGACGGTCGAGGTCGTTCAAGCACCCATTTTCGATTCATACTCGTTGATTGACTCTGCTCTGCACGATGATGCACGTAACTTCACAACCACTGATCTGGGCATCAATCTGACCGCTGAATTGGATTGGGCTGTCTTTGGTAACGAGGAAGGTGGCAACTGTTGTGAACACTATCTCGCGACCACAAAGGAGGGGTGGATTCTCAACTTTGGAGGGGAATACCCCACGTGGAGTACTGACCGTGGACACACATGGGAAGAGTATGTTCCGAGTGTCTTCTCACAGATTGGTTGCTTGGAACCCAAACCCAACGCACCAGGACAAGAAGGGTTGGGTGAAGGAAGTATTGTGCAAGCTACCAATGGTGATTTGATTTCCATGGGTTGGTTCCCTTACCCCAGTGTAAGTGGTGGGGATCAATTCTATGCCTTCCTTTACGATGCTGAATCTGAAGAGTGGCAATGGTGTTTCAATCGGACGCCTGAACCATTCTACGATCGCTCTTGGCAAGTCGAAGTGATTGGACCCATCAATGGTGGCCTCTATGGTAGCGGCGAATATGCAAGCCTCGTCATTTCCAACTTCTGGCATCAAGTTCAGAACGTTGGTGGTCAAATCTCGACTGATGGTCTGAACTACGATTACTTTGGATTCCCAGACCGCGACAGCAACCCTGACGTGATGGAAGTCGACCTCAACTTCGTCGATGCCGACCTCGGTGGGGAATGGGACTTCACCAAGCCACACAAGGAGATGCGTTCCTTCCCCGTGCCTTCGGGTGGTCTGTATTTCCCCAACTACTTCGTCAATGGAG
>CATISE010000020.1 GCA_949538655.1 Marine Group II euryarchaeote MED-G33 | reverse complement strand
TTTGGATGATTTCCAACAAACAAAAAAAAGGTGAAAAAAATGGAATATGTATATGCTGCTATGATGCTGCACTCTGCAGAGAAAGAAATTGACGAGAAGGCTGTTGGCGCTGTTTTGAAGGCTGCTGGCGTAAAGGCTGACGACGCACGCGTGAAAGCGCTTGTCGCAAGCCTAGCTTCCGTAGACATCGGTGAGGCAATGAGCCAGGCCATCGCGGCACCTGCCGCGGCTGCCCCAGCTGCTGCTGCCGGTGGCGCTTCGTCCGATGCACCCGCTGAAGAAGCGGCTGCTGAAGAAGAAGAAGATGATGGCGCAGGCTTCGAAGGCCTGGGTTCACTCTTCGGATGATCTCGCTGAGTTGCAATAATCAACCACATCCAGGATAACAAACCCACATCGGTGGGGCGCCTCGAGCGCAAGCAGGTCGTTTGACCGATAGGTCGGACGAATGCCGGGGTTGCCAATCACCCGCACCCTGTCCAGCAGTGCTGGTCCGTGCCCTACCGAAGTGGTCTCTTTGTCGAACAGCGATTTTTTGCTGCGGCATCCTCTTGACTGAAATGCGTCAGCCTTCCTCATGGCCCGGCCACGGAGTGTAACCCTAGAGGTGAACATCACGCCGACCCAGGCCATCCGTGCACTACGAGAAATGGCTCAAATTGCTGACTGGGGATGGGAGCGGGATGAAGGAAGCAGATTGGTCGACCGAATGATGGTCATCATGCCCATTGCCCGTGCCACGCGAACATTCCGAATTGCCATTCTCTCAGGGGAAGGGAAGGGGCTGATTCTAACCGCATGGGAAGAGGTCGCTGGTTCCGCTGGTGGCATCACAAAGACGGAGTGGATTGTACCTGGACATCTTACTGGTGAACCATTTAGAGAATTGCTACGATCATGGTGTTCTCGACAACCGAAGTGCCCATGGCGTTGGTCGTTTGGTCAACGGTCAATGATTGGATTTTTGTTACCTGTTTGGCGTAGAAGTCCTCGTGAATTCAAAAAATTTGGCTTGGATACCAGCAAAAGAGGTTGGCCAGTTGAGGCGGATTGGCCACCCATAGGGTGGCCCGATGCACGTGAAGAGGAGTAAAACCCTCTAGAAGGCAGATTCATCAACCATACGCGTTCTGAGAGATTTGAGGCGCCAGTATGGACATGGACACAATTGTTGAGAAGTGGTTCTCAACAAGGGAACAGAAGATTACCTGGAGCATTTCCCTCGCCTTCTTCATCATTTTCCCAGTTTACTTTGCCAACATCGCAGCATTCCTGCCGGACAATGCAATGATTGGCGGAGATGGTGGTGCCACGGGTACGTGGGATGTTACCTTCACAGAGTCTGATGTTACAACTTCAGAATCTACCGAGTTCCTAATGGACGGGGAAGAGTTCATCTTTGAATTCACTTTTACCGATGAAGCCCCAAATCTCGCATATGTGGAAATTACAGTATCACACGGTGAAACGGATGAGAGTGGGCCCAATCCCCTTGCACAAGACCAATGTGACAATGCCGTTGGGGAAATGCGAATGGGCCAGGTCAACGAATTCATAAGGCCAGATTCTACAACGAGTGGCGATTCAGGTTCACCCAACGACTGCCCTGCATCATACACAATGGTCATCATGCTAATCGAGAACTACACTGGTGATTCTTACCAAACCAGTGGTGCCAAGGGTGCAATACAGGATATGTGGAGTGACAATGGAAATGGGCGAGGTGAGTATCGATGCCAAATCACACTCGAGACTCGCTCAGGAGATAATCCCGGACCAGGACCAAGTCCTGGACCAACAAGTAACAACGAGGACGGCGAGGAGATCACCGTCTCATGGAGAGTCGTCGGTCTTGAGACGACCGTTACACCAATTGTTGACTCGAGCCTGAGTTGAGCTAAGTCTTGGCGACAATTTTGGTGACATCATTGTCATTGAGTTCATGCTCTGCTCCAATCACTCGACCCGTTCGACCGTCGACCGCACGAATGAAGCCATCACCGAGGTCTGAGTGGACTGCGTAGGCCAAACCTTTGGCTGAGGTTCCACGCTGAATCAAAAGTGCGTCTGGCAATACTCGACCATCTCCATCGGTCCAATGCCCCTCGTCTTGAACTGGATAGACCACGATGCGATCCAAACGCTCACGAACAATACGGGATACCAATTCCACCAATCCAGTTCCTCCAAGGCGTTCCATACGCTCTCCAAGAGCATCGAGTCCCTTCCTTTGAGCCTCATTGAGATCGGATTCGCCGATATCTGTCAAAGAAAACTGTTGTGCCCCCGGTGGATAATCGATGAAGCCCGCTTTGGCTGCTCTTCGGAGGGCCAATTCACTATCCGCACTGGTTGGCAATAGAATTCCTCCTTCAGATTCCACCTTGGCTGCCAGCGCATCCCAAGCACCGGGTTCAGCAACATCGGCTTTGTTTGCTGCAACACAAAGAGGGAACACGGCCCTTCGGAGATGGTGGGCCAGTGATGTGCGAATTGCATCTTCCCAATCCCATGGTACTCCCAAATCTTGATTCTCATCTTTGAATGAGGATATTGCACTATTCACCATGGATTCTTTAGCGCCAATACCTGTCAATTGAGATGTGATGAAATCAACAAGACCGCGTTCTCCTTCTGCCTGTACTCGACGCACACCTCGTGTCCAGCCCGTATCGAGAATCCCATGAATCCACATTGCAAGTTCCTCTACGAGGAAGGCATGCTCATCAATCGGATTGCATGAACCGGGCCCCATTGGATTGCCTTCGATATCCGTACCACCCGACGCATCCACCACTTGGATGAGTGCATCGCATTGTGCGAGATCATTGAGGAATTGGTTGCCGCGACCTTTGCCATCGTGTGCACCTGGAACCAAACCCGCGACATCAACCAATGTCACAGGGACGGTTCTGCAAAATCCAATACAGGTCCCAGTTCGTGGTTCGCATAAACTTCCTGCACGTACATCATCAG
>CATISE010000019.1 GCA_949538655.1 Marine Group II euryarchaeote MED-G33 | reverse complement strand
TGGAGTCCACATTCTTCTCGAAGTTCTCTCAAGACTGCATCTGCGGGTAGTTCGCCGTGTTCCACGTATCCTTTGGGCAAACCCCACTGTCCAGTGTGAGTTCCTTTCGCTTCCTGAACCAATAGAATTTTTGAATTTTTGATGACTACAGCCGCAACACCAAGGTCTGCATTTACGGCGCGCATAACATATTGTTATGCTCGCGTAGTTATAATACGCTGTATTTGTTCTACCCTGATTTACAACACGCCTTTATCTAGTAAACCTCGATGGTAGGGACATGGTTGTAACAAATAGCCCTGGGCCCAACAATGAAAATGGAATCGAATCTGATGCCCTGCTCCCCACCGAATCCGGTAACTTTCGTGTGCGTGTAACGAAGGGTGAAGACGGTAAAGAGCACTCACTACTTTACACAGGTTTGAACTCTTCAGTAATCCCATTGGTTCGCATCCATTCTGAATGTTTAACTGGTGATGCTTTTGGTTCACTAAAATGTGACTGTGGTCCTCAACTACAGCACGCCATGGACTGTATCCAGGAAGAAGGGTGTGGAGCTGTTGTGTATCTACGCCAAGAAGGTCGAGGAATTGGTTTACACGCCAAAATCCAAGCCTATGCTCTACAAGATCTTGGCCTAGACACCCTCGATGCAAATCTGGCTCTAGGTTTACCTGCAGATGGTCGTGATTACGAGATTGCGGCAAAGATGCTACTGGAGATGGGTATTGATGAAGTTCGTCTGATGACCAACAACCCTCACAAAATCAATGGATTACGACGTCACGGTATCCGTGTTCATGAAAGGGTCCCACACATTACAGGTATCGGAGAAAAAAACAAACATTACCTTGAAACCAAAGGCAAACGAATGGGCCATCTACTCTGAATTCTCAAACGATTGTATTACACGTAAGACCTTCCCGGAGTGATACCATGGCATCATCATTGATTGGGCAAGAAGCCCCCGATTTCACGCTTCCAACATCAGATGGTGGTAGCTTTAAGTTGTCAGATTTAGATGGTAGTTGGAAGGTCATTTTCTTCTATGCACGAGATGGTTCTCCGACTTGTAAACGTGGATGCTTGAGTTTCAAGGAGCAACATGATTTGTTCAAATCTCTAACACCCCCAGTTGAAATCATTGGTATCAGCCAAGATTCAACCAAAGATCACGATGAGTTTAAGCAAAAATTGGATTTACCATTCGCCCTACTTTCCGATGAAGATCGGCTTGTAGCAGAAGCATACGGTGTCCCCATTTTCCTCGGACGTTTCCCTGCAAAATCTTCATTTGTCATCGGTCCTGATAGAACGATTCATCATTGCTATGATTGGTTATTCAGGCCCAGGCGACATGTTGCAAGAATTCTCGACTCACTTAGTCGAATCAATGGGTAGGTGAGAGTATGTCCTGGCAGCAAGTACTTCTCGATGCGGGGTTGACTGAGCGTGAAGCTGATTCCGTTTTGATTCTCTCAGCCAATGATCGTATGCGAGCCAGTGAATTGGCCAAAGAGTTGGGTACCACTCGATTGGATGCCTACAATTCACTTTCAAGGCTACAAGAAATTGGCATTGTCGTCGTCGCTGCAGAGCGGCCTATGAAATTCAGCTGTGATTCGGTCGATGTTGTCGTACAGAGATTGATTGACATGAGGAAACAGAATCTCAAGAGAACCGAAGAAGGGCTCTCTGAATTACAATCTGGGAAAACGGTTAGTGACAATAAGTCTTCAAAAAATAATGATGTCTTAGGGCCTCGTTTTGCAGTGCTTAAAGAACGTTCAAATATTTTTAGTCGAATTGAAAAAATAGCAGAAGAAGTCGAAGAACAGATGTTTCTCTTACTCGGTCAATTTGGGATCTTGCACCTTTGTCGTTCAGATGCATTGGCTGAAGTCAATGCTGCTGCAAACCGAGGTGTTGTAGTCAATGTTCTCGCACAATTAGATCGACGGACGATCCGTTTCTTTGATGAATTGGATTCTTTGATTAACATTCGACATTCAGATGATGTCAGTTCTCTGGGTGTTCTCAAAGATGAATCGGAAGTCATCCAATTTCTGCAAGTCGAAGAAAATCCCGTAGGTCGTGGTCGAGAAGATGCGGCCCTAGCGATCGAATCATCATCATTTGCAGCCACCCAGGCAAATCTCGTTGAAGCAATTTGGGAAGAGTCTGTAGATTTTGAAATTGCCAAGGTTCGATTTACAGAAGAACGCATTGTTGACCCACTCCGCCTCACGGTTGGTGAAGGCTCATTCCTCGATAGTTTCCGTGGTGCTCTGGGTTTTACCGGTGAATTACCAGATGAAGATACACCTTTCAATCCTCAATCCTTTTTGGCTTCGGGAAATGAATTGAATGAAGCTAGAATGACTCTCCAAACAGGTCGTTTGGACAGTTTGAGAGTACTTGGGATCGATATTGGTGGTATTCTTCGTCAAGTTGGAAACAGAATTGGGAGTGAATTGGCATTCAGCCTCAGAAAAATCGATGGCCATGTTGAATTTCTCAATGAAATGATGGATTGGTGGGAGCATGCGGGTCTTGGAGAAATTGATTATGATCTCGACCCCACATTCCATGTCAAAGTCTATCTCTCAAACAAGCAAGGAGATTCTGAAGATTCATTGCCGCTATTCGAATTGGATGATGGTATCATCGAAGGAGTACTAGCGACAAGATATCCGGAAGATGGTGAAGTCGGAATCCGTAGAGAAGATGGTGAGGGTGATGAATACAGCCGCTATCACCTTCTTTTCCGTAGTGATAGCCTAATTGAAATATGAATAATCCAGGAGGTGACCTAATGACAGATTCAAAATCGACACAAGTACTCATCGTCGGTGCTGGACCGGGTGGTCTCACCGCTGCAATGATGTTGGCCAAAGCAGGGATTGAGGTCACGATTTTAGAAAAAGCCGATCGCGTAGGTGGTCGAACCAAGGTGTTTGAGAAAGACGGCTATAAATTTGACAATGGACCGACATTTTTCCATTATCCAGAAATTTCAGAAGAAATCTTCAGAGCATTGGGCAGAGATGTCTATGATGAATTGAATCTCATTGGCTTAGACCCCAACTATCGTCTCGTCTTCGGAGCTGGTGGTAGCCTGAATGCGACCTCCGATCTCGACGATATGACAGAACAAATTCGTGAATTATGTGGTGATAAAAATGCCGAAGGGTTCCGCAAATACGTTACTGACAATCGGAAGAAATTGAAGTTCTCCAGAGATTGTTTGAACTCACCTTGGAAAGGCCCACTTGATCTTTTCAGTCGTCGGGCAATTCGAGTCTCTAAGGTCCTGAGACCATGGCGTTCAGTCGCTTCTGATTTGGCCAGTATGTTCCCTGATGAGAGAATGCAATTGGCCATGTCCTTCCAAACCAAATATCTCGGCATGAGTCCATTCAAAGCGCCGAGTTTATTCACAATTCTAGCTTACTTGGAATATGAGTATGGTGTTTTCCATGCCGAAGGCGGTTTGGGTACAATCACAGAACGCATGGGCGAAATCGCTCGTGAATTGGGTGTGAAAATCCACCTCAATGAACCGGTTGAAGAATTCCTGTTTGAAGGTAAAACAGTCGTTGGTGCGAAGACTGCAAAGGGCACATATCATGCAGATCGCTTTGTGATGAATGTCGATTTCGCCTCTGGGATGAAGGGATTGATTCCAGACAAATTACGCAAGCGTTGGTCGAATAAAAAATTGGAAAAGAAATCATACTCCTGCTCTACATACATGTTGTATATGGGTATTGACAAACTGTATGATCTACCGCATCACCAAATCTACGCGTCTAAAGATTACGCGAAGAATTTGCGTGAAGTAACACAGAACAAGGTTTCCTGGGATGATCCGTCCGTTTACGTTCAAAACGCCTGTATCACAGACCCTACAATGGCCCCTGAAGGTCATTCAACCATTTACGTCCTTGTTCCAGTCAGCAATCAACATCCCGATATTGTGTGGGATGATATCAAGCATGATTTCCGCGATGTGATTCTCAAACAACTCGAGCATCTTGGTTATGATGGCCTCAAAGATCACATCGTCTCTGAAACCATTGTTACACCTGACGATTGGGCGGAGAGAGATATCTACAAGGGAGCCGTTTTCAATCTAGCACAT
>CATISE010000018.1 GCA_949538655.1 Marine Group II euryarchaeote MED-G33 | reverse complement strand
TCATGGTAAGTGTCTCCAGATTTTACATGGATGTTGACGCCCGCGCCACTCTTTTCCATCTGGACCTTCCGTACTCTTCCAGCCTCTTCGAAAAGTCCAGCTTTTTCATACGAATCTGCCGCTTTATCCCAATTGAGTGCCACCTCAAAGTTTCGGGCTTCCATGGCCCAATGTGCCGATGTTTTAGTTGGAGCAGCAGGTGCTGCTGGGACCGGTTGTTGCTGAACCACAGGGGTCTGTTGTTGAATGTAGGTTTGATGCACAACTTGTTGAACCGGTTGTTGAGGGATGTAGATCACTTGAGTTTGGGCTGCAGTTCTCGCTTTTTTTCCAGAATCGACAAGGCCCAAGAATGCGAATCCTACCAGACAGCAACACCCGAATCCACCAATTGCACCGGCTGTGTCATCACATGTATTATCTGACCAAAAATCATCAAACGGATCTTCGTCACAATTGTCATCCACACCATCTCCATCCGAATCAATACCATTCCCTGAATCTGTGGGCACGATCAACATCGCGATCGCAAAAATCCAGCAAATGACAGCCAAGGTCCAACCCACTGCAATTCGATTACTTCCTACGGCCATGTAGAATCCTCCTAAAGTGAAATTCCGCAGTGAGGACAGACTTTCCATCCCAATTGGATTTGCTCACCACATTGGCCACATGTTGCGATTGGTCCCGTTTCTTGGGGGACTGGTGGCGGATTTCCTTGTCCTTTCTGAGCGGATTGTTGCTCAAGGAAAGTCTGCATAACTTCAGGGGTTAGTGCCCCGCTTTCTGCAGCCATTTTCATCATTTCGCGTTGGATTTCATCCGTATTCTGCTGTCGAGTCAGTTCGGCGTCAGATTGTTGCTCCATCCGCGCTCGCTTGGCGGCTTGTACCTGCTCAAATGCACTCATGGCGATGTCCATTTTTCGCTGCTTACCATCCAATTCAATGTCTTGTCTTTCGGATAAGTCCTGGCGCTCGGCAGCCCATTCTGCCTCCTGCTTTCGCAATTCAAGAAGTTCACTTTCTAGCGCAGCTTCAACTTGACCACGGGCTTGGGCCTTGGCAACATTTGCCTCTGCTTCGATGCGGGCGAGTGTCAAACTCTGTTGGCGGTCGATGGCAGCTAGTGCGGTTTCATTCACCACATCTGCTCGCGCTGCCATAACATTGGTTTGCTGAGTATAAGATTGCAATTTCTCCAAGTCGGTTTCATTGACGACTGCAAATGCACGTAGCATGGTGATACCATACTGGTCAAAGGATCCGCGCATTTCTGCACGGACTGCCATCTCAAGTAAATCAGCAAAGTCCGAACTACGAACCGCATTAATATCCGATTGTTTGGAGAGCAGAGGGATGACCACCCGACTCATGATTTCCTGCTCATACATTTTCACAAAAAATCCACGATTGAGTTCTCGGCCACTGCTCGTAAAGATGTTCAATAGTTTAGGAACGTCATCTCGCTGAATTTGAAGTCGCATGTTTAGCATGCCGTTGACTTTGCCACCATCTGCTGTTGCACCTTCCATTTTGAACAGTAAATCGAAAGGTCCCGTCATTGCAAAAATCATCTTGTGATCACTTGATCCAACACCAATTTTACTTCCGAGCCAGCGTGTAAATCCACCGACATAGTCTTTCAGTACGGTTTCTGAGAGGATATCTTGGATTTTCCCGTCAGCCATAATGACGCATGTTTCGTTGGGTTTCAGGACGATATTTTTCGTCGACCAAGAACCAAGTGATCCGGTATTGACCATTCTTGCAATTACTTCTGGACTATCTCGCCATCGATGACTCGCCATTTTTTCACTTCCTATTGGATTCCTTTGAGGACTGCTCTTCGCTCGCTAAAATGTCCCCGGACACTGCTGACCAATTGCCGAGTTTCTCGAACAGCCTTCATCACATCGCCTTCTTCAGCGGCGGCTTTTTCCAAGTCATTGCTGCGATTCACAGCCTTGACCAAGAGGGTCAGAGTTTCATGGTCGTGCTTGATGAGCTTGCCAAGCACCTTCTTTGAAGTGGTGATTTGTTTACTGAAAAACGGATGCTCTCCACCGGTTTCACCAAGGTTGACATCATTTCGAAGTGCATCGATTTCTTCGATGGTCGATTGGCAGGCTTTTGCAAGTCTGACGTTGCCATCACGGTAGGCATCATCGTGAACATTCTCAACATGGTTTCGAACACGGTCAGCACAACGGAGGATTTCCTCTTTGACCGCAATGTCGGTTTCACGGCGCTTATCACGCTGATATGCACTGTATCCACCCACAATCAAACCGATGGCCCGAACATAGGTCAAAGTATCCGCAGGATTGCCAATTGTCATACATCCACCCATAGGGTGGTTCCCCTGTTCATTCTTGATTCCTTCCCCCCTATGCTCCGGGATTACTCTACGGTCGATTCGCTTCGAATGAGTATTTCTGATCCAGTGATGGTCACAAGTCCGGAGCCGATTAGGGCTGAGAGAAAGACCTCAAGATTGGCCAAGCCAAATTCATTGGTTGGAGATGTGAGGTAGTCGATGCCCGTACTCAAATCTGCAGTGTAGATGCCGTAAACAACGACCGAGAGCAACCCGCAGACAGCACCCGCCAAAGATGCCCTTGAATCGATTCGCTCCCAAAGAGTCAGTAAGACTGGCAGAACAGTCGCTGCGGCCAATAAATCTGCAAACAGAAAAATCCCAAATACGCTGTACGCATCAAACGTAAAACCAACAATTGTCGGCCCTGTTGCAAGATAAATTGCCAATGGGATCATGGCTATAGTCACGATACGTGCCTGTTTCAAATCCATTTTTCCATCCGCAAGGTCTCGGTTAATCGAAGCGGAGACCGCATTTTGTAGAGTATCCACACTTGAACAAACCAATGCAATCCCAAGCACAACAAAGCCAGCAATCACCAATATATGCACATCTTCCAAGAGTATGAAGAAGGCTGCAGATGGGTCGGATGCTGCACCTTTTGCTGCTGCGACAGTACCCAAAACGCCCATGATGAATACGAGTGGAAGGACAAGTGCTGCAGCAAGAAGGGATCCTTTCTTGAGTGCCTCTTCATTTTCTGAAGCCCAGGCTCTTTGCCAATTGCCTTGTGAGAACATTTCAGCAGCGGTAATGGCAACAACAAGTGCCAAGCCAGATTTGAACGAATCCATGTATGACATGCTTCCAATGCTCCAATCAAGATCCCCTTCGGGATTGTATGCTTTTGCATCTGAAATCAAAGAACCGATGTCTCCTGCAAACAAGATTAGCAGGAGGGCGACCACAAGCCAAAGTACGACCCATGCCTGAATCCGGTCTGTTCTAAGTGAGGCTGGCAATCCACCATATGCGGTATATCCTGCTGTGACGACTCCAACCGCAAGCATAGGGATGATTGGATCCATGTCGGAAAGAACGTACATGGCTTTACCGATTGCAGTGAATTCTGCAAATAAAAACGTAAACATGTAGGCCACAGAAATGATGCCAACATAGATTTGCATCGGCCGACCGATTCTCATACGCACATAATCTGCCAAGGTCACACCATCTGGTAGTTTTTCACGTACCATTGGACCCACGTAGGCGAGCAGCAAGAACGGGGTCGAAGCAGAAACTGCGTATCCGACAACATCCCAGAATCCTCCCCAATACCCAACTTCACTTGGACCGAAGAGAATCCAAATTCCCATGCCAGAGGCAAATAGGCTGAGTCCAATTCTCTGCCAACTCTGCGTGCCTCTGGCCGATAGATATTCATCGGTATCAAGTTCTTTTTCAGTCGCCGCTTGGTATCCGACATAGCCGAAGAAACCAAGCGTTGCAAGCATCAATCCATATGCGATATTTGTGTCCATTTTTTTCCCTCCGCTGGCATTACCCAGATCAGGTCCATGGGTCGTTGCCCGAAGACAACCTCTCAGCAAAAGCTCCCCAGTGAGTTTGACTTGGGGGTTCGATTATTGAACATTGAGTTATTCATCAGGCTCCAAGAATGGGTAACCCCAATCTTGTGGGATTTCGAGAGTGCGTTTTACGCTACGAGGACTCATCCATCGCAGAAGGTTGAGGGGGCCACCTGCCTTGTCATTGGTACCTGAGGCACGTGCACCGCCGAAGGGTTGCTGAGCGACAACTGCGCCAGTGGGCTTGTCGTTAATGTAGAAGTTTCCAGCGGTGAATCGAAGGGCGTTGAATGCGGTTTGAATGTCCTCTTCATTCGTAGCGAAAATAGAGCCTGTCAGTGCATAAGGGCTGGCTTTATCACATATTTCGAGTGTCTGTTCAAAGTTTTCATCATCATACAAAAACACGGTTAGAACCGGGCCAAAAATCTCCTCGATCATCGATTCATAGTTTGGATCAGTTGTCACGATAACCGTCGGTTCAATGAACCAACCTACACTGTCATCACAATCACCGCCAATGGCGATTTCACACGTGTCGCTTTCTTTGGCACGTTCAATATAGCCTGAGATTTTATCAAACGCTCGTTGGTCGATGACCGCAGTCATGAAATTGGTAAAATCGCGTGCGTCTCCCATGGTGATCTTTCGAACTTCGGCAATCAATTGCCATCCAATCCGACCCCATACCGACTTCGGTACGTACGCACGTGAGGCTGCAGAACACTTCTGCCCTTGGTACTCGAATGATCCTCGAAGCAATGCGACGAGTAACCCTTGTTCGTCACAATCAGGGTGAGCGACAACGAAGTCTTTGCCACCAGTTTCACCCACAATGCGCGGATACGATTTGAGGTTGGGCAATGCTTCTCCAATCCTCTGCCACAATCCTTGGAATACAGCGGTTGAACCGGTAAAGTGAACGCCGGCAAAGTCAGGATTTGATAAACATACATCGGAGATATCAGGGCCACTACTGGGGACGAAGTTGATGACGCCTGCTGGCAAACCCGCCTCCATCATGAGTTCCATCAAAACGTAATTTGAGTGATAGGAATTCCGACTTGGTTTCCATACAGCCGTATTCCCAAGAATCGCTGGGGCACTGGGTAGATTTGCAGCAATACTACTGAAGTTGAACGGTGTAATCGCCAATACAAATCCTTCCAGAGGTCGAATCTCAGTACTATTTTCCACTCCCTTGGGGGAGACAAGTGGTTGGTACATATCGTGGAATTGTCGAGCGTAAAAGCAGTTAAAGTTCCAAAAATCAATCAATTCACAGGCTGCATCAATTTCCGCTTGAAATGCTGTTTTACTTTGATTGAGCATTGTTGATGCGTTTACTTTCATTCGCCACTCTCCAGCCAATAGTTTAGCACACCGTTCAAAGATGGCGCATCGTGCTTCAAGACCCATATTGATCCAAGCCTCTTGCGCGTTGATCGCCGCTTGACAAGCGGCCGCGATTTCTTCCTTACCCGCTTGGTGTACATTGGCAAGAATATGGCCGTGCTTGTGTGGGATGACCTGGGTTGTTGTATTGCCCGTAAACACTTTTTCTCCATTGATGATGCAAGGGATTTCCACGACTTCTGCCATTTGGCGATCGAGTTCAGCTTGCAGTGCAATTCGTTCGGGACTACCGGGCGTATATCCTAGAATCGGCTCGTTAACGGGTTGGCTCGACATATGACTGACCCTCTCAATACAGTGTTTGATGGTTGCGAGTCACGCCTGAGCCGATAGCCGTGCGATTCAAGGGCCGGCGTGACGGCCGTTGTGCTATGTCCGAGGGTGACTTGGTTCGCACGGCGCTGTATGACGCCCATGTCGAACGCGGTGGGAACATCGTCGATTTCCACGGATTTGAATTGCCCATTTGGTATACTTCAATGATGGATGAACACTTGAATACCCGTGAATATGCAGGTTTATTCGATGTATCGCACATGGGTTTTTTCCGTTTTTCAGGACCCAATGTTCGCGAATGGTTGGACGGCATCGGTACACAGAAAGCCAGCCTCATTAACCCCGGAAGGTGTGCCTACACACATTTCCTAGACAAGGATGGAATCATCATCGATGACATGATTTTCTGTGTTGTCAGTGAAACTGAAATTCTCGGTGTTCCCAATGCGAGCATGATCCAACATATGTGGGATCATTTCCATGCACACATCGATGATGGAATCAGCATCGAAAACCTGTCTGAACAAACCAGTATTCTAGCACTTCAAGGACCTGAGTCACCCCATATTTTGGGCAAAATTCTCGGCGAAGAAAATGTCGTCCGCCATTTCCATGGTCGTGCGATTAAAGAAAATTCACTGGGGGTTACTGGATGGATTCAGGGCACTGGATACACTGGCGAACGAGGGTTCGAAATATTCGTTCCCAACGAGCAGGTCAAGACACTCTGGGATGCCCTACTCGATGATGGCGGTCACGGTATTTCTCCGGTCGGACTAGGGGCACGAGATACACTTCGAATGGAGAAGGGTTTCTTGCTTTCAGGACAGGACTTTTGTCATCCGGATTTGGGTGGAACTGAAGAAACATCTCACGATTCAGCAGAGACATTCGTGCCATTCGGACTGAACATGGATCACGATTTCATCGGTAAGTCACGAGTTGCAGCGACCAAAGCTCAGCATCTCGATGGTGGTGGTATCAAATGGCTTGGTCTCAAGGCGACCGGCAAAGGGCCATTTCCACGAATGGGTCATGCGGTATTGAAAGATGGGATTCAGATTGGGACCATCACCTCTGGTGGCCCTTCACCGAGTCTTGGAAAAGTGGGTATTGGTTTGGCGTATCTTGAGGGTGTCGAAGTCGGCGAAGAAGTCGAAATCGCTGTGAACCCCCGGCGCAACCTCCCAGCTGTGGTCGTCCGCCCGCCATTCATCTAGACTGAACGTTGAAATGGGAACGCCCAAAGGGCGTTCGCATGCAAGCGCGCGGCCGACTCGTCATTTCGACCCTTTTGTTGCTGATTCTCGCCCCATGGGTGGCCACCATTGATGCGGTTGAGGAATCACCTGAATCCGATCTATCTCAAGCATTCCCCATCCTAAATGAAGCTCAAACCGATGCGATTCTGAGTACGGGTGCTAGAGGTGTGACAACATGGGTCAAACAGGGCACTGCGGATACAAGTGCATCCAATGGGCCAGGGGATTACAATAGTGTTTGGATTAGTGATGTGGTCAATACGACCAACAACGCCGTAATCATTGCAGGTTCCTATCGAGGCGACGTGGTGTTCGACAACGGTCCAACTCCGACCGTTCGTAATCAACGCACAGCATTTGTCGCTCATCTGGATCAATGGGGCGGTTGGACATGGTTCGAACACACAGACAAGCCAAGCGATTCAGTCGGTTCAGCACATGCAGAAGAAGCCACAGTGGGTCCTGCTGGAATTTGGGTTTGTGGTTGGATTACTGACACCATCACATTTGATGATCACACGGTGACCACCGGTGGGCTATACACCGATAGTTTCGTCGCATTGTACAATGTGTCTCAAGCCTCTTGGGATCTCGTCACAACATGGGGTGGTCCCGGTAACGACTACGCGAATGGATGCACAGCGACTGGTGAAGGTTCAGTCTATGTCGTGGGTTCATTCCGGGACACTGCTCAAATCGGTGGTAGCCAATATCAATCCGAAGGAGGCTCCGACATGTATGTCCTCAAGGTTGACTCAATGGGTGGATTTGCGTGGGTACAAGCATGGGGTGGGTCATACAATGACAACCTTACAGCGATCACCATTGATTCAATTGAAAACGCCTACATCGTTGGGCACTACCGCGACAATGTTCTCGATTGGCCCAGCAACCACATCGTGACCGCAGGTCGACCCTACAATGGATTCGTGTCCAAGGTAAATCCTGCAGGCATTTTCCAGTGGTCGCGAGATATTGCTGGCGGCGTCAACGGCCAATCTGTGTTCGCATCTGCGGTCACATTCGGCAATGGGGACATCTATGTTGGCGGTGACTTCGACGGCAGTGCTGAATTCCGAAATGGAAACTCGGTCTCTCTACAACTCATTGGCAATGCAAGTTCAACCAATGCCTACATTGCATCGATTGGAACCGATGGGTCTTGGGTTTGGGCTTCGCGAACAAGTGGTCAATCGGGTTCTGAACAATATATCTACGATTTGGCCGTTGGTCCACTTGGAACCATCGCAGTCTCAGGCTATTTTGCTGATGGAAATGAGTTTTGGACCAATGCAACATTCGGACCATTCTTACTTGCACGAGCCCCGGGTGCCGAAGGCTTTGTAGCCGGTTTAGATCAATTTGGAAATTGGATCTGGGCCACCAGCCTCGGTGGTGAAAAGGACGACATTGCCCATGCAGTTGCTTGGCAAGGTCTTGGACGGATATTGACAGCAGGTCGCCATTGCGTCAACTTGGATTTCGGCTGTGGTTCCGCGTTTGGTAGCATCAACAAGAGCACGGTCTCGTATATCGAAGGTGCTGGTTTCATCTGGGCTTTCCAGGTTGATACGGACTACGATGGTGTTGCCGATGTGGATGACAATTGTCCAACCATTAACAATACAGCACAATTGGATATGGATGGTGACAATATCGGTGATTTGTGCGATGGAGATGCAGATTCTGACACATTAGACGATTATTGGGATGATTGTATCGGTCCATCCGTGAATTGGAACCAATCAATTTGGGCTTTAGATCGAGATGGAGATGGTTGTCGGGATTCCGATGAGGATGACGATGATGATGGCGATGGTATTCTAGACATCGCAGATGCTTGCAATGATCTCACTACTCGTCACAATTGGACCAGTGGATTGGCCAACGATTACGACGCTGATGGTTGCCATGATGACGACGAAGATACCGATGATGATAGCGATTCAGTTCTCGATGTAAATGACCTATGTCCTCGTTATCCATTCAATCGAAGTTGGACTTCGAATAGCGAAAATGATCACGATGGTGATGGTTGTGACAACCATGACGATGATGTCGATGATGACAATGACGGAATCGACGATCTCGATTCCAATGGCGATGTTCTCGATCAGTGTCCTCGAGGCGAAAGTGGGTGGGTTTCTGATTCAACCAATGACCAAGATGGTGACGGTTGTGTTGACGCCAGCGAGGATCTCGATGATGATGACGACGGTATCCTCGACTTTGTGGATGATTGTTTGACAGGCGCATTGAATTGGAATTCCCAGGTTGAAACCGATCGGGACGCCGATGGTTGCCGAGATTACGACGAGGATGACGACGATGATGGCGATGGGCTTCTCGATGTGAATGATTCATGCCCAGTCGGTGATGTTGGTTGGACCTCTACGCCTAGTACCGATGTCGATGGCGACGGTTGCCGAGATGCAGGCGAGGATTTGGACGATGATGGGGACAAGGTGCCCGACGCAGGTGATAGTTGTCCAAGTGGCAAGATTGGTTGGGAATCCAATGCAGCAGAGGACGCTGATGGTGACGGTTGTCACGATGCCGACGAGGATCCCGATGATGACAATGATGGATTCAATGATGACTCAGATGAATGCCCCAACACACCTCCTGGCGTAACAGTATACGACGGCGGTTGCTCAGCAGAACAAGGTGACAATGATGAGGATGGGATACAGAACAATTTGGATCTCTGTCCAGAAGTCGCTGCCACAGAAGGCTTCGACTTGAATTTTGATGGATGCACAGATGATATTGATGGCGACGGTGTTCCTGACGACATCGATCAGTGTCTTGGAACCCCGACTGGTGAGTCGATTGATTTCTACGGATGTGGATATCTCACCCAACAGGATGCAGATGGCGACGGTGTTGTCGATGTTGATGATGGATGCCCATCTACCTCCAACCAAAGTATCCGAGATGCCAATCCTGGTTATGCCTTTGACAGCCAATTCGGTTGCTGGGCAGGTGACAATGACGATGACTCCGATGGTTATGACAATTGGAACGACCTCTGCCCTGGCAGCATTGCTGAAGAATTGATTTTCGAAGGTGGATGTAATTTTGAACAGCAAGATGAGGATGGTGATGGTATAGCGAATGGTGATGATGCCTGCCCATACACTCCCTCTGGCGCCGTCTTGATTGAAGGCGGCTGTTCTCGGCAGCAACTAAACCCTGCAACGGACGATGGTGGAATGTCAACAAGTACTCTCGTTGCCATTATCGCCGCAGTTTTGATTCTAATTGTAGGTGGCGCTGTTGTTGCCATCACAATCATCAAACGAAAGCAGGATGCAGAACTCGAAGCCCGACGTGCCGCCAAGCGAGGAGACATGCCAGCTCCTGCAACCGAGGTTGCACAAGAAGCTCTCGCAGAAACAGAAGATTACAATCCAGAAGAAGATCCCAATTACAAGGTCGATGAGAATGGTTGTGAGTGGTGGTTAGATGATGACCGAAAATGGTGGTTCAGAACTCCAGATATGGATGATTGGATGGAACACACCGGCGATACGGAAAATGAGCAATCCTCAACAATTGTACAGAATATCACTTACAATATTCACGATAGCGCCATTGGCGGGGATGTCGGTTCAGATTTGAACGAATAATTCGATGAAACAAACCTCAACGGGGGAGCGTTAAGTATCACGCCCTATAGGGCGTGTCATGACTGACCGAACCAACTACCTTGCAAACAGCCTGCTTTTCGCAG
>CATISE010000017.1 GCA_949538655.1 Marine Group II euryarchaeote MED-G33 | reverse complement strand
TGGTTCATATTCACAACTGTGGATTTCTGATTGAAGACCCTCGACTTGTTAGACTCTGGCCATTTGCC
This sequence comes from Marine Group II euryarchaeote MED-G33, assembly GCA_949538655.1. GTDB lineage: Archaea > Thermoplasmatota > Poseidoniia > Poseidoniales > Thalassarchaeaceae > MGIIb-P. The sequence continues at coordinate 6,812 of CATISE010000017.1, read as the reverse complement.
CCTCGCAGAACACGGGGTAATGCGGCTCTTGCTGCATCGATTGCGACTAATGAAAAACAGGAACTAGAATCGTGCTTGGATGACTGGTTCACTCAAAGATTTCACCAATTCACAGTGGGGCGTGAAATTCATTCAGCCCAACCTGTACTCATTCTCACCACTGTTAGGCCACCCGAGTCGATTTATTGGGATACAGTCACGAAGTTGGTCGATTTACAAGAACGTCAATCAGAATTAGAATCACTCCCACATCGAATTTGGTCTACCAATGCTGGTCAGGGGGGTTTGATTGGGGCCAGTGCAGCAATCGCTTGGCGAGGATTGCATGACTATACCTGGGAATGTACAGCATGGCGAGATGATAGAGGTCCTAGGCATGTACCACCATCAATCGTTCAACAAATGGCTATGAAATTCCCAAGTACATTCCTAAATCGAGACCCCAATGCCAGTAAAACATTGATTGCACCCAAGACACCTTGTCCTGTTCTCTATGGCATCAGAGGGGAATCGAAACAAGGTGTTCTAGAGGCACACGACTACTTACAAAGTAGCGGCGTGGAAACTTCCGTTTCTCACCGCGCACATCGTAGTAATCAGGCCACAGATGATCATCTCAGTTGCCCTGAAACTGGAATAGTAAAGCAAATCCGTGTTATGCAGGGGGGTCATGTTGAAATTGATACACATCAAAAATTGCTTTCATTTTCAGAAGGCGGCCCTGTGAACAAATTGTCTCAAACACTCCAGTTAGGCGATGAAATTGAATGGTACGGACTCACGGATGGTGAAGGCTCAATTCACATTGAAAAACTTAGACTCATCCGCGGTCAAAGGAACAGAATGAGGCCGAATTGTATTTGTGGTAGCCGCTACAAATCTCAGGGCACTGGTCAACCACTCAGATGTCCGAAATGTGGTTCAAATATTGATGATTTTTGGACTTTTGACACGATAGAAAGTGAATGGAAAGAACCACCAGCTTCACATCGCAGACATCTATCCAAACCGCTATCTCGGAAGGGCAAATCTGAAGGTTAAGACACCCTCCAAGGACCATGGAGACCACTGAGGTTGGAACTTATGCAATGATTGCATTGACCATCGGACTACTCGTTTTTATCTGGCGAATGCGAATAAACAATATTGCAAGCAGTCAGGATGATCCTGCAATTGCGGGTCAGGATATAATTGAGGGTGGAGCGATCAATCCCGAGCAATTTGATGAACCAGATGATGACGCACTTGATGAGATGCAAGAATTGCTTGAACAAGCAGCAGAGTCTCAAGGCCTCACTTACGAAGAGTAAATCCATCATCTGAAAGGATGTAATCTCTGACATTATCACCGATGTGTAATTCGCGCCTCATCGTGTCGATTTGACTACGATGTAGAAACCAAATATCACATGGATTTAGATTACCTCTCGATTTCCATCCTGAACCACCTGCATCTTCATAGGCCGATGAGATGGCAATGATTGAAACATTTTTCTGGACACAAATTGCAATCAAATTTTTCATCGATTTCATCAAACTCGCACTTGGTTTGCCAATTTTAGCCGTCCAATCATCGACCACAACCAGTTCGATATTGTTCAAAACCTCGAGCAAACCAATCGCACTATTGACTCCAATTTCTGTATTATCGCCAACAGCACTGAGGTGAAACTTGGAGACAGCGACCGGGGACAACTCACTAAATATCTGTGAAAAACGGTCACCATCAGGGATTTCCTCACAAATCCAAACCACGTGATTACCTGCAGATAATACATTTCTTGCATATTGAAGACCCAATGTTGTTCCACCACAGCCTCCGGCGACGGATAGGTGTATAGGGTCGGTAATAGGTGGCAACATGCATGTTCCTCGAAGCCGAGGTAAATGAGGAGTGTGGTGTCGGAATGGATATACCATTGACTGTTTTGGGTTAAACATGGCCAAGGATGCGGAACTCGAATCCGATTTCAATCTCTCAAACCTAGAGCGTATCCCACGGCGTGAACTTCCATTTTATGATGAACAGGATGAGGATGTTGGCCTCATCAGTGGCATGACTAGCAGTGGCGGTATTTTCAAAGTGGCCTTCCTTGATACAAATCAATTCGGACCTCAAGCGATGATTGTAATGCTGTTTGGATTTGCAGCCATCACTGGCGGCATCCTATTTGCACTATCACTTTGAGATTAGATTTGTGCCCGCGCCGCAGCGACAGCTTCGTCCACAAGTTCGAGCGAGACACCGATGTGACTGGCCGGCTCAAACATTTCATCGAGTTGGTCATTGCTAAATCGCTGTGTAATCGCTTCGATTCCACCGCAGATTTCTCGCAAGTGTCGACTTTCAGAGATGGATACCATGCTTGCACTTCTCAAGATCTCGTGCGCCTCATCACGGGGTATGCCGGCATCAACAAGTTCGATCATCACTTTCTCTGCCATGACGAGCCCATTCTGTCGATCGATATTCAACCGCATATTCTTGGTGTCAACCACACATTTCGACATGACACGATTACACTTTTCCATGATGTCATCCAACAAAATCGCAGCGTGTGAAAGCGTAAACCTCTCTGCACTGCTATTGGCCAAATCTCTTTCATGCCAGAGCAATGCATTTTCATAAGACGGCACAATAAATGAACGAACAATACGAGCCAGTCCACACGCATTCTCTGCGGTGATAGGGTTTCTCTTGTGGGCCATCGTACTGCTTCCAACTTGCTTCTCAGCATCGAACCACTCGCCGACTTCCGCAATTTCACTACGTTGTAAATTACGAATTTCCTGGAGTAATTTCTCGACACTTGTAGCCACATTCGCCATCCAAGATACCCACTCGATATACCGATCTCGGCCCACTACTTGTGTTGTGACCAATGGGACGCTTAGACCCAAGTGAGTGAGAATCAATTTTTGCAGTTGTCGTGCATCTTTGCCTTGTGCGGCACCAGTGCCTACAGCTCCAAGGAATTTACCGACACATACGCGTTCAGTGATTTCTTCAAGACGAACATAATGACGTCTAAATTCGTCTAGAAATACAGCAATTTTCAAGCCAAATGTAATCGGAACAGCTGCTTGTCCATGGGTTCTTCCCAACATTACAGTCGCTCTTTCCCTCTCGGCAAGATCTGCAAGAGTCGTTATCAATGTGGTCAATATTTCACGGTGAATTTCAACACTATCTTTAATTTGTAATCCGACCGCAGTATCGACGATATCATTGCTCGTCGCACCTAGATGGATACACCAACCAGCTTCACCTGCGGCTTCAGCCATTGCTTTCGTCAAGGCCATGATGTCGTGCCTGGTCTCCCGTTCGATTTCATCGACCCTTTCGGCAGTGACCGATATTGGATTTGAAATGGCTGCCACAGCGGCATAATGCTCATCACTAACCCGACCCAATTGGTTGTGTGCCCAAATTAAAGCTCTTTCAACCTCAAGTTGACGTGAATGTCTTCCATCTTGACTCCATACTAGCTTAATCGGGTCACGACCATATCGATAATCAAGAGGACTTACTGGCATTGAACCACCCAGTTGAGGGGCATATGGCGTCGGTTTTGAGGGTGCCGCATTGAATCACCACTTTAGGCCAATTCAGCCCCCCATATGTCGACCCATCCTCTCTGCCCAGTCCAATGAATGGTGTGATTGGTTTTGATTTTCGTTTTCATCCAGGGTGCCCCCAAGACTGCGGTTTCAAATTCGCCTCCTTCACCATCAATATTGAATCTAAACTCGTCCGACAATTTTTCCAATTCGTCTACATCATTCATGTCTAACATTCGACCAAGCCATTCTTTTCCAAGTCCATCCGTCGAAACCGATGTCATCATGACATGGTGGCCATGTGAAACAAGATTACGCATGTGGGAGATTCCATTGTGGTGCCATAAAGGTGTGAATGATCGAATACCCAGACGGTTGCACATTTGCTCGATTCTAGTTTTTTGATAATCACTGCGTATTGCACCAACCACCAATCCCTCTATGGGTTCAGATGCTCGTAATCTACGCAAATTATTCGGCCATTTCCATCCCTTTGGCCATACCGCTTCCGTACGCTCGGCCGACGACCAAATATCAGAGCGTGGTTTACCACTGCCGTGGACAATTTGTTCAAGCGCTACTTCCAACTGATTCATTTCCTCTTCTTCATGGCCTTCTATTGAAATGGGTAGCCAGGGAAGATTGGCACTGGCTGCTTGCATCCCCACAAGGGCTGTCGAAGGAACCTGGAACATCATTGAATCCCCCCCAGTTACCCGAATGGTGACCAATCCTGAAACCTCCCAGCCCCGCAATGTTGCCCACCATGTCGCATACGAGGAATCCTTCCCTCCAGAGGACATGATGAGGACTCGCATATGGGGGTCTATTCGATTGGGGTCGATAGACCCGCCGCCCCCTGTGTTGAAGAACCTCCATTCACGCGCAAGGGTTAGCCGACGAAGGTTCAAAGGGGACACCGAAGGTCGGCGGAGGGATTCAAATGCAGCCGAGTGGAAGAGGATATGATCATGGCATCACAACTTTCAGCCCAGATGGGCGACTATTTCAGGTAGAATATGCCAGGGAATCAGTCAAGCGTGGAACGACTACTGCTGGGCTGAAATATCGAGATGGTGTAATCTTGGTAGTGGATAAACGCATCTCCAGTCGATTGATTATTCCAGAGTCCATTGAGAAGGTATACAAAATTGACGATCATCTTGGCTTCGCCACATCCGGCTTGGTCGCCGATGCGCGACAACTTGTCGACCGCGCCCGTGTTCAATGTCAAATAAATCGGATTACTTACAGTGATAAGATTCCTGTAGATGCATTGGCAAAGAGAATTTGCGATTTTAAACAATCTTTCACACAGTATGGCGGCTCACGACCATTCGGTACTGCTTTACTAATCGCAGGCGTTGACGGAAATGGCCTTCACCTATACGAGACAGATCCATCCGGCGCTTACCAGTCCTACCACGCAGGTGCAATTGGTAGAGGAAGAAATACTGTAGTCGAGCATTTTGAAAACAATTGGAAACCCAATATGACTCTAAATGCTGGAATCAAGATGGGTCTAGAAGCACTCCGTGAATCAATCGAAGCCAAACTCAACAAAGACGCAGTCGAAATTGCAGTCATCGATGAATCAGGATATCGTGTTCTATCTCGTGCAGAAACCATCGCACACATTGAGAAACTCAAGCCCGCATATGATGAGTGAGGGTAACCATGGTCAGTTTGGATAGCGCAGTTGTCGCCCGTTTAGAGAAGGGTGGGAAGCGTTACGAAATCCTCGTTGATCCTGAACTTGTTGATTTGTTCAAGTCGGACCCGATGGGCGTAAGTCTCGATGACCTACTGGCTACCGATGAAATTTGGCATGATGCCAGAGGTGGAGAAAGGCCAACAGAGGAAAAAATACTATCCACATTTGGTACGACAGAGTTACACGATTGTGTCACTGCGATATTGACCAAAGGGTCGATTCAGTTGACGACTGTTCAGCGCCGACAAATGATATCTGACAAGCGTCAACAAATCATCACAGAAATTTCCAGAACAGCAATAGATCCACGAAGTAAAGCACCACACCCTGCAACACGAATTGAGCTCGCACTGGATGAATTGCGGTGGAACCCTGACCCGTTTTTGTCTGTGGAACGTCAAATCAAGGATGCGGTCAAAGTTCTGCGCCCAGTCATCCCACTTTCTTTCGACACGATAAAACTCGCATTTCGTGTATCTGGATCTGCGTATGGTTCGGTTCAAAGAGAGGTTCGAAGCGATGTCATTAAGGAGCAGTGGCTTGAAAATGGCGATTGGGCATTCGTTGTTGAAATCCCCGCTGGGATGAAAGGAGAGTATCTCTCAAAGGTTGCAAAACGAGACCCAAATACCGATGTTAAGGAACTCAATTGAGGTGTAAAACACACCCCTACGGGGTGGGCACCGTTAAAGAGGGGCGTTGGGTCGGCGGGCCGGAGTGAATACGAAATGAGTGAAGACAGCACCCCTACCGAGCATGACTCGGGTGCTGTGCGGCTCGTCCATCCGGGCGAGCGTGTCGGCGTGCACGAAGGCGCCGAAGCAGGGCACGGTATTCGTCGAATCAACGGCGAATTTGTAGCAATGCGCATGGGAACCCTGCGAGAAAATGGAAAGACAATCAGTATTGACCCAGTTAGTAGTCGATATGTGCCACGAGCGGGCGACCTAGTAATCGGATTTGTCGAAGGCATGACCAACAATATTTGGTTTCTAGACATTGGGGCTTCTTTCAATGCTATTTTACCAATGAGCCTCGCACCATGGAAGGTCGAGTTCGGCGCTGTGCGCGAACACCTCAATGTTGGCGAAGCGGTGCTTTGTCGTATCCAAGAAGTCGATGAAACACATTCAGCGGTTGCAACCATGAAAGGCATGGGCCTCCGGAAATTGAAATCCGGTCTATTGGAAGAGATTCCTCCACATATTATTCCTCAAGTCATAGGAAAGGGTGGCAGCATGCTGCAGACCCTCAAGGATTTGGGTCAGTGTCGACTAGTCGTAGGACAAAATGGTCGAGTCTGGCTCGATGGTGAGCACGATGGGATGCGTGATGTTCGATCAGCATTGAAACTGATTCGAGATACAGCACACCTTCCTGGATTGAAAGATCGAATCGATGCATTGGAAATGAGTGAGTGAGAGTTAGGAAGTGAAAATATGGGATATGGAGATTACCAGTGTATGGATGAAAACGGCATCCGAGAAGATGGTCGTAAAGCGGACGAAATGCGTCCTGTCGAAATTGAATGTGGTGT
>CATISE010000016.1 GCA_949538655.1 Marine Group II euryarchaeote MED-G33 | reverse complement strand
TGATTGCTGTCCGAGTCATTGGTCCGGCGAGGCCACTTGACATCAAAGGTTTTCCACCTCCCCAACCCTAGGCCGGGTATGCGCGAGGCTGGTGTATTGTGTCACATCACATCCTTGCCATCTGGAAAGTTGGGACCTGACGCATTCACATTTATCGATTTAATTGCCGAGGCTGGAATTTCTGTGTGGCAAGTTTTGCCACTTACACCACCCGATGAATACCGAAGCCCGTATGCATCAACAAGTGCTTTCGCAGGTTGGGTAAAATTGTGCGACCCCTCGTTTGAGGATGATCCCGACCATGAATTGGTTCGCGATTGGCTCAGTGTCAATGCGCATTGGGTGTGGGATTGGGGATTGTATGATGTTCTCAAACAAATTCACGATGAAAAACCATGGTTTGAATGGCCAGAACCCTTGCGTGATCGACACCCAGAAGCCATTGAAGAAGCCATGCAGAAGCACATGCCAAGAATACGTGGCAGGATTCTAAATCAGGTTCGATTCCAAAGAGATTGGATGATACTTCGACACTATGCCACGCAAAAAGGGGTCAAGCTGTTTGGAGATGTACCCATCTTTGTAGCCAAAGATTCGGTCGATGTTTGGGTGAGACCAAATCTGTTCCTCCACGATGTTGTGGCCGGCGTCCCTCCAGATTACTTCTCCGAGGATGGGCAACGTTGGGGCACAATGCTGTACAATTGGGACGCGCATCGTGAGGATGATTGGACATGGTGGCGAATGAGGATGGCACGAATGTGTGGTCTTTTCGACATGGTTCGAATTGACCACTTTCGTGGTTTTGATTCAGCTTGGGCCATTCCCATTGAAGATGAAACTGCAAGAAATGGCCAATGGTTGAGTGGGCCTGGCGATGAAATTCTCCAAGCCATCATCGATGTTTCAGGAGATACACTCATCGTGGCTGAGGATTTGGGAATCATTCCTGAGAGTGTAACTGAATTGCGGAAAAGGCATAACCTGCCCGGCATGTCGATTCTTCACTTTGGATTTGATGATGAAAATGAAGACAACCCACATCGACCTGCAAACCTTTCCAAAGACCGCGTAGTCTACACGGGAACACACGATAATGACACCACGATGGGATGGTGGGACGATGCACCAAACAAGAGGAAAGTCCGTATTGCGGAAGTGGCCCTCGCTGGAGAAAATGCATGTGACACACTGATTCGATTGGCCATGGAGTCAGGAGCTCCATTGGCAATCATACCGATTCAGGATATTCTTCAACTGGGCACGGAAGCGAGAATGAATGTACCTGGAAAAACAACAGGGAATTGGGGATGGAGATTTGACTGGCCAGAACTTTCGAATGGAAATTGGAGCGCCTTCAAGCGTTGAGAGATTTCTAATCCCTTAGGGGTCAAATTCATAGGACTGTGGAAGCGGACCGAGATGGTTCGAATGAGTGTTGCATACCTCTCTGCCGAAGTCGGTTTCGAAAGCGGACTCCACACCTATTCTGGGGGGCTTGGTGTACTCGCAGGTGACCACATCAAATCGGCGGCGGATGCTGGTGTCGATCTTGTCGGTTGTACTCTGTTATACAGAGAAGGGTATGGTCGGCAACATTTGGATGATAAAGGCAACCAAACGGAAACATTCGGTGAGATTGATCCGCATGATTATCTCAGTGATACAGGCATTGAAATTTCCTTGCCACTTGATGGTACGACGCTTTATTCTAAGGTGTGGGTCTACGAAATTAAGGGATTGCCCACCTACTTCCTCGATACACAACATCCTGACAATTCGCCGGACCATCGAAGTCTAGGAAATCGACTCTATGGTGGTGATGATTCAACGAGAATTCGACAAGAGTATCTGCTAGGTGTAGGTGGAATTCGTACGTTACAGGCACTGGGACATGAGATTACAGGATTGCATCTGAACGAAGGCCATTGCACGTTTGCGATGCTCGAAATGTTGCATCAAGGATGGAGTCGTGAAGAACTCAGGCAGCGCTGCCTATTCACCACCCATACACCTGTTCCTGCAGGTCATGATCGATTTGGTTGGGACGATGTTGAAGTGGTCTTAGGAGAATTGTTTCCAGACGACGCAAGGAAACTTGTTGGAGACGAAAATATCTGCTCAATGAGTCATCTAGCAGTGGCTCTCGCAGGCCAAGTCAATGCTGTATCGAATCTGAATGCATATGTGGCGAGTGGAATGTTTGAGGGGACACACATTCATCCAATTACGAATGGAGTTCACCATGAAACGTGGACAAGTCCTGCAATGTCAAATCTGTTCGATGAGCACCTCAAGGGTTGGAGGAATGACCCGACCATTTTGGCTCACGCTGGGAAAATTCCGGATGCTGGATTGAAGGATGCTAGAGAAGAGGCGCGCGCAATCCTCCGTGATCTTGTCAGAGTTTCGACAGGTGTTGAATTTCACAAAGAGCGGTTGACAATTGGTTTCGCGCGGCGATTTGCAACATACAAACGGGCGAATCTTGTTTTCAGCGATCTTGAGAGACTGTGTGCACTCGGTTCTGGTAAAATTCAGTTCGTCTTCGCGGGCAAGGCACATCCCCGTGATGAAGGTGGGAAACAACTCATCCGCGATATCTTCGAAGGGGCTGCACAAGTGTCAGATGAAATCCCAGTCGCTTTCCTAGAGGATTATTCGATGGATACGGGACTGGCAATGACCAGTGGAGTAGACATCTGGTTGAACAACCCGATTCGACCCATGGAAGCCAGCGGAACCAGTGGAATGAAAGCCGCAATGAATGGTGTCCCCAATTGCAGTATTCTCGATGGTTGGTGGCCCGAAGCATGCGAACATGGTGTCAATGGTTGGGGTATTGGTGAAGGTGAGGATGATCGAGATGATGTTCGTGATGCAGCCGCGGTGTATGACACCCTAGAACATGAGGTGCTAGCTGCTTGGAATGGCCGACCTGAACACTGGAATGACATGATGCGCGCATCGATTGCCACAAGTGCAAGATTTACTGGAGCACGTATGATCAGTGATTACCTTCGGTTCTACGAAAACTTCTCTTCATCGTCCTGATTACGAGTACGAACGACCAGTGTGATGAGGAAAGCGCCGGCGATGAGTGTCAACACACCGATCACAACTCGCATCATCTGCGCAGTCGTCATCCCTCCAGAACTCGAGGTGGTTGATCCATCTGCTGGCATGAAAGCCATATCGGTACAAGCCCATACGCCACCTCCACAGACGCAATCATTGCAATCATCCCCTGCGGGCCGTGTCTCGCCGTCAATGCAAGTTGGTTCTGGTTCTGGTTCTGGTTCTGGTTCTGGTTCTGGTTCTGGTTCTGGTTCTGGT
>CATISE010000015.1 GCA_949538655.1 Marine Group II euryarchaeote MED-G33 | reverse complement strand
CGGTCCGACTTCATCTTTGGTCCTGAGAACAATCCGCGACCCATGTGCATTACCTCTCCTACGGAGCAATCCGGCGACCAACCTTCCGTATATGAGCATGACGGGTATGAATCAGTGCACGCAGCGGCGAATTTGTGTCCATTCGCCCCTAATCATCATACGTTTGGCCCACACCCAGACACATATGGCCTTTCGCGACCACCTCGCTGGAGCACACACACCTCCGAACCCAGTATCATGTATACATGGCCTATTCGACCTCTCCAGTGAACGTAAACATGACATGATTGTGTCAGACATCATCGAAGCACCCGGTCATTCAGCTGCACTCAATGTCCTATCCCGTGATCGATTATGCGATGTGTTCAATGTAACTCCTGGCGAATTGATTGATGTGCTGGGTTGGGCAATGCAAAATCGTCAAGAGCCCGTCATGGTCGAATCTGGCCCTGTGATGGAAAATACCCAAGAAACTGTTGCACTAACGAAATTGCCGATTCCACACCATTACCGTGAAGATCGTGGTCGATATATGTCTGCAAGCATCGTCATTGCAGAATATGATGGGCAGCGAAACGTGTCCTTTCATCGACAATTCCTTCGTGATGATAACCATGTAGTCGCGAGACTCGTACCCCGTCACTTGCGAACCATGTTGGATACTGCAAGAGAACGTGGTGAGACCATACCAATTGCCATTGTAAACGGGTGTGACCCCGTCGTGCTACTTGCAGCTGCAATGTCATTTAACGAACATATTGACGAACTTACTGTGGCATCGACATTGCATCATAGATTCTACGGCGAACCACTGCCGATGGTCGAATTGTCCAATGGTATCCCTGTACCGGCAAATGCAGAATATGCAATGACTGCAGAGATTACTCTTGATGATGACGTTGAGGCACCTTATGTCGACATCACAGGAACTCTGGATGATGAAAGAATGGAACCCGTGTTTCAGGTTCATTCTATTCACCACAGGAACAATCCGATTTTTCATGCTCTGATTCCTGCTGAAGCTGAACATAAAGCTCTGATGGGACTACCTCGTGCTCCAACGATTAAAGATGCGGTTTCCAAGGTAACGATGTGTCATGATGTGCACATGACTGAAGGAGGTTGTGGATGGTTATCTGCCGTCGTCAGTATCACACCGGAAACAAGCGATGATGGTCGCAAGTCGATTACTGCCGCACTTGATGGACATAGAAGCATGAAATCGGTGACAATTGTCAACCAAGATATCGATGTAAGTGACCCTGTCCGTGTTGAGTGGGCACTGATGACAAGATGGCAACCAGACAAAGATACAATCATTCTCTCCGGACAGAAAGGCAGCAGTTTAGACCCTTCTCGTTCAGTGGATGGGACTACATCGAAGATAGGGTATGATGCTACCCTGCCTCCAGACATTGACCCTGCACCATTTACTTCAGTACAATAGGTGATGATTTGGCGCAAGGATTGTCTGGCAGTCTACAGCATCCACGACGCAGTCTTGGTGATCGTCATCGCTCGCAATCAGAGAAATTTTTGCGTTTGGCTGAAACTGATTCTGAACGTGCGGCTGAGAACTTGGGTTGGGCGGAACAGAATGCTAGGCAATCACTTTTGCACGACTTTACGCATCCAGAAAATTGGAGAATGTTGGCTAAGGTCAAAGTCATGCTAACAGATGAAGTTGGATTACGTGCATTGCTTAGTGACCTATTTTCAGTATTGGGTAGAGATCCTGAACAGGTCAAACAGTTGGAAAAAATCAGTGTTCTAGATGTCGGTACAGAATTACTAGAAGCTGCACTGAGCAAAGATCACCTGGACCCTGATTTGTGGTTTAAATCAATGAGTGATGAGGATATTATTGGATTCTGTAAACGCTTTGAAATTCTAGACCTGTCTGACCCCCGATGCAATGTTTTGTTTGGACGTAGAGTCGAGAGATTGTGGAAATCAAAAGGTGACGATGTTTGCATACCTTTGGCCAGATTACTGTTGTCCAACCGCCCACAGAACTACGAAATGTGGATAGAATTGGCCCGTGCACATGAACGAATGGGTTCATTTGATGAAGCTTGGTTTTGTTATGACCAAGCCCAAAATAATGCTCCACATTTGGATGTTCGTGACCAATTTCGCCATCGCATGGAAGTGCAAATGGAAACAGGGAAACGTTTACCCTGGAGCCAGCCATCAATTGATGTTCGCGACCAATTCCTATCAAAAATGCAGACTTTGGCCAACCGATTTTTACCAGTTGATCAAGATACTGTCGAACTCGAAGTTGATGAAATTACAGAAAACGAAGACGAAGTAGAACTCATTGACCTTTTGGTTAAAGGAGAATATGCTAGTGCATTTTTCTTGTCTAGGAGATTGATTACACGCGGAGAAATATGGGCTGAATCTTATTTGGTTCAGGCGCAAGATGGACTATCAGCAGACGATAATGTCAACATTCCATGAGGGATTATATGAATAAAAAATGGGTGGTTGCGTGGGTAACACCGATTGGTATGCCGCCGAAACCAATTGGGTCCGATGGTGCTTGTTGGCTAATGGTACGTCACAATGAAAGGGGCTGGGAGTTGCCTGGCGGTTGGGTCGAAGATGGTGAAGAATGTGAAATGGCTGCTCTTCGCGAAGTTTACGAGGAGACTGGATTGTTAGGTACTGCTCGCAAACATGCCCCCAACCTTGCAGAGGGAGGTGGTGATGTGGTTTGGATCGAAGTTGATATTGAACCAATACCTGAACCTTGGGACTCATTAGACCCTAAAATTGACGAAGTTGGTTGGTGTCTCACTACCCCACATCCACTGGCTTGGGATGAAAAAGAATTGAGTTTATTTTCCAACTATGATTGGAGTGCTTGAGAAGCATCCTCTAACACTGTATTGGCGATTTCGTCTTCAACTCTTGGATGCAACCAATCACACATCATTTCCAAATCTGTTGGGTGAATCCAAACCCTATTTTTGGCTTCACCCGCTGAACGTGGTGCAGCCTCCTCGATTGCGGCAGTCATTTTTGGTGCTTCCTCGGAGACTTCGGTCAGACCCAAGTCAATCCAATGCAATCCAGCTTCAATCGCCTCAACTTCCATGTTTGTTTGTCGAAAACCATGATGGGCAATCCAGAGATTTCTGAGGCCGCTGTAAATGTGATCTTTCTCTATAAGTAATTCAGCTGCTCTGCGACGTGAAATGGAAATGATTTCAATCAAATGTGGACCATGTCTGGAAATATCTGCATGCACAGCAAGAGCCATCCCATATTCGCCCCTGCTACGATGCCATTCTGCCATATTCAATAGGGCGATTCCGTGCCAACGATGACCTTCAGATAGCGCTGACATTCTTTCGACTGCCCATTTTAAGTCGACGCCAGCATCATCGAATTCGCCGATACTCGCGCGTAGTATACCCCATTCCATACGTATTCTTGCTTCAAGCAGATGATCACGCGTCCCTTTCGTACGGCTCATCTTCAAAGCATTGGTCAAATATTGCTGTGCCAATGGAGCGTCATTCGATAATTGCGCCATTCGAAAATCAAGAATTTGTAATTCAATATCTGTAAGCAGCGGTGATAAATTTTCCATTAGTTCATTATGACCCTCAAAAATGGCTTGCTCAGCAACAATCAGTGCATCATGTTTGTTTCTAGGAGTAAAAACAGATATGCCTCCAGATAAAATTTCTGAGACCACGTTTCGAGGGTCCATCAGTCATCACCCTGGCTTGCCATTAGTAGTGAAATAAATCCGGAAGTTGCATCTATTTCATCGATCTTCCCAGTCCACCCAGCAGCTCCAGCATGGCCACCGCCCTCGCCACCACTTCGGTCAACCATATTCTGCATCAATTGCCCTAGGTGGACACCACCACGGGTTGCACTCCGATTTGCTCTAGCAGTCAATCTTGTTTCCCCCTTGATACGCCTACAGACAAGAGCGATATCCGCCCCCGCCGAAATCAAAGTTCTTGCCACGATGCCTTCATTTGTTCCTGCTTTTGTATAAGATAAGAACCAGCGACCTGCGTCTAATGTTTCAACCCGTGTAAGTGCTTTGGCAATGGCAACGCGTTGTGAATTGTTCAATTCAACCGATTCCATGTCCTCAATAAATTCCGAAAAATCGATTTTTGATTCATCAGCCAAACGTCCAGCTGATGAAAGGGCATCTGCGTTTGCATGTCGAAAACGTCCTGTATCAGTGATGATGCCTGCTAGTAACAACATTCTCGATTGATTGTCAATCCGATTGCTAGCATATGTTTCAGCCCATAGTTGGATAATTTCAGCTGTTGAGCAGGTATCCCAGTTGATTTCTAAATCTGATTGTTTAATCTCAAATGATTCTCCAGCCGAGTGATGATCGATGATGCATTTGGGAACATCTGGAATTTTGATACCTGGCTGGTTGGGGCCTGCTGCATCCACGATGATTACGCCACCAAGATTCCGAGGCCATGAAGGTTGATTGGAATCCATGACGAGGAAATCAGCTCCAGTTTTTGCAATCATCGTTCTAGCCATTGTCGACAGGTGTACTCCACAAGCTCTTGCATTGGGGCCGATGATATTGGCAAGTGCGCAGGCAGAACCGACGGTGTCCATATCACCATTACGATGTGTAAGAATAGCGATTGCGCCTCTCTTTATCGATTCACCAATCCAATGATTTAGATGCTCCATGTCTTTGACACGAGATTTAGACAAACAATCACCTATGAAGATTCGAATTGTTTCACTGCCGATTCGTAAGCCGTGCGCAATTCACTTTCTCGCGCACTTAATTTCTCCGCGTGATCACTTAGTTGACGGCTGGTTTCAGTTAAACTATCCCTTAATGCACCGATATCATCTACTTCGACCAATAATGGTCCAACCTGCTGATAGATTGAATTGCCATCGATTTGATTTGCAAGATGATTGATTGTGCCTTCCAATTCTCGAACTTGCGTTTGCACTGAAACGAGTTGTTGGGCAACCATCTGTAGTTCTTGTACAATTTGTTCAAGGGAAATATTTTCACTCATTATATCACTTCAATTGATTACAGATAATGTTTCACTTGCGGCTCTTAGTGAGCGCATGGTGGAATTGTATTTTGCACGTAGATCGGATGCCGATATGCCGCATATCGTAACAAACAATTCATCACCTTTGAGTTCACACTCAACCTCTTCACAAGCAAGACTGGCTTCTAAAGCAGCAGAATCGCTACTTTTCGTTGAAATCGTTGCCGACCAGTGATTATTCTTCTTCGTCACCACGCTCTTCAGCCTCCGCTTGAGCGCGCTCGAAATCAATTGCCTTTTGTGACGCGATGACAGCCATATCAGTTGCAGTCGCACCCTCCAGGCCACGTCGAATGATTCTGTTGTTCGTGTCACTTGCACGCGTGAATGGTTCCCATACACCGCCTGCAAATGTGTGTCCACATTTCTTACAACTCCAGATTCCACTTGCTTGGCGCTTAACTTTAGGATATTGACAAACAGGACAAGTGTAAGATCTCTTCACTTTAGCGAGAGCAGATCCAGCTCTACGTCTAACACTAACACCATAGCGGCTTCCGAATCGGGCTGTTGCACCCGTTTTTTGTGTTCGCTTACTCATTGTGATTCCTCCAAATTGTGTACTATTTCTCGGAGTTCGGAACATCGGGTCTGTGCCGAATCCATAATCTCGTTGAATTCGGCCGCGGTGAACACCCCTCTTAGACCCTTCTGGAGAGAGTGAACATGGCCTTCATCACCCAGTGTAATGTGGATTCTTTCATCTCCACCCAATTCTTCCCTCTTGTTCGCATCATAGATAAACCGGCCACCGACCTTCTGATATGAGCACATAATCGGTGTTCCTGCAACTGGTAACTTGTAGTCCTCGCCTACATCAAATCGTTCGGCTGGAACGATTGCGGTGCGAAGCGCTGCAATCGCTGCCAAAGCAAATGCATCGAACAGGTTTCCATCATCGCTGATGGCAAACAGGTCTAGGATGACTTGCCAAGCCTTCTCACCAGGTAAAATACACAATTCATTGGTATCGATGCAACCAGATTCACGGATTCCCCGATCGACAACTCTGCCCATTTCGATGCTTTCTTCAGATGGGGGGCCTGGTTCCCAATTTGGACCACAAACAGGCCGAATTTCGGCACTAGTCATTAGTCCACCTTGCGTAGGGCGGTCAGGGTAAGGTGTCATGATCTGGAATTTGACTCCTGCGAATACAATTGTATCTCCCATACGCACACGGCAAGAACCTTCGGCGTTATACAAACAGTCAACTTCAAT
>CATISE010000014.1 GCA_949538655.1 Marine Group II euryarchaeote MED-G33 | reverse complement strand
CCATAGACAGCGAAGAATTACTAGAATATACAGTAAGGTGGCCAGGGCATATCGATCGATATTTGTCAGGTGACGATACTGAAGAAGAATTGATTGCGGCCTGGAAATTTGATTTTGATAGACCAGAATTCACATGGCTGGCCGTGGAAGTCGATGCTGCGAACGGAACCGAGCGTTGGGATATCATCGACGAAGGTTCTGCGCAATGGTCATCCATGGCACGAACAACAGGATTGGTCACAGTTGAAGTCGCAGAGATGCTGGCCGATGGTACGATTTCCGAGCCGGGTGTAATGCCGCCCGAGCACTTGGGCCAAAACCCAAAGTTACTCCGCCGTCTTGTAGATGCGATGCAGAAAGAAGGGGTCCGAATTCACTCTTCTTCCGAATGAGTATGCATATCTTTGTCGTGCTTGAGTGTATATTGAATGGCGACTGGCGCGACCAGAATCACGAGTACTGCCAACATCGGTAGAATCCATGACGGTTGAAGCTCAGGTTGCGGTTCAATTAACCAAGTGAAGCGGATGGGTGATTCTTGAAACGGTGAGCTCCATTCAAACAAATCCGTTGTATGGTGGCCTACAGCCATAAATGGAGTGAAATTGTTGAATGATCCTTCCTCGATTTGAACATTGACTCCTTCGCCCACCCATGTGATTTGAACGAGGGCATCTTCTGGAATGGTCAGCGTTACGCTGGATTCGTCCAGGATTCGATATCCCTCCTTCAAGTGATGATCATCGATGGTCAATTCATTGAGGATGCCTTCGTCAATTCGTGACACATCAGTAATCTGAACACCTTCAATTGAAAAATACGTGTTGCCGGGGACATTCCAGCCGCCATTGTTTGCAGAGGTTCCTTTCAGAGTAATCGATTGGTCTGTGCGATCAGACTCACTCGCTGGGTGCGATGAAGAAAACCATTCACCCCATGTAGTGAACCAATAATCTTGAGATTCGATCCATGAAAGAACATCTTTGTCCCTTCGGACATTGGTATCATAGACTTGCGCCTCCCAATACAAATTTGCATAACCATTCGTTTCGATATCTTGTTCAATCGTATCGGTGGATGCGATGGTTTTCTCTAGGCTCCCCCCACTTCTTTCAAGGGTCCAGAATGTGCTATCATTCGTATTAGAGGGGATTTGATCGCCAGCCACCCGGAACCCTTCAACCCTTAATGCATCCAGAATATCCGAATCCGCAGAGGCGGTTGGGACACCAAACGAAAGTGGTTCAGAACCCCATTTAGAAGCATTAATTTGAGATGTGAGATATTCCTTACATTCAAGAATCACACTCAAATCGTCCAACACATTGTTGTCTGGCATACCATGACAGCCGAACTCGTCTCCAAGCGAAATTCGCTCACCTCCAATGTACTCGTTCGTCAACCAACCATCTGCCCTCCACGCTACAGCACCAGGCATGGCCAATGGCAAAATTAGGATACCCAGCAGGAAAACAGCGACTCTCACGGTACCAATCGGTGAGGGGCTAATTATTGACTTTAACCACCGAACAATAGGCAATTATCAAGTGTGGATTGTATGGCCAGCATGTATGGCCGAGGTCAGTG
>CATISE010000013.1 GCA_949538655.1 Marine Group II euryarchaeote MED-G33 | reverse complement strand
TCAAATGTTGCTGGAGTAATGCCTCGGTTCATGGCAATGACCGCTTGATTTGTTTCAGTTGTCATCGACCATGCAATGGTGTCCGTGGCATTGAACAAGGAAGCATAGGTTCCTTGACGAAGGGCTTCTGATTGCTGTCGAAGTAATCCAATCGAACTGATGTTTTCTCGCAAAGAATTCTCGTTTGCGTTAAGCTGTGAATCATTGCGGAACATGTGACGGTTGTCGGGGTCCGCCCCTCCATATTCCCCATACTCATCACCTTGGTAAATGGCTGCAGCTCCAGGTGTGGACAATAGCCAAGTGTAGGCATGCAAGGCTGCAATGTAGGGGTCGTTAGTTCCGGGTTGACCGGGCAAACCATCCTCAACCCATTGATTCCATTCATCGGCAGTCCCAGGGTCGGCTCGACTGGCAAATCGTGGAACATCGTGGCTACCCACAAAGGGCACCATGGTGGCATCGGCAACATACTGATCTTGACTTCTGGCCGTCCAGTAATCCAAGTGCTGGTAATCCATACTCTCTGTTGTGAAAACATTGTCCACCACAGCATGATAGAGTACAAAGTCAGCTTGCCCATCCAACCCATTCGGACCAATGTAACGGTTGATGGTCCCGTATTCATTGGCATTGTTTTCCACAGAATGACCTGCCCAACCCATCGCTGTTTCACCTTTCAAGAAATAATCAGTCCCAGCGGTTTCAAATCTCTCATTGATACGAACTGCCAGATTGGTGATGGCCAAATCATCGACATGCTTCACAGCATCCAATCGACCACCATCAAGATCAAAGGTTTCCATCCACCACATGACGTCCTCAATGAATTGCTCACTGGCATTGCGAACTTTCCAATTGACATCAGGCATGTATGGAGTGAACATACAGTCAAGTCGATGCTCAGTCCAATCACAATTGGCTTCACCACACAGGCAACCTTCGTTGAACCAATCAGGATGCTCTGTGAAGTACGGATGATCTTCGTGAACGTGGTTGATGACAAAGTCGCCCATCACGCGAATCCCTGCATCATGGGCGGCTTCAATGAGTGTATGCAACTCATCAGCAGTTCCCAACCTTGTATCGACTTCGCGGGCCGCTGTGGGCCAATAACCGTGGTAGGCTGAGACTGCGTGTTGCCCATCACTTGCCAAACCAGTACCATTGGCTGCTGCATTGAATGGTGTCAACCAAAGCGCATTTACTCCCATATCGGTGAAGTAACCTGAGTGAATCATCTGGGTGACACCAGAAAAATCTCCACCAAGCCAATCCGCACCCTGTACAGCGTTGGTAGAATCCCCATCATTACTCGTGTCTCCGTTGACAAAGCGATCTGTCATAATCATGTAAATGAGCGCGTCTTCCCAAACAAAGTCTGCCATCGCTCCATTCCAAAATGGTAGCAGCAAATCCTCTGCAACATTTCCATCCACATCTTCACCAGTGATATGAAGCGTATTCTTTCCTTCAGGTAGAGTACTCAAATCAAGTGACCAAGACCAATTTGATTCATCCCAAAGTCCTGTTGCAAGGGCCAAAGGAGTCGAGG
>CATISE010000012.1 GCA_949538655.1 Marine Group II euryarchaeote MED-G33 | reverse complement strand
GAATTATTTCAAAAATCCCCTCTTCTAAAGCATGATCGATGAATGATGCCCCATCAATTCTCGTCACGTCTCCAAAAATCGGATTAGGTTCATCAATTTGCAGCCTCAATGCCACAAACTCAGGGGACACCTTCACCTCTGAGGTGGGAATAAGAGTCACAGGGTAACACTCTCTGAGGAGTTGCATTTTTTCAGCTTGCAGAGTTGCTTCGATATTGAATAATGCCCTGTCAAAATAATCTTGGTTCCACCCATTGATGCAATCGATCCACATTCGTCTCAATGCAAGATTTTCCCCGGTGAGATTTTCATGTGAAACCAATATACAGTTGAATTTTGGTGAACTGTTTCTCACTTCATAATTCGATTGATCAGTGAAGATACGAATCCGTCCAACATGGGAATTTCCCGTGCCTAATTTTGTATGTGTGAATTCCGATTCAAAAAGACAACACTCCCAAATGCGATTCGAATCACTAATTCCAGATGCAAAAAAACAATTCTTGACATTCTTTTCATCATAGGTTTTCTTATCAACCGGAATCGGAATTGCACCAAATTCTTTTGAAATCCACTCGGCTGCTTGTGAGAGTAAATCCTGTGGATTATGGCCTGAAAGTCGAAGTCCAGAAGCTTGCCCAAATGGATACATTTCCTTCAGAGCTAACAAAATCAATCGTCGAATATCAGTCAGTTTTGCTCCTGCATCCTCAGCGGTTGCACTAAATTTTGAGTGTATAGAAACTAGTTTGTTCCGATATATTGGCGCTGCAGGTGTCAAAACAATTCGAAGAGATGGATGATGCTGCAAATGACATTGGTAGTGGCCACCTGGTACATCATCGCGATGAAGTATTGACAATTCTTGGATAAATCGTGCTAGAATAAATGGCACCAACTCCTCTATTTTTTCATCCCACCACTTCTTTCGATTCGACACCTGTTCTTCTGTACAAATGACAATCTCAAAGTCATCTTCAGCACATTTGAAGTCTAAAATTTCAACAAATGGGTGACCTTTATTCCACAATTTCCAACAATGACGCATTCGATCGGCAAGGATAACTCCTTCTAGCTCAGCGAGTTTCTCTTCTTCAGAGAACGGGATTTTAATCATCAAAATCGACATAATAATCTAAGGTAAACGAACAATGTTTGGGCTAATTTTTTGCAACCATATCAAAATGTGCTGGCTAGGCACAAATGGTTGGTGAACACCGCCCTATTTCAACCCATTACATCAAAATTTGCGGTTTGATTTTCACCATTCGGTCCACAGTGGGAAATCATTTCCACTGGATAAGCAAGACATCCCATCCGGGGTTCGAACCCAACAATCTTCGACACCAATCGCTCCATCAGGATGGATGACCTTCGGCTCTATGGCCATCGTGCCACCGATAGGTAGTGGACGATCAAACCCAGCAGCAACCACTGGTGTCTCATCGAGTTCCAACCCGATACTGTGTCCAAGGAATCGTGCTTGGTTTGGGGCCATTCCCATGAGATGATCCCCATGTCCCATCTCCTCAGCCTTTGCGGCTCCAATTCCCCAAGCCGTAGAGCAGTTCTCACCTCGTCCGAGGCTATTCTGAACTGTCATCGCAATTTCATTCATGTCATCCAAACGGTCAATCCATTCCTTGCCCAGGGGTCCTACACTGAACATTCGTGTCATGTCAGAGATATATCCACGATGAACATGAACGATGTCCACCAACACAGGGTCACCCGCTTTGACACGATTGAATCCTGCACCCAGTGCGGCCAATGGATGAGCACCGGTACCGCCTACAGCTGAATCGAAGAAAGTAGGGACACCACCAGCACGACCACTGGCGACAACGACCCGATCACAATCCATCGGCCATTTTCTCATGCGGACAAAACTACCGAATCCTGCTGAACGACTGACATGATCAGCAGCAGCAGCCAAATCCAATTCCGTGACCCCTTCACAGCCGATTTCATCGATGGCTTCGAACATTTGGCGCTGGATTTCCCCAGATTCTCGCATCCGTTCGATTTCCCAATCAGATTTTGTTTCACGAAGTGTCCAGAGTAATTGTGTGCAATCGCCACCATTGCCAATCTTGGATTGCAGGAAGGCTGCATCTGAAGCGGGCATGCGTCCGAGTTGTATGGACGGTGTATCTGTAACAGAATCGCTCAATACCGACATTCTGGGATGACTTACAATTTGATGAGGTGCATCATTCCCACCCGCTTCAAAGCGTGCCCTTTCCAGTGAATTTCTGACGTACTGCGTCACATTCCCATCCGAAGAGATGTGGACTCCACCAGTTTGACGATTGCCGACCAACCAGTACATGTCGACTGGATCATTGATCCAAGCACTCCTCCCCTCAAGAGCTGAAATCAGAATTGATTGGCGTGATGATAGTTCTGAAGTTGGCACCCTCCAGTCCTCACCCTCCGGTCCCGCGAGAACATCGGTCGACCACTCCATACACCCTCCAGATGGTGCCCGACCAAATGTCTTCTGTCGGCGAATGGGTCATAACCGTCCCTCGGGTCAGCGTGTTCAATGGGGTCCGTACTGACCCTGGCCGATGCTGGCCTGGCAGGGAAACGCGTGCTCTTACGCGTAGACGTCAACAGCCCCCTCCATCCTGACACCAAAGCCTTCCTCGAT
>CATISE010000011.1 GCA_949538655.1 Marine Group II euryarchaeote MED-G33 | reverse complement strand
GCTGCTGGCTACCATCTAGAACGATTGCAACACGGTCGCCAGATTCATACTTGTGCATGACACGACGGATGTTCAAACGGCCTCGCTCGGTCTTTGAACGCTTGAGAATACTTCGAGTGCCCTGACGGGTTCCTTTACTTCGACGCATATTGAGTGCCTCCCTTTCCCCCTATAGGGGGAATCGGGCGACCTGCCGCCCCTAATTAAGCGCACCGACTGTCAATGAATCGGAAATCAATCGGCATGAATGTCTTTTACATCTAACCAAATGACCTCGCAGTCGGCCTCTAGGACGCCAGAGACCGATGGATTTGTCCGACCTTCATCACTGTGAACCAACTCTTTGACATAGGTGCCAGATTCACATCGGACATCAAATTGAACCTCGTTATCTTCTACGAGTATATTCTCGATTGAGACAACCTTTCGCTTGCGAATCTTGTCGGCACGTCGGTGCGCAACACGCTGGGGTGTTTGCTGCTCAAGGACCTGACCTGATAGAGATTGAATCCGGGTTGTAATGTCTTCATCTGATAACGTGTTTTCACAATTGAAACGAATGGTATATGATTTCTCAGCCTTGGTTTCTTTGATTCGGGCAACTTCAGCTCGATTTGATGCTCGCAAACCATGAATCTCGATCTGACCTTTGGCGGCTTTGTTGATCTTCTTGGTTAATTTATCCAAATCAATGGTCCTCAACAATGGAGATTTGAGTTCAGCGACAAATGGTCTCCCATCGCCCAAGCAGTGTACGTCGATATCTTCACGACCCATTCCGTGGAAAGCATCCGATGCAGCATTGGTCGCATCAACCATCGGTTCACAAACCAAACTTTGGATACTGTGTGGATACTGTTGCCCGGTACCATTGCATGATTCACAGCCCCCGTCTCGTCCCCTACAGGCCCTACAAGGCCAACGTGTTTGGGGGATTCCACGAGCGAGTTTTCGATATCTTCCATACAAGAACAAAGCGCGGATATCTGCATTTACACCTAAGGTCAATGTATCGAAAAGCAGCATTAACTCTGGTTTCTCCTTGACCCAAGTAACCCCTGGTGATTTCTCCGAAAAGGCGGATTGGATGGCCTCTGAAAGCGTTGCTTTGAGGGGACGGCTCCCTGTTGCTGCGATGGTAGAGCGCAAGACTTCTTCTGCCGCAACATGGTCTTTGGAGAAATGGATTCCCAACTGGGCCTTGGTAAATTCCACACCTTCAACCTCCGCAGAAATACGATTCACAATCAAATCGAGATCAAGGAATAAATCTTCACAAAAGGGGCAGCAATCAGCATCAGCATTGACCTTCAAATCAGGATCTCTTTCAAGGGCCTGTGCACGAATTCTTTCACCCACCACATCAAGAGGATCGCCGGCTATTCGGACACCTGCAACACGGCCAAGGCAATGATTGCAAGTTCCAATTTCAATGGTATGTTCGATTCCAGCGGGTGCAGGACATCGTGGAATATCACGACCACGTAAGTTGGAATCACCTAAATCATCGAAGTCATCATCGAATTCTTCTTCTTCTTGGTTTTCTGTGATGGGTACCATATCAGCCCATGGATCATATGTCGATGTGTAGCCAGTATCGGCATACTTTGTCCAATCATCTCCCTCATCGGAATCCGGGTCCATATCATCCACATCGCGGAGCGAAGAAGCGGGACAACCCACGTCTTAGCCAATTCAAACGACAAGGGTGCTGGTTAAGACACTTCGCACTCACAAGGAATCTGGATCGGGTGACCCTGTTGCAATCGCATGGAGACGATCAGTACTCCAAATACCCGAATTACAGCCAGTTGCAAATGTGAATCGTATTCCATATCCACCCACATTTTCCGCCTTTGGTTTCTCATTCCGCAAACGACTGACTTCATCCCGTAATGCCTCTTTACGCGATTCAGCCTCACGGCGTGGTTTACAGTTTGCACAAGGGCACCAGAATCGAAGTTCAGCATATCCAACGGTGTGTTCGGTTTCATCCTTCCATCGCAATACCAAATCGGTTTCACGACGCTCAAGTTGGCGTAATCGGGGAACATCAGTCATCTGCAACACCACCGCGAATACCCAGCCTTTGTTCGGCTTCGATTTGTAATTGACGAATACCGCCTGCGCGAGATGATTCTGCTCGGATTTCACGCCAAGCGATCATTCCAAGCACACTACTAGCAATAATCATCGATGCGATAAAGCTCAGTGCGATCATCAATGCACAGAATAAGCCAAAGGCGGAAAAGAAGCCCATCGGAGAGAGCGAAATGATGGCGAATCCTGTCACATCAGATACGGCTGATCCGACCAATGCGAGTCCAGATGCCCCACCCATTGCGACGAGTGATGAATGGACGGAACGACCCTTTTCACGTTCCTCGCGATAACGTTCAACCACGTGAATAACATAATCGATTCCAACGCCTAAACTCATGGCTGCAATGGCAACAGTTACCATGTTGAGTCCATATCCTGCAGCCGCGATTAAACCATACAGCCAAACGACGACAACCAAGATTGGGAAGGTGGTAATGACTGCGAAAGCGAGAGCCCGTTCACCCCACATGAAATTCAGTAGGAAAATCGCTAGGCCACAAATTCCACCAACGATTCCCCCGTAGATTTGGCCCATGACCACACCGATTGCAAAACCAGCAAGTAAGCCATACGTCGCAAGCAAAGCGATTTCCTCTTTGCCACGCCGCAGAGCCGCAACCGATTGGTTGACACTCGGCCTGAAGCCCCACCACAATGTGATGAGACAGAGATAAACACCCAAGATTAAGGTACCTTGTAATTCATTTTGCATACTTGAGGCTGCAACATATCGAGTCACGGGGGAACCTGTTGCAATTACCCAAGTCACTGGATATTCGTCAGATGCTGTATCCAAACTACTGCGGGTACCCATTTCGCCACTGGATAGATTGGCAAATGGGGACAGATCACGCCCAAGCTCGCTTAGAACCTGTTTTGTGATCGTAAACTGTTCTGGTTGGATGATCCCCCATCGCATCGTCATGCGATTGTATTCTGGGTCAGTTCCATCCACACAGAGGTGAGTCGCATTTGGATTGATGTCACAATTAGGTGAAATATACAATTCAGTAATACTTGTGGGGATTTCAGGAATTTGGCCTACACCAGGGATTCCATGAATTGATGAGAATCCATACAAAAATTGTAAGCAACCCCTCGTTGAGATGTCGGGCAATCCGGTGAAGGGGAGAACCTCGCAGTTAACGCCGTTTCCAGGAAGAGAAGCGTTCCATCCTGCAAGTGTGAATGGTTCGGAATTCAAGACAAAACTACCCATCGCCCAATTCACAATATCATCCATTGAAATTAATTCTACCTCGCCTGTTGGTTTTTTTGTGAATCTATTCGGATCTTCTTCGCTTTGTATATTCATGTTCATTTTGAGTTCTTCGAGAGCTGCGAAGACTTTTGGATTCAACATGTCACCTTCAATTAGCATCAGTGCAGGTTCACCCTCGTCACTGAATCGATCATTGATCACAAACACTGATTGGGCAAATTCAGCCTCTTCGTCAATGAAATCTTCAACTTTGAAATCACCTTCAAGAGACAGCATCACCGGGGTAGCGATGGCGGTCAGAATGATGGAAATGGTGAGGATGATTGGAGCCGCCCAAGCGGAGCCACCAGATAGTCGGGATAACCAGTGTTTGGGGACCAGATACAATTGGTTACCTGATTCTTCTGCCAATCGTCCACGTTGCTGCATCCAATTGTCGATATCATAACGAATCAGTGGAGCCCAAAGACCCGTCAGAACAAACGCAGAGGCGACACCGAGTGCGGCTTCTAGACCAAAAGATCGCAGTGCCGGGATACTCGATGTAAGATTGGCCGAGAAAGCAGCAATTGTCGTCATGGATGTGAGCATGATGGCGCGGCCAACTCGAGATAGGCTGGTATGCACTGCTTGTTTGGTTGTTCTTCCATTACTACGCTCCTCTTTGTATCGATGAAGTGCGTGTAAACTGTCGTCGATTCCGAGTGCTAAAATTAGAATGGGGAGTAGATTGCTGAATTGACTTCGACTGATGATTTTCACATCGATGGAAGTGCCAATAATCATGCCCCAACCAATCAGGCCCTGCATCCACAATAGACTGAATCCAAGAGTTGTGCCCACGATGGCAACATCAGAAAAACGGCGCAAACTGCCCCATAACAAGACCATGACGCAGACAAACATTGCAGCGAGAAGAATGACTGATTGCTGTAGTTCTCGATTGACTTCAATGTTGATTCCTGTCGGCGGGGCAATGAGTGTCACAGATTGTTGATCGGTAGCTCTGATGTGTTGTTCAAGACTGATTAATGCCCAATCGGCAGAACAGGGACCATCTCCTGATTCTTTGCTTTCCCGACATTCTTCGCTGGTTAAATCTGGAGGGGTCGTATACAATTCTAGACCATGCCAAGTCAACGAACCTGGTTCGGAACGAGCATCGCCCCAAACAAATGTGAATCCTGAATCTCCCATCGCTTCTTTGTCAAGTTGAATTAGAATCCATGTCGATGATGCAGACCAACGCCCCGGCATCCAAATTGCGCCTTCAAAACCATCTTCGCCAATCTGTCCACCCACTGGACCGATGACTGGACTTTCAGGATCGGGGAGGAAGGCTCGATCCGTAGAGGTCCAACGAAGGAATATACCTGGGTTCGCTACAATCATGCGATTTGCGGCCAAATCAATGTGAGCTTGTGTTAAGTTTTCATCATCAAATTGAAGACATTCCAATTCCCCACAGTCGGACCAATTGGTAGGTGGCTCGACGACGTTTCCAAACAAATCTATTGTCAATTTTGTCAAGAGTGAACGATTGTCCATGAATGCTTCAAATTGTTCAAACAATGACAGTGTTCCATTTGCACTCTCCCCGATTAATTCACTGACGACGGGGCGATAAAATTCAGAGAGTGGATCATCCCTCACGACATTGATTTTCTGTTCTAGTTCACGTAGAAATGTGAGATTGAAGACACCACCCTCTGGGATTCCTTCGCCGGAAAAACCCTCACCAGTCCCTTGGAAACTTGCAATTTCATTTGGCGTAGGTAAGGCCAACCGATCGGGATTACCATCGGCATTAGTATGCGGTGCTTGATTACCATTCTCAATGAAAGAAGGGTCACGGATTGAAACCAGAAACCCTACCGTCAATTCCTTTGCTGAGAATTCGTCACTGACGACTTTCTCGGCATCCATTTCTGGACTTTCCATGTCATAAGACTCGACATCGATTGGGGTCAAAGTTTGCAATAAACCAGGTACCATCAAAATTGAAAATAGTACGATTGCGACATGAAATTTAGTCCGGTGGTGGATTGCAAAATCTGCAAGATCTGAGAAATCCTTCATGGGGCCCACCGATTAATGGCCAGAGAATCTGGTTTAAGGGCGTGTTTATCACAAGCCCGCGTCTCTAAGTGACTCTAGAGCCGCCTTTTGCGGTGATGACAGGGAATCCAATTCATCGAGAATGAATTCGATGTCTAAATCTGCACCGGCATAACCCATTTTTGGCAAGCGTTTTCTATCACCTATTCGAGTTGCTGCAGAGACTTTCACAGATACTGTTTTTCCAGCAGGAGTCGATACCCGAACATCACCCCCCAACATCAAGGTGGAATATGATACTGCGACTTCTTGGATGAGGTGTTCACCCTCCCAACGTCTCCCTTCTTCAGCATCTATTCGGAGGGTGACGGTGAGATCGCCTGGTTCACCAGAAGGGTGCTCATTGCCCATCTTGGGCAACTTCAGTTGCTGTCCATGTTTGGCTCCCTTTGGAATTTTAACGGTCAAACGTGTTTTTTTGCGGCGAACACCTAGATTTGTACAATGAACACATCCTCGTGCATTGCATTCTGAACAGCGAACCAATCGATTGTGTGTGAATTGAATTTGCCCCCCTTCCAATGCTTGCTCAATATCGATATCAAGTGGAGAAGAAATGTCCGCCCCCTTTGTCACCTCAGGTTGGGGTGCTCGTGATTGCCTAGAGAATGGTGAGGATTGGCGGCGCCCACCGCCACCCATTGCCTGACGGAGGAGATCTTCGATTCCTATTCCGCCTGCACCACCTGGCATTCCACCCATGCCTCCGAACGCCTGTTTCATCTGCTGCTCTTCATCGAATTGTCTGCGCTTTTCTGGTGTTTCCAACTGCTCCCAAGCACCCTGTACAGATTTGAATCGTTCCTCCGCCGCAGAATCGTCCGGATTGCGATCCGGATGATATTGTCGCGCCAATTTTCGGAAGGCGCGTTTGATCTCTGCATGTGGCGCATCTTTGGAAACCCCGAGTGTGCGATAGGGGTCCGACATCAACCGTCCATCGAAGGGACTGATTTCAAGTTGAGGCAAGAACACTGATGGATGGTCGATTTTCTCAACCCAATATGGCGGACGAGACGAGTGGGCTGGTTCGGTATACAGATTCTTGGCTGATTGACGTCGATGGACGCCCACACCATGGTGATTTTATCCTGCAACCCGATGGTGATTGGATTCGAAGTATCGGTGATGAGGATGTCGAATTCCAAATGGATGGAAGTGGACGAT
The DNA here is from genome assembly GCA_949538655.1 of Marine Group II euryarchaeote MED-G33. Taxonomy (GTDB): domain Archaea; phylum Thermoplasmatota; class Poseidoniia; order Poseidoniales; family Thalassarchaeaceae; genus MGIIb-P. The sequence continues at coordinate 13,918 of CATISE010000011.1, read as the reverse complement.
TACTGACCCGAACCTTCCAGAATTGGCACACTCATTTGGCAATGGTCCTCAACCGATCAATGGGTGAAGGATTGCCGCTGATGCAATGGTTGGAAGAGAGCATTTTTCCAACTGAAAAAGGATTGACTCCCGAATTTGTTGAAATCGGAACGAGAGCTGCGGCGGCGGAACTAATCGCCACTGGAACGTCCTTCGCCTGTGATATGTATTACCACCCGGAAGTTGTCGGTGAAGTTCTTGCAGAAACAGGACTCAGGGGGATTGTATGTGGTCCGATTACTGATGGATTGACACCGAATTTCAAAGCGGGTTCAGGGGATGCACTGAGACACGTCGAAGGTTTGGTCAGAAGTGGTTCCTCGGCTCCGGATCGAGTCTCGTTTGGAATCGCCACACATTCTGTATATTCTTGTTCTGAGGATTTACTGAAAAAGGCTGCTGATGTATCACAATCAACCGGATGCACACTAAGTATTCACACCTCGGAAACACGACAAGAGGTGGCCGATTGTCATGCCAAACATGGGATGTATCCGATTGAATATCTAGACAGTATTGGATACTTCCAAGAAGGGACTGTTTGTGCACATTGCGGTTGGGTGACCAAGCGTGAAATGCGAATCTTGGCAGAGCATGAAGTTCACGCAGTACATTGCCCTGTCAGCAATCAAAAATTGGCGACAGGCGGTACGATGTCGTACCCCGCAATGATCGATGCGGGTGTTGATGTTCGCTTGGGAACAGATGGGGCAGCGAGTAACAACGCATTGGACATGCGTGCTGAAATGAAGGCCGCCAGTTTGATTCAACGACATGATCACTGGGATGCTACCTTGTTAGATCCAGTTCAATCCTATGAATTGGGAGTCAGAGGCTCAAAGGATTGGGTGGCTTGGGATCTAGATGATATTCGAATGCGCCCGATTGGACGCGATGGTCGAAGGTTGTTGGCGAATTTGATTTACAATCACGGAAACTGTCTCGACATGTGGGTCGATGGGCGCCCGCTTCGTCAAAATGGAAAGACGCTAGTAATCGATGAAAATGCTGTTTCTGCCGAGTTAGAAGAGGCTGTGAAAACGTATTATCAACACGTTTAGGTGGTGACATGAAGGGAACTGCACTCAGTTTGGTGGTCCTGATGCTAATGACCACACTCGCGGGCTGTTTTGGTGAAGATGAGCCGGCACCTGAACCACAATTGGAAGAAATTCGACTCAATGATTTGACGATGAAAGGGACCCACAATTCGTACCATGTCAAAACACCAGGGATCGCTGCGCTCAACCCTGAGAACAATTACACTCATGCAGAACTCAATGTACAAGCTGACCGGTTGGGGGTCAGGCAATTCGAACTTGATGTCCATTTCATCCCAGGCATGGGCCTGCGCGTTTATCACACAACATTGGACCCTTCCTCAAACTGTGAGGAATTTTCAGTCTGTATGGACGTGTTACTGAATTGGTCAAATGAAAATCCAGAACATGCACCTTTGTGGATTTTTGTTGAGCCGAAAAATGTGCCAGTTGTTGTCGATGAACTGGATATTTTAGAAATGATTCAGAGTGAAATCGCAGCAACATGGCCTGCGAACAAAACGATTACACCCGCGGATGTCCAAGGGGATGCCGCAGATTTACGCACGGCGATTACCACTGAGGGATGGCCCACTTTAGAGTCGAGTCGTGGGAAGACACTCTTCGTTCTCTTGGATAAAACTGAGATTCGGGATTTGTATGTAGAACGGAATCCAACGTTAGAGAATCAAACCATGTTTGCGATTGTAGATGAAAACCATTCTCTTGCCAGTATCATTTCATTCGTCAACCCAGATTCACATGGGGACCGCCTTCGCGATGCCTCAGATCTGGGATTCATGGTTCGTACCCGTCCTGATGAAGCAACAAATGAGGCGCGAGAGGTGAACTATACCCGATTTGAGAAAGCATTGGATACGGGTGCGAATTTCATCACCACAGATTTCCCCGGCAGTGATTTAGAGATTGAATATTCAATTTGGTTACCCGAAGGACCAGTCATGTGTAATTCCCGAACGGCTCCCACTCACTGTGAGACTAGGGACATTGAACCATGGGGAAATTATACGCCAATCTCATTGGGTTGAGGGATGCCTTCATGGACGGGTTGTGCTCAGGTAGGTCCGAGTGAGATGTCTGAAGAAGCGACAATCGACGAACAGGAGTTCCAAGGATGGGATGGGGTTCTGGATGCGCTGAATCCAGTCAAGGTCAAATTGAACATCTTGCTACTGGCGATTCCCATCACTCTCTATTCAGCATATATTTCGCACAATGCGGTCATGACATTCATCACATCGATGGTCGCAATCATGCCGCTCGCGTTCTTAATGGGTAAAGCAACCGAAGAAATTGCACTGAGAACCAGTGAGTCAATTGGAGGTTTACTCAATGCAACCTTTGGCAATGCAGCGGAGATGATCATTGCCGGTATGGCGATTTTTGCTGCGGCCAGTCTTGCTAAAGCGGGTGATACAACTGGCAGTGAAGAAATGATTCAAATTGTCAGGGCATCGCTCGTAGGCTCAATTCTTGGAAACCTATTGCTTGTCATGGGTCTGGCTTTTGTTTGGGGTGGTATCCATCACAAAGAACAGTCATTTTCACCGACGGCCGTGGGTGCGAACGGTTCGCTGCTATTGTTAGCTGTCATCACATTGACAATGCCAACAGCATACGTTTTCGCTGTAGGTGATGCTTCAGATTCAGCAAAAATGAATCTCTCTCATGTCGCTGCAATCATTCTAATAGGTCTCTATGGATTGTTTTTGCTCTTCCAACTTCGAACGCATCAAGAACTCTTTGCTACAGATGGTAAACACCATCATGATGACCCAAAAATGTCGTACAAAGAAGCCATTTTACTGTTGGTCGGCGCCACAATTGTTCTCGGTTGGATGGCTGAAATTCTAGTTCATTCGCTCTCTGAAGGCGCTGATGAACTCGGACTCAAACCACTATTCATCGGTGTTATTCTGCTACCATTCTTTGGCAATGCCGCAGAGCATTTCACTGCAGTAACAGTCGCAAAGAGAGACAAAATGGATTTATCATTTGCAATCGCAGTAGGCTCATCTACACAGATTGCAGTGTTTGTTGCACCGGTAATGATCCTGATTGCATGGGTCGTCGGTGTTGACCTAGATTTCGATTTTGGAGCGTTTGAAACCATTGCTGTATTCCTATCTGTTCTGATTGCAAATACTATTGCAGCCGATGGCAAAAGTAACTGGCTTGAAGGAGCCATGTTACTCGGAACATACGCGATTATGGCCGCAGCCTTCTACCTCCATCCGTGATTAATATGAAACGTGTAATCTTACTCATCGTCAGTGCCATTTGCGCGATTCTCATGATTGGTGGAATGATTGGATACACCTACGAAGATTCAATCGAAGATGTTCCAGTACCGATGACCGGAACTGCGGTTGGCTTCGCAAACGAACCGCTTACGGAGAGCGCAATACCTTCAGCATTGATCAGTCCTGAATTGACAATTACTTGGGAAGCCGATGTTTGGGTTGGATTGGTCAATGAAGAGGAATACAAGCGGTGCTCCCCGAGTAGTGAAGGAATATCCAGTACATGTGGACCGGCTTCTACCAACTTCGCCGCAGGGGGTCCTGATTCAGAAGATTCCAAATCGTTCACTTACGATATTGGTGATGATGTGTATTACCCGGTCGATGGGCAATCATTCGGTGGTACCGTGTCCAGTGTCGATGTAGACTACAGTGTCAAAGTGACACTGGCATGGCCAGTCATCCTTTTCTTCGGTGCACTAGGAACTGGGCTTCAGATTCTCGGATATCGAATGCGTTAGCGATGAAGGTGGAGCGATGACAGGTGTTCGCATTGCAATCACAGGTACTCCCGGGGTTGGGAAAACAAGTTTCTGTACAGCCATGATTCATCAAACCAAGAGCGTTGAAGAAATTGCATCAACCCATGATTGTGTGGGTGAAACAGAAAAGGATGGAGCAGCACCCATCGATTTGGAGAAACTGATTCAGAAACTCGATTGGTCGGAAGAGGGTTCGATTCTAATCGATGGACATCTATCCCATCTACTCCCCGTGGATGCAATCATACTCATTCGATGCCACCCTGATATTTTGAGAAAACGTTTGGCTGAGCGAGATTACTCTCAATCAAAAGTCGATGAAAATGTAGAATGTGAATTGATTGGAATTGTTGCTGCTGAATGTCTTGACACACCGTGCCTGGAACTGGATTCCGCGATTGGAGTGGAGGCTATGATTGCCCGTGCAGAGCGTTGGATAACAGATGGTTTCAAACCCAGTCGGCCAAACGAAGGCATCGACTGGATTGGTCAAATCCATGGAGATGATTGAATGGCATTTGAGAAAGCGAGGACTTGGCACACCAAACTCCTGAATCCGATTGTCAATCGAATGTCCAATGTTGACCCGGCAACTTTGACATGGATTAGTGTGCTATTTGCTGCAGGATGTTGCTATCTTCTTGCAACTGCGGGACGGAATTCAGATGGTGGATGGAGGCTGATTGGAGCATTCGCATTGTTGTTTGTCGCTGCAGAATTAGACGCATTAGACGGAGCTGTTGCAAGAGCCTATGACAAGGTGTCAAAATATGGTGACTGGTTGGATCACACCATCGATCGACTCGTCGACTTGGGTTTGTTAATTGCCATTGGAATGAATGTTGATTGGATTTCTGTGCACTGGTTGGGATGGGCGGCAGCGACCATGACTTTGCTCGGTTCATACATGGGTACACAAGCCCAATCTGTAGGCCTCGGCCGCAATTACGGCGGGTTTAGCCGGGCTGATCGCCTCGTTACCACCTTTGTTGGTATTTTTCTGGGTTCCTTGATGGCATTCCAAGGTATGGAAGACCTTGCGATTCCAGAGGTGATTGCAAGTCTTGTTGGATTTGATGGAATCAATGCATTGAGCGCCGTTTTGATGATTTCTTTGTTGGGTGGTATCTGGACGTTTTTGACACGTGCAGCCTCTTCTCGCAAGCAACTTTTGGATGGCGAATAAGATACACCATTCCAACCCGCCTATAGGCGGGTTTGAAGCCGTCAGACTCAAATGGGCCACAATGGCAGGGCGGAACCGAGGCGAAGCCATGCGTAAGACGAAATCTCGTGTTCCAATGCTTTTGATTACCCTGTTGCTAGGTTCCCTAATCACTTGGGCACCACCGGTTGCTGCAGCAGGAGAATCCAGTGATGATGCCGAATTGCAAGCCCAAAGTATTGGGGCTTTTTTCGATGGTGTCACTGAAACAACAACCGTACAATGGAGCAATATTGTTACCGTAAATTACCCATTGATGTTGCAGATGCAAGAATCTCGATACTTGGTTTATCGGCATAATGCACCGCTCAATGAATCGGTCGTTGCCAATCTAAATCCATGGGCGAATGTCTCGATGTGCCCTGCAGTCAACCCTGGTGATTGTTCAGGAATGTCGTTCCAAGAAACCTATCCACTTCCTGCTGGAACCAATGGGACTTACTATTACGCAATTGTCTCTTATTTTGAAAACAATGACGATTCTGATGCGAACAACGATTACGAGTATACACTTGACGGGACCACATATTCCCCATCACATGTAGGTAACTACGTCCACGGGGAAGCAAATGTTACTGAAGGTGTCATCGAACTGACCAATGAAATTACAGCCCCGTTTTTCGTTCAAGCCAATTATTTGGAATCACTGAGTGTCACCGATGTCAGTTGGGTTAACCTGAACACAATCGTCCCAGATAGTCTGCCTGAGGTCGGCGAATCAGCTTACGAAATCATCGTTTATCGACATCTGACAGAGGCAACCAGAAATTCATGGGCTACAATGGCGAAGGTGCAGATCGCTCAACTGAGTGCGGGTGAAACGTCGTTCCGTTACACCGTTCCTGCCGACACTGACATTGACGTCTACTACTCTGTAACCTACCTCTACCTGGGTTACGAAGATGTTCGGTTCTTGGGAACGAATACGCTTGAAAATTTCATTCAAGAGGACAATGTCGCCCCCGATTCAGTTCTAGATGTGACTGCTTCATTCGAAGCAGAACCTGCTGGCGGAACTGGTAACACCACGATTACATGGACTGACCTAAATTCTGAATCCGGAGAAACATACCATATTTGGAGATCCGGTTCACCGATCAATGACACTTCAAACGCTGGTGTTGAAATGATTGGGGTCGCAAGCGATGAAGATGGATCATACATACATGAAGTTGAGCGTGGAATGCTCGGTCTTGCCTACTACGCAGTAACTGCCTCGGATCCGAATGGGAATCACAACAGTATCATCACTGAAAGTACCAATGCGGTTGCTGAAGATACGTTTACCCCGTGGGTTGCAGAGCCGACCAATGTCTATGCTGAATATCTTGGAGGTGGCCAGACGACCATCACCTGGACTGATCAACTCGGAGTGGAAGGTGAACAATACCACGTTTGGAGATCAAGCGTTCGATTGACATCACTTTCAAACCTAGAGTTGGTCGCAGAAATCGTAGCCACGGTTCCAGACTCTGTTGAGACGGTTACAATCGATATTGAAGACGATGTTGACGAACCAAGCTTCTACTGTGTCTCCAGTCTAGCTCGCTACAGTCTCTCATCTCAACCCTATGAGGATTTGCGATTTTTCCAGAATTGTTGGGGACCAATAGACGAAGACACAAGAAGTCCAGACCTCGCCTTCCTACAGGATGCATACATGACCCAACAAGCAGGTGAGATGGTTACACTACTCCGATGGGTGAACTCCATGTCTGAATCCGGAGAAACATACCAGGTTTGGATGTGTGAAACCGATCCCTTCGATGGGAATGAAACCGTGATGAGCGGCGATGTGATGTTGGATAATCGATGGGTGCCCATCCTAGATCCTGTGTTGGCTCTGTACAACAATCAACCCGACTTTGCAAGAACTGTGCCCCTCTCTGATAATCTCGACAAGCAAACATGGTACGCCGTGACGATGACCGATCAATATGGCAATGCGAATACTCAGTTCTCGATGTCGATGAATGCTCGTTCTGTTGTGGAAGATACAACACCACCAGAATTGACAATTGAAGTTGTAGAGACTGAATCGGGAGAGGTTGTCAACGCCCTACGTGCCGGCAATTACCAATTGAGAATTTATTCAAACGAACCATTGAGTGAGTACCCAGTTTTGGACCTCACCACCTCAGATTACTTGGAAGATGAATTTGGAATGGTTCTGAGTGGAGAATTCTTCACCGAACGTGGATCCATCGTTCGAGCGCAACCACTTCAAGGTAGTGTAGCGAATGCATACCGATTCAATTTTGAGATCACTGATGCCATGCAGAATGCTGACATCCATGCAATCATTACAATTTCAGACATTTCACAAAATCAGGTGGCAGTTGATATTCTTGGTTGGTCGATTGATTCATCTTCACCGACCATCGAAGTCTACGCTCCAAGCCCCGATAGTCTGTACCTCTATGGTGAACAAATTCACGTCTATGGTGCGGTCTCAGATGATGTTGGAATTGCAGCTGTTGAAATCAAATTCCGTTACTATGAAAACAACCTGATGCGAGAAACCGAGTGGACTGCTGTCAGCGATTTGACTACCCATTCAACAGATTCAAACACAATCGTGTTTGAATTGTGGGAACCAGCATCAACCTTCCACGATTTAGGGGACAACCAGCGTGTGTATATCCGTGTCATCGATACGTCAGGAAATGAAAAAGAATGGAATACCCAGTTTACAGTTGACAATTGTGTCCGAACCATTCTCGACTACGAATCAGCATGTATTGGCCAAAGTGTGTTTGAACCTGAAGATGAGGTTGATGTTGCCGAGGAAAGTTACTATGAAGGAGTTTATCTGATGATTTATGTTCTTGCAGGAATCAACATCATACTGCTAATTCTAACCATGATGAGTGTTCTAATGTCATCAGGTGATGGCAAGAAGAAGAAAGGTGGAGATGAAGACGACGAAGATGATTGGATGCGAGAATTCATGGGTGGCGGTGATTCCAATGCAGGTTCACCAGATGATGTTCGGGATGACATGGCATCACTTTCCGACGGAGCCACTGAGCGCACTGAAGAAGAGGATCCATTCGCGAAGTCCGAAGGTCGTGGTCGAAAGCGTCGTGACAAGAAGAGCAGCACCAAAGAAGTCGAAGAAGTGGAAGATGACTCCGATTCAGATGATGATGATGGTGACGATGAATTCGATGACGAAGACGACTGGGATGATGATTCCGGGCCAAAGAAGAAGGCTGTGCGTAAGTCCGTCAAGCGTAAGGCTGTCAAGCGCAGGAAGTAAGGCCAGGTGGTCTACTGTTCGGAATGGGCAACCCTTCGACGGTCATTGACCAGTACCGACGTTACGTCCAAGATGGACGTCTTGAGATTAGCGAAGTGATGGCTTCTGAGTTGAGTGAACTCCTCATCTCAAAGAAAGGAAAAACCCTCACTGAAAGCGGACATCTCGTTACAGCACTCCGTGACCTTGCCAAAATCCAAGAAATGCGCTCCAAGTGGAAAGAGAGTCGAGCGGCTGCAGCAATGCTTGTGAAAGCGAGAAAACGGTATGCAAAACTTCTCCGCTCAAATGGTATGAAGGATGAGGCGAAAGGGGTTTCCAACACTGAAGCGGAGGATGAAGTTCAGCGCGGACGCGTGCGCGCGCGCGAGGGCGCACTCCGTGCAGCACTATCTCATTGGAAGCGGGCACGCAAGGTCCAGCCACAACTCATCGAGGCCTATTGGCGGCCAATGGAAGCACATCTACAAATCAAATCTACACTCAAAGGTGCAGGCAAAGCTGGACTCTCCCTGGCAAAAATCCTCACTTCGGTCGGCCCTGTTGGTCGTGTTGGGGAATCATTCCAATTGCAACCAGAAAATGCTGTGGCTCAACCGCTCGAATCGTTACTCATCGATTTGGGTAAATGGTTGAATCCTGAATTGGCATTGTCAGCAAAGGCATCGGTTGCCTTAGATTCATCCAAGCGCGAGTTGGAACGGCAAATCGCTTCGATCGAAGCGGGTGAACAAGCGGCGAATGCAAAACTTCAGGCTGCAATCGATACATTGCAGCCCACTGTTGATTATCATGAATATTCACGTGGTGGATCTGCCTGACTATTCTTTCCCAAGATAGGTCAACCATTGACGACAGGTTGGGCACCAAGTCCATCTGTTCCCATTGTTTACTGCCTCGTGCGCAGGGCCCCCACACGTCGAACATGGTGAATGATTCTCAGATGTCGTTGGGGCACTGATTGTTCCTGTGCCCGCGCTAGAGCGGCGCATGAAAAGAAGACCAATTACAGCAACAGCGAGTAAACCGATGACAATTCCAGCCCAGGCTACCATTGAAAGGCCCTCAGTTGATGATGCATCACCAGATGATGAACAAGCCATCTCAGTGCAAGACCATCCCATTTCACCACAGACGCAATCATTGCAGCCATCTCCAGCTGGGCGAGTTTCACCTACAACACAGACAGGCTCTGGCTCCGATTCAGGTTCAGGATTTAGTTCAAGTTCGTAAGTTGAATTCACCCAATATTCCAGTGTCTGTCCATCTTTGGATGTAGCAATCAGGCGGAGTGTCAATCGATCGTCATTGTCTCCACGCGAACGCTCGAACATATCATTCAGTGGATCTCGATCAGGATTGTTTTCAGTCCACCAAGCGATCGCACCGGGCGGTTCAATATTCAATAGAAGATGTTCCATACCCTCTGTTGAATTCCAACTCACACCATAGATTGAAACTGATTCTGTACTTTCAATGGTGGATTTCCAATCGACAGAAATGGCCCAAGTTGATTCTGAACCAACCACATCAAGATTCAGTTGAGCTGGCAAATCGAAATCCAGTGCCTCATCACATCGTGTTGAATCTTCGGGATGATTGTCAATGGTCAATCCGGTATCGGAAGCAGTCGGGCAACCATCACCGTCCAAATCAGACCATGCCAATGGGTCGAGGAAGAACGCATCCCCCTCCTCAATACGCATCCCATTCATGTCTTCAATCCATGAATACATGTCACCCCACCCATCGCCATCTGTATCTTGGTGCTGTAATGGGTTGGTTGGGAAAGCGTCACCTGTTTGTTCTGTTCGCAATCCATTGGTACCAAGTGAGTATGAATAATTGTCTCCAATGCCATCCCCATCCTGATCACTCCATTGTGTTGGATTGTTTGGGAATGCATCGCCGTGCTCATTCACTCTCAGCCCAGTAGATGCGTCGAATTCAAAATAATGTTCATCACCAAAACCATCGCCATCCGTATCACACCACTGATTTGGATCATCGGGCCAAGCATCGCCGTATCCGCTATTTAGTACGCAAACGGGCCAATCAGCGTCAGCATCCGACCACATATCTCCATCTGAATCTGGACAGCCACCTCGGTCAACCGAAGAAGAACCCCAAATTGTTGGACAACCATCACCACCTGCCCCGGGTGCGTTGTTGTCACCAAATCCATCTCCATCTGTATCGATCCATTGCAACGAATTCTGCGGGAATGCATCTTCTTCATCGATGACCCCATCGCCATCTGAATCTGGTATGATGAGCCACCAAGACCCTGTGTGATTGGCGATAATTAATCCACCTGAATGATCGATTGCGAAACCCCGTGGAATACCTTCAACAGCCCAAGTTGCCAGTTGTGTCATGTTGAGGCCATCATAGAATTCAAGTTGCCCAGATACACTGTTCGAGGCATCGCCGCTGGCCACAACAAGGAATGAACCGGATACTAGTCCTGCTCCAAATCCTTCATCTGTAAATTGGAATGAAAGCATTTGCTGGCTACTATCGGCGTCCCAAACGATTGCTTGACCGTCCCAACCCGCAGTCATGAAGGCATGAATGTCATTGTGCCATGAGAGGACACCTGTGTAATTCGAATGGCTATACTGAACACCATGATCTGTCCACAATGCAGGGTTGGGGTCTTCGGTTAACCACAGATGCACTGAACCATCCTGCCCAGTGCTGGCCAACCAAACTCCATCGTTACTGAACTCCATCGTCCAATATTCAGTTGCATATTCCCAACCCGTGACTTCGGCCATTACATCGAGATCGAGTATCGATACCTTTCCAGCAACACCGGTGGCAGAATAATTCTGTGTCCAAGTTATTGCGAGTAAGTTTTGCATTGGGTGCATATCTATTCGTCCGAAGGTCTCGAATGCAGGATTTTGTTGGTCAATCCGCCAAGTCCAGACCTCCTTTCCATCATCACCACAAGCAATGATTGTCCCATCGGAAAAACCTGCAATCACAAATTGTTGGTGTAAAACGACACTTTTGGCAAAAGGATATTCGCCAATTGGTTGATCAAAATCAGGATGGAAGCATTGTACTGTAATCGCTCCACTACGATAATCTCGAACGGTAACAACACCATTCGATTCTGCAAAGGCGACAAAGGGGTCACCTGGATGCAGATCGATTTCTCTTAGGTAGTCTGAACTGAATCGACGGTCGATATTCAGTTGAAGATTGGCTTCAATATTGTGTATTTCAATGGCACCATCTTTACCTGATGTTGCAAATTTTAGTCCCTGATCATCGATTGCAATGGCAGTAATATCAGATGGATATGCCTTGTTATTCGAAACGATTCCATGCCATCCGTAATCAGAGAGAATCCCACCAGCGGAGTCGACCATGAGTAGACGTCCAGGGTCATGCAATCCAACTGCAAGGACGGTGCTCTGGGGGGACCAGCGAAGACTGGATACATTTTGAGGCACGGGGGTATACCAATTGATAGCACCACTGTCATGGAAAAAGTCGGTGATGACTCCCTCGTTGGGTCGGTTGTAGGCCACTGTGTAAGTCTGATCTTGGGGTGAGAAATCAATCGCCCAAGCCATCGCTTCACCACCTGCAACGTTACGGGTCCAAGATTGTGAGAGAGAGTTCCCTTGAACATCCCACCCTGTAACAGTGTCATGGTAGGTTCCAGGGCCAGGTCCTGTAATGCGATTCAATGCCGCAACGAAAGTTCCATTGTTTGAAATTGCACAATCTGTACCCCAATCGTTGGTGTAAACATGACCACTATCTGGCGATGAGCCATCGATGAAGAATTGGGTGTTGGCAACAACAACTTCCCCTCCTATATTTGGATTATTAATGGCACCACAGAATGTGATTCGACTACGGTCATGTGTGATGTCTAGACCCCAAAGAGAACCCTCATAATTCCCAGTCAAATCAGCAGTCCATAGGCCCGTGCGTGAAGATGTTGTATTCATAGGCCAAATACCACCATCGTCGATGACCTCGAAACTATACCAACGAGAACCACTGTCTGCTACGAGGACATGGGTGTCGTCCAACCAGATTACATCAACCAATGAATTGGCATTCGGAGCATGGAAGATGACTCGGCCATCTGAACTATTCCATACTGTGAGCAAATTGGTTGAAATGTCAACCGCAGCAATCATCTGGCCATTGGGTGAAAAATCGATTTCCCAGAGCATGCCTGTAGGTTGGGGTTGCCAGATTTGTGGACTCCAACCAGACTGCCACACGGGTCGGTTCGGTTGGTTCCAGTTTTGTTGCTGGTTTGTCACCGAAGCGGCCTCTGAGGGTTCATCATCCAAGGCGATTGGTGTGGATGACCAAGCGCAGAGGAGAAGGATGGAAAGAACCCAAAATACCCGCGCGCGCATGATTCTTCGAGATTTGACTTCCGACATGAGTCTTCCCACGGTCTGTTTGAACCCCAAAAAGAATCACTGCGCGATATATTCGGTTTTTCTGAGGGGGTCGGAAAAACGCTTTCTCGAGAGATTTTCAGTCGGAATGGTTATCTTACCGACAGCGAGCCTGACATCATGCGCCATCTAATTGATAGGGTATTGGAATTGCAAGATGATGAAGAAGAAACGGATGGGACCGTGGCCAAAGGAGCGCCTTCAGCCAACAATGCTGAACTGCATGAATTACTAAAATCCCTTCAACCAAGAATCCGAGTTTTCGGTTGTGGAGGTTGCGGTGGAAACACTGTCGACCGTCTCAATGAAGCTGGTTTACTCGACGAAGATTCCGTGCGTGGATATGCGGTGAATACCGATGCACAGCATTTGATCAAGGTCGGCATCGAAAACAAGATGCTGATTGGTCGTACTGCTCGAGGACGAGGTGCTGGTGGAGACCCGGAAAAGGGAGAAAAAGCAGCTTACGAATCTGAGCGCGCACTCATCAAAACTGTCGAGGATTGTGATCTCGCCTTTGTGACCGCAGGCCTTGGTGGAGGAACGGGAACAGGATCTGCTCATGTGGTTGCGCGTTTGGCAAAAGAAGCCGGGGCTCTGACCATCGCTGTCGTCACCTACCCCTTCGAATCTGAAGGGACCTTGCGTCGACAAAATGCCGAATGGGGTTTGGAACGTCTCCGCGAAGTTTGTGATACGGTGGTTGTTCTACCCAATGAGAAATTGCTTTCCGTCGATGGAGTCAGAGATCTGCCAATCGGAGCTGCGTTCAGAGTTGCTGATGAACTACTCATGCGCAGTATTGCCGGTGTGACCGAATTGGTCACCAAGGAAGGCCTGGTAAACCTCGACTTTGAAGATCTACGTTCTGTAATGCTCAACGGTGGAGGAATGGCAATGATTGGTCTCGGTGAGGCAAGTGGTCCAGACCGTGCCCAAGAGGCTACATTCGAAGCATTGGACAGTCCACTTCTCGACATTGATGTGAGTGATGCTCGTGGAGCATTGGTCAATGTCATCGGTGGTCCGAATCTTACACTTGGTGAAGCTGAGGCATGTGCCCAGCAAATTCGTGAGAAGATTAACCCGTACGCCAGAATCATT
>CATISE010000010.1 GCA_949538655.1 Marine Group II euryarchaeote MED-G33 | reverse complement strand
CATCGTTCTGAGCTTGATATTCAGTCCAAATGACATAATCGGTCACATTGATCAATGTTCCCCAAATGGTGTCGACCAAACCCGGTGGTGCATCATCACCGAGCAAAATATCGATTGGTGCGGGATGTTCGACCCCTTCGGGATTGGACGGTTCAACGATCAAACCATCTAGAGCTGTATCAATATGGGTCAGGGGGTCCTGCGAGCCGAGGGAACGTACTCCATTGCGAACGGGTGCCAATGAATTCTCTGCCTGCAATTCGATTTGATTGCTATCGAGCATCACATCGCGTGTTGACAATACATCGTGTAATTCGGCGATAATCCCAAAATCTTCGGCTCGAACTTGGGTCGCTTCAACGGCCATGAAAGGACTCAACAGCGGGAGAATAAGCACGAGGACAAGGGCCAAACTCGTATGGTCCCGAGTCCTTGGCGCTGCCAATATGAGACGAGTGCTCTCCTCCATGTCGGTATACACTGCCACTCACTCCATCTAAAGGGTCTCCGACCCTTGTGCGCGAGGGGATGGTTTTCTGATTCCTCTTCTCAACGCCGAATTGTACTCCGCTTCCCACATTTCGGACAGTCTATTTGCGCTTGTTCGATCTCAAGTGGCATATCGACAGCATAGTGCTGCCCACAATCACCACATGTCCCAATGACCTCTGTGGTTTGTTCGACAGGAGCAGGGGTAGGTTCAACCACAACAGGTTGTGGTGTAGGAGTGGTTTCAACAGGTTTGCTGGAGGGTGAACCACCTAACGCAGTAGGCATCTCGATTCCACTGGACAAAACGCTAGCTCGGTTGATCGGCTCAATCGATTGTGGTTCAGGTTTCGGTTCAGGTTGAGCAGCTGGTGCAGGCTCGACGTCTGGTTCTGCAAATGCGGAGAGGAGAGCATCGTCATCTACACCACTCTGTCGCTGGGTTGGAGCCACCGATTGTTGAGCCCCATAACCTGCTCCAACACCTGCGATTTCGGTCATATCGTCACCACCACCACGTTGGAAACCACTAGAGGCACCACCTCGATTTTGGAACATTTTCAATTGCTCGTCGTGATCAGGTTCACGGGATGCAGCTTCTTCTTCAGCCTCTCGACGAGCGGCCTCTTCAGACATCAATTCCTGATGGGCGCGCCTCTGTCTCATCGATCTGAACAGGAACACGCCACCGATGAGGACGGCGAGAACGAGCAAAATTGCGCCGCCACCATAGATGTAGGTCATCGTCGATGATTTTTCGACGGGTAATTCTTCGACGTAGACATTCAGTTCCCGGGTCGATGAGATTCCTTGTTCATTCGTCACCGTAGCAGTGATTGCGTAATCACCACCTTTGACAAATATCCAGGTTGTCAAATCGCCTGTGGATTGGGCATCATTCTTGGTATCACCATCTTCGTCAATATCGACTGAACGATCGAAATCCCAAGACCAAGTGAGAGTGGATGATTGAGAATCACTGGCATTGAGGCGCCAAGTATTCTCCTCTCCAGCCATCACTTCAGTGGGTCCAGTAATGAACTCCAAGATTGGTGCGGTTCGATCTTGAATGGTCACATTGATTGTCTGTGAGGCTGACATCGTGCCTTCATCGAAAACCCGTAGTGTCACGGTTTGGACACCAGCAGTAGAGAAACTGTAGGTGAATGTGTTTCCTGTGCCAAAATCAATCTGCTCAATAACGCCATCAACAACCCATTCTTCTTTCCAAATTCCCCAATTATCCTGGGATGAACTTGTTAGCGTAAATGATTCATCGAATCCACGAATTAGATTGTCACCGCCATTGATTATCGGCGTGGGAGGTGTGAGATCTTCAACTTCAAATGAAGTAGATGAGGAGGCCGTTCGACCATCGACACCGTTCACCCTCAATGACACATCATAGGTGCCATTTGCTTGATGGCTAACTTGAACCCAAGAACTCGTCTCTTCGAAAGAACCGTCACCATCTAAATCCCACTCAAAGGCATTGGTATCGATTTGATTTGAGAGATTGGGGGTGTTGTTAGCAGAGAGTGTCACAAGTTCACCAACATCAACAGTCGCGGCGGCATCACTGGTGATTGTAGGGTTCAAGATGGGGAGGATTGTGACGATGACCGTGAATCGCGCTTCAGCAGAACCGTCACCTCCACCATTGGGTCCAACTTCATTGTCTGCGTAGAGGTAGAGTGGTTGGTTCGCATGCGTTGAATCTACCGTCCAGACAACACTGTCCTCTGATGTCACCTGCAGTAGATCTGCACCGGTCACCCTGAATTCAGGTGGATTTCCCTCGAGGTAACTGGTACGCTGATTTTCTGTAAGGATGAATAAATCGGGGTTTCCAGAAAGTGGGATTGCACTGATTGAGACTTGAGTCCCTTCATCCAAAATCATGAGATTTTCATCGATTAGTTTCGTGTGACTATTGGTATCGAGATTGACGAGAGCGTCGTGCATTGCCCAATAGCTCTGAGTTGGAAATGAGATGTCAAGACTAATCTGAAGTATACTACCACCTTGCGCGCCTTGATCATCATCTCCAAGATGGTCGAGATTGTCCAGAACAACATACCAGTTCTTCTCATCTTCATCGAGCGGAACGGTCCAATGCCAACGAGCGGAGCCGTTCATGTCCTCGAACACTGTTTCTTCAGCCCAGTAAACTGTTGAACGGTAAGACTGGTCGTTGGAGTAGGCTTGCAATGCAGCGTTTCTGAAGACGAGGAAATCGAAATTAACATCCGAGGAGATATCGAAATCGACGATGGTTCCAGGGGCTAAAATTCCAAGAGAAATTTTCTTGCACTCCTGATCAGCGATGATGATTGGATCCGGCATGGTACTG
>CATISE010000009.1 GCA_949538655.1 Marine Group II euryarchaeote MED-G33 | reverse complement strand
GATGAGTCAGCATAGAAAGCAGTCCATGCAGATGCTGCGCCGACAATCACTAGACCAATCTGAAGAGCTCCTTTGCGCCCAAAACGATCGCCTAATGCTCCCATGACGAGAAGAGTACCTCCGAATACCAGAGCATATGCATCCATAATCCACTGTAATTCTGAATTGTCAGCAGATAATTCTGTGGAAAGGTCAGGGAGTGCGACATTCAACGTGACATTGTTCAGCATCACGATGACAAGACTCAAACTCATTACTGCGAGAACCTTCCAACGGTTGGCCGGATAATGAGGTTTTGAATCGTCCATATATTCGTCGACTCGTGGGGAGTATATTACTTACAAAGTTGGGAATACTCAAGACAGAATTAACTCAAGACGAGTGAATAATTGTGGAGTGAAACCGAGCACTGTTTCTTCTGCACCATCAATGATCTTGGCGAAATTACCCATCGGGCCAGCATAGTCGTAGCCACCAGCTTTCCCTCGCCAAGAATCTGAAATCAGCAATGCCTCAAGTACATCGTCGGCCAATGAATCGATTGAAACTGTAGCGGATTCAACCCAAGACTCGACAGTGTCTCCTTGGATGATTGCAGTACCGGTCCAAACTCTGTGATTTCTTCCACTCAATCGCAGCAGCATATTGAGCGCTTCTTGACGATTGTTCGGTTGGCCGAGCGGTTGTAACGCATCATCGGGGTCTTCAACCAATGTATCCGCAACGATAACGATTGGAAACGTGCACTCTCTTTGTGCGGATTCAATCTTCCCAAGTAGAGTATTTTTCACCTGCTCTGAAATTGGAATTCCGTGCCCGTGGGGTCTCTCGCGCGCGCGAAGAGGACTCTGGACGACATCATACCCAATTGCTTCCAACATCGATGCCCTGCGTTGTGATGCAGAGGCGAGATGCACTGAGTCCATGGCAATCCGAAGAGGGTGGCGTTTATCTTCTTGCAGTGAATCGGTCAGGTTGGTGGCCTAGTTGAGCAATGCGTCTGAGAGAATCCCAACCTACATCCAAGGATTGGATGAACAAATGCAAGGTGGAATCCCGAAAGGGCACCTATGTCTACTCGCTGGTTCATCTGGATCCATGAAATCAAGTCTCGGATTTGCAATGTTATACAATGCGGTCTTAGAAGGACGAACATCTGGAATTTATGTCACACTTGAACAATCGAAGGAATCCCTTGCAGGTCATATGGCCAACATGGGCATGAATGTCGACGACCCACGTGTCCGGAGCAATATCGCCATTATCGACCTCGCAGATTTGCGTGTCCAGTTGCATGATGCGGGGACTGCACACCAGGTCGATTGGATGGGTCAACTCATCAAACAACTGACCAATTATCGTGAAAGTATTGGCTTTGAAGTTCTTGTTTTCGACTCGTTGGGCGCTTTCTTTACTCTCACACAAATGGAGAACCCTCGCGATGAGACGTTCCGCTTCTTCGAAGCTTGCCGTCGTCTCGGATTGACGACATTCATCATCTGCGAAATGATGGGTGAAATGAAAAATCAATTCGGTGAATTTGGAATTGAGGACTATTTGTCCGATGGTGTGATTCATCTAACCATGGAAAGAAGTGGAGACCAAATCAAACGCAAGATCGCCATTGTCAAGATGCGGCACACATCCCACACATTGGGTTACCATCCATGGGCCTGGGACCCACAAATGTGTAAATTCACAATCCACTGAGATTACTCTACGGTGACTGACTTCGCGAGGTTGCGAGGACGATCAACATCGCACTCGAGAGCCAGTGCAGTGTGGTATGCAATCAGCTGCAATGGCAATACGGTCAACATAGGCGAAAACATTGGATCGGTTGCAGGAACTGGAATCGAGATGTCACCCTCTTCTGCTATCGAGTCCCCTTCTTCATGGATGAGAATTATCTTCGCCCCGCGAGCACGACATTCTTGAATACTCGAAACGGTCTTGTCCTTTAGTGCATCATTGGGTGCAATGACAATCACTGGACTGCCTTCCTCTAGAAGTGCAATTGGTCCATGCTTCATTTCGCCAGCAGGATATGCCAAGCACGGAATATAAGCAAGTTCCATCAGTTTGAGAGCGCCTTCCCTGGCAACTGGTGCTGAAATACCTCGTCCCAAGAAAAGTACACTCTTGGCATTCTTGACCGCATCCACAACTTCGGCGATGGGGCCTTGGTTGGAAAGATATTGATCGACCAATTGTGGTATTTGTTGCAAGGACTTTGTCAAGCGCTTTCCTTTCTCTCTTGAGAGTGTACGAGCTCTACCAATCTGGATTGCAAACATCGACAATACAGCAACCATGTTTGAGAATGCCTTGGTAGAAGCCACAGATTGCTCAGGTCCAGAATGGATGTAACACCCCTTCCCACATTGTCTGGCAATGGTTGAACCTACGACGTTGATGACACCTCGTACTTCACCACCCTTCAACTGAATCTCCTTCACTGCGGCAAGGGTATCTGCTGTTTCACCAGATTGGCTAACTGCAAAATGAATTGCATCGGTTTCAATCACCGGATTATTGTGACGGAATTCGCTGCTAACATGTGCAAGCGCTGGGACTCTGGCCAATTCTTCAATCGCGAGTCTGCCAACTTGTGCGGCATGCAAAGCAGTTCCACAACCCAGCAAGCGGACGTGAGGAATTTTTTGCAATTGCTTGGATGATAATCCCAACCCCCCAAGGCGCGCATTCCCATCCGAAATAACAAGCCGGCCGGTTAGACATTGCCGAAGTGCTTCGGGTTGCTCATGTATTTCCTTGAGCATGAAGTGGGGGTAATCGCCCAATTCGGCTTCACCCCAATCATCATCCAAGTTCGTGACTTCAGAATCTATTGATTTACCATCCAAACGACTGGTTTTGATGCCATCTGATGTAACCACTGCCAAATCTCCATCGTCCAATCGAATTACTTGTTGAGTAAGAGTTTGAAGTGGCAATGTATCGCTCGCAATCCAATTTTCCCCTTCACCGATTCCAATGACCAATGGGGAACCATTGCGAGCACAGATAATCATGTCATGGTCTTCGAAAACG
>CATISE010000008.1 GCA_949538655.1 Marine Group II euryarchaeote MED-G33 | reverse complement strand
CTCTGGTTTCGATATCTAGAACGGCATCGCGTGACAATTCAGGACCCATATTGTCCAACATGATGTTCAGTCGCATCCCTTCATCATCTTCCAGCATTCTTTCAGCCCACGCTTCAGCGGCAGCAAGAGCTTCATCGAGTGTTCGAACCTCAACTGTAACGAATGCTCCAATGGTCTCTTTGGGAACATCACGTAGAACTGTTCGAATTCGTGCCGGACCTACCTCCCCTTCTTTGGCAGCTGAAGCGAGATCATTTTCCTTTAGCATCAGGGCGTCTGCTCGATGGATGCGATGGGTCAAGCCACCACCTATAGCAACAGCCGCTTTGTCGAGTACGCCCCAAGCGGTCTTACGCGTCGCTGCCAACGGAATTTGTGATTTTGCAACCCATCGTGAAGTGTTTGTTGCAATTCCACTCAATCGACCTAGAATATTCAAGATGGTCCTTTCACAGACCAAGATTTGATGGCGCCCCCCCTCGATGGTGAGGATACATTCTCCAGCCTCAATTCGAGAACCTTCACCAACCGTCCAGGTAAATCTTGCATCAGGCATCCATTCTCTTAGAAGAAGATCAGCGACATACAGACCTGACAAGGTCCCCTTTTCCTTCGCACGGATTTCCGCTTTTGTTTGACGCCGACCTCTTTGAATCGGTTCGTAAATTCCCTCGTCCGCCATCATTGTCGATATCCATCTTCGAGCACTATTGAGCAGCATTTCAGTGGGACCATCCTCACCCACCAGTTTCCGCAAACGGTCATGTGGTGGATTCAATTTCTCGACAAGTTCAACCGTTTCGGCCAGAACATCGTCTACCTCATTCGCCGCATCAAGCGGCGCCTCACCATACGGGGACACAGACCCGCCGAGTCGCAGGGGGGTTTTCACCCTCTCGGCTACGCAAAATCACTGAATTTTTGCTTTCGCCGCCTTCATGACCCCCCCACGCCTCCGCTACAACATGCGTCGTGTCGGCATAGTGGGTGATGGCTTGAGCGGCCTACTCGCTGGCCTTGGTGCTGCTAGCAAAGGTGCTGAAGTCTCAATTTTCGGTCATTCCGAACCAATTGGTGGATTGGCCTCACCTGTAGACCCTGGTGCAGAATGGCTGTTTGATCGCCTTCCTCTATTCTGGAAAAGAGGTGGGCCGGTCGATCAGATGCTTCGCCGGTTGAAGGTTCCAATGCGAACACGCAGAGTTCCCTTGTCGAGAATGGCGATTGTACGTGATGATCACCGTTATTCATTGCCAAAAAAATCCACATTTTTGCGAACACCCAGTGGCCCCTTGGCCGCCGATTGGGTGACCCTCGTTCAATCTGCAAGAAAAGGCGACATTTCACACATTGATGGTTTCGCAAAAGATGCAGCAACAATGCTCTCAATCTTGTGGAATTTCGATCCTAAACCTGACCCTGAAGCGATTCTTAATCTCGGTTGGAAGCAGCCAGCGAGAGTGGCTCTAGATGGATGGGTTGGAGTAAGTGGACGCCTCATCGCTGCGTGCATGCAGACCGATGTCACTTTCCACATTGACGGACGGGTAACTGGATTCCGTAAGAGAAAGGGCCGGACCATAGATGGTATCAGGCGCAAAGGGAGGGTCCTTCCAGTCGATGTGGTGATTGAAGCCTATACTCCACGACTTCCGCCGCATGGTGTAAACAGGCTACATGGTAGATATCTAGGATTAGAAGGAAATTTCCTTCACCCACATGTTGTATTGTGGGATGCAGATCGCGAAGTCCTCCTCGTCGATCTAGGTTCGTTGATTCCAGAACGCGTTCCTGAAGAGTATCCCGCTCGATGGGCTTCATTGGTCCACTGCATCGCTTTTGGAAACCAGGATACAGCTGCAGAACGAATCGAAGACTTACTCGATTCACAATGCGCTGGATGGAGAGGTGCAATTGTAGTGGATTATACATTGGAAGAATTGACACTACCTTCCTCAGAATATCAGAACTCGGACGATCAGATTTTACATGCAAACGTCGAAAACGCATTCGCCGTTGGACAAAAAGCAGGTCAACCCTGAATTGCATCCAGGCTGACTTCTGCGGCCGATAAACAGGCCAGCAAATCATCCATTGTCGATTGTAGTGAAGCAATATTGTCTGCTGTTACGGAGATGGTTAACACTGCCCTATTGTCGGTGAGATTGGTAATTTCAGCAGTAAACATCTCAGGGTCATCGGCTTCGATGGCAGACAGCAATGCGTGGGCACGTTCACGGCTCCCAATCCACCGCGCTTCACAAGTCGCCATGACCTTCCGATACACAACCCATTCATGGCGCCATCGGTCGGAATCGCCATCACCCTTGACGACAGCCGACCATACATGGGGGGGCTATTGGACTGGTATGACCAGAATGCCAGGCCGTTGCCATGGCGTATCCAGAAAGTCACACCGTGGGAATCACTCCTCGCAGAAATCATTCTTCAACAAACTCGGATGGAAACAGGTTTGCCCTATTGGGAAAGAATCAGAGCAGCGTATCCAACACCAGCAACACTCGCGGCGGATACTGAAGAAAATCTTCTTCGGCTTTGGCAAGGTTGTGGATATTATGCACGTGCTAGAAATTTGTACAAACTGGCCAAGACACTCGATGGAGAAGATCTTCCAGAATCCTATGATTCGTTGTTGAAAATGCCAGGGATTGGCCCATATACCGCAGCAGCAATTGCATCGATTTCATTCGGCCAACCGGTTGCCTGTGTAGACGGCAATGTCCGCCGGGTAATCTCTCGACTTCGAGCAGAGCATCTTAGTGACCCTGATCTTCAGAGTGAAGCGAACGATTTACTTGATCACAATCGGCCAGGAGATTGGAATCAGGCGATGATGGAAATCGGTTCACTTGTTTGTACCCCACGCAATCCCAGTTGCGACACCTGCCCTCTGGAATCCAACTGTCTTGCCTCTAAATCATCAAATCCAGAGGAATGGCCGCTTCGCCGATCTACAAAACAAGCTCAGATTGACGCAGTCGTAATCGTCGTTTCAGATTCAAATGGCATTTTACTAGAGGCCCGTAAAGGGCGAACACTTGGTGGTTTGTGGGGCCTCCCATATGCCGAGGGAGAAGTAGAATCATCAGAACTATTGGCCAGCCGTAAAGTGAAACTCATTGGAAAGGTAAGGCATGACTTTACCCATAAGAGACTGGACATCGCAGTCTACATTTCAGAGGTGACTGAAAACGACGAAACCCGGTCACCGGAATCTGTCCCAATGGCAACTTTAGATCGAAAAGTGCTTCGTTTTTTCCGGGCACATGAAAACAAACAGTCTTGAGAGAGAGCACACTCACTCAATGCGTGGCTGAAGAGCAGGTATTGCAAGGGCTCCCCCCAGAAGACACAGTTGTCTTCCGAAATTCAGGGGCGGTCCTACAACTTCCTAGCCAAACACCTCTTTCTTCGCGAGCAATGTTCGCCGCTCTTCTTGCATTGCTAGCAGCAACAGCAGGTTTCTATGTGGGAATCGATTACCTCGATGGAGATTCAGGGATGTACACCCACAGACAACTAATCTTCACACAGACCGTCGGAGCCCCGAACGAATCTGCAATTCTGACAGGTGTACTTCTCGATGTAAATGGTATACCATTGGAAAATTATACCCTTGAAGCGCATATTGCTTACAGAAAAAATGTCAAGGTCAATACTTCAGCAGATGGTAGTTTTAGAATCGAGGGCCTAGATCCAGGTCAACTGATTCTCGATATCGCCTCACCAGATGGAGATCTTTTCACCAACCTCCTCCTCCTCAATTCGCCTGCAGCATTCGAACCGATTGGCTTCACACATTTAATCATCGAATGGCCTGAACAAGAAGAATTTGAAGAGGGCCAAGAGTTGAGTGGGGTTGGACGTTGGATTGACCTAAGTGATTCTCAGCGGGAGAATAGTACACAACTCTACGATCAAACAGCAGCGGCAATGTACGATATGTTTGGAACAGGATTTATCGGTCTCAGTTCAATTACAGCTCTTCTCACAATCATCGGAATCAAGAGCAAGAACACGGGCCTGATTCGCACAGCAACGGTAACAGGCTTCTTCTCGATGGGACATTTCTATGTATCATGCGGATTCGGAATCGTTGGATTCTTGCTAACCCTATCATTGACCAGACGTGAATAAGTCTGTGAGCGCAGGGGTAGCCTCTGAAACGATGGTGTTAGAAACAACAATATTCCCCTCGGCGGAGCACAGTACATGAGCAATCAGCAAGCCTCAACTCCTGGAGTTTCGGTGATCGGGCTAGGAGCCATGGGTTCTGGCATCGCTCGCACCCTCATCGAAGGGGGCTGCACGGTATCCGTCTGGAACCGAAGCCGCGCCAAGGTCGATGCCCTGGTCGCGAGTGGAGCCATCGGTTGCAATAATCCCGGCGATGCACTGGATGCGAATACCCATGTGATCGTGTGTGTCTCTGACTACGCGGTATGGCAACGCATAATCCAAGAGCACAGTCTGGAAAGCCGCTTCGAAGATACCTGCATCATTCAGCTGACGACGGGCACAATCGAGGATGTGCAGACCCATGCCTCACTCATCCAAGACAACGGCGGTCGCCTTGTTGAGGGGGCGGTCATGTGCTACCCTCGTAACCTCGGTACGGACGAAGCAGCACTCTTACTGTCCGGTGCACCCGATGTGCTGGACGAGTGTGCTCCGATCTTGAGTGCTCTGGACGCGAATTGGACGAGCTTGGGGGAAGACATCAACCAGCCCTCGGTTCTGAGTCGATCATTGATGTCAGGACTCACGGGGGCCTTGATGGGTCTGGTCAACGGTGCGGCCATCTGCCGGGCCGGTGGTGTGCCTCTGGACGTATTCATGAAGTTCAACGAAGGCACCAATAGCATTCTTCTCGCTGAGCAGAGACGTCTCTTAGAGGCGATTCGCGATGGACGTACCGAGGAGAACGAGGCCTCGATCAAGGCCTGGCGAGAGGGAAACCAGGCGCTGAACTCTGTCGCAGCTTCGCTGGGAACCGACCTCACGCTGCAGAATGCGATGCAAGCGGTATTCCAAGAAGGTAGCCGAAGAGGGCTCGACGAGCACGATCTCTCGGCCTTGGTTGATGTGTTTGATCCGGCCAGTGACCGATAACGTTCGCGAGGGTCTATCCCAATTCCTTTACCAATTCGCCTATTAACCACCATGCAATGCGAATTCCATGCAAGCACAGCCAATGGAAGCTCAGGCAATGGTACAAATGAACTCTGAAAAAGACTGGATAATCACATTAATTTTGTCTATAGTTGTAGGTGGATTTGGTATTGACCGTTTTTACTCCGGTTCAATTCTTCTGGGTGTGCTAAAACTTTTCACGCTCGGTGGATTAGGCCTTTGGTGGCTCATCGATCTTATCATGCTCGTCACTGGTAATTACAAAGACGGGGATGGAAATCCTATCGTAAGTAAGTGATATCCGAATTGGCCCCCTCTGAAACACGGGTGTCGCATGGGTAGCGAGGCGGCAGCCCACTGCGAGCCCGTCGTTTCAAACCTTGAGTGTGCCTTCTACGCGTCTATACCATGCGATTCCATTTTCATGATCTTCAAGTTGTGAAAATTGAGGGAACGGGGAAATTGACCGCATATATCCAAAGGCAGCCAAATCCACAAGGTCAGGAGATTCTCCTCCAAAGAATGGAGCACCACCAAACTCATCGGTAAACTCTGTGAGTAAATCATGCCAGAGTTGTTTGGGCTTTCGACCATCCTTCTTCACACGGGTTCTGGCGATGATGCCCCACATGATTGGGAACCCTGCCCAAGCGTAGAGGCGTTTGGAAAAGAATCCAAAGGTTTCGAGTTTTGAAACTCGAGTAGTGGTTTTCAACGCTGAAGAGAGGCTCCCATAGAGAATAGGTACGGTCGCCTTCGACAGTTTTGTGTCGACCCATTCAATCCACTGATCACGGCGTGCTTCATCGGTTGTTTGCCAGAGAGCACCACCATTGTAAGTCGCATCTATGTGTTTCATGATGGGAGTAGAATCGACAATGATCTCACCATTTGCTTCAGTCCAAACTGGAACTTTTCCCCAATCTCCTGCGAATCTGAGCTCTTTTTTCGTCTTCATTGCGTTGACTTGCACCTTCTGATAATCGATATCAAGATGTTCAGCAATACTCCTTACTTTCCAACAGAATGGGCAGGTATGAAGCATGTGCATTTTTGGAATCACCGTCGTTCCGACAATACTCATGTTCAATTGCCAGCGCGTTCATCTTCTGAAACTACCTATTCAATGGTTTCAAAAAACTGCGATGAGGAATCAATGGAATCAAGAATAAATGAGTGACTGCTCGCCTAAAACATACATTTTATCCTATTGTGGTCACATACACTTCCTTTAGTAGTTGAGGATACAAGAGATTGGTATGAGCAGAATGGTAGTTGCTTCGTTGATGATGAGCTTGCTAGTAATCGGTAGTGTGGGAATGGCTTCAGCCCAAGAATCTGAATCCACCACCTTACAGAATGAAAACCAAACCAATGATTGTGCTGTCGTAATCGGTATCGATGCATCAGGTATGGCATACAACCAAACAGATGTATCGATCGAGGTTGGAGAAACAGTTTGCTGGGTCTGGGAAAATGAGTCAATGGAACACAATGTTGCAGAGACTGGTGGACCCAATGACAACAATCGAAAGTTGACTGGAGTCTACAGCGGACCGGCTGCTACAACTGTTGATTTCAATCATACATTCACTGAAAATATGACATTTTACTACATGTGTGAGCCCCATGTGTCAATGGACATGCGTGGAACAATCACTGTGGGAACTGGAACACCCGCAACACCTGCCTCAACGATGGATGACAAACCCGATGATACAGTCCCTGGATTTGGTATCATATCAGTAGTGCTTGCTGGATTGGGTGCAGTTGTCTTCCTTCGAATCGAAACGCTTCGAATGATTACACCTCGTGGATCTAGGATTCCTCGAGAAATCTGATTGAATTCATGGGCCTCCCGTCAACCTTGGTTCTTCCGCCCTCGTGGCGGGGGCCCACCTCCCTCAATCCATGCACATTGGGTATTGCTCTTGCATGGGGGGTAAAAACAAGTCATCACAAGTTCGATCTACAGTAGAAAGAGAAAGTGTACTTCGATCATCGAGGAATACATTGACTTGAGTCGTACTGACTGTACTTGGGATGTAATCTTCCCCAGTTTGAGTGATTACAAGTACCAAATTATCACCGGCCTCCAGAACTACATCCATGGCAAAGAATTCCATTTTCGCTAGTACAGTGGTACCGGGGATGTAAGCTGCGACACCATCTTTACCGCCATCTGCAAATCGTAAATCCATCACTGCGTGGCCAAGGTGAGAACCATCACTCCCGCGCTGCATTTCAACGAAAAGATGGCCACTGGTTCCAAGCATTCTGGCCCCTATGTGAATTGTTGGCATTCCAATGATTCTGAAATCTTCTTCCATCGTTCCACAATCAAGGACGGTCTGACTCGTTGTCGTAACCGTATCACTTCCAGATGTTATGTCACATTGGTCTAGGGTCATCTCATTCCAGTATGTGTCCATTGGTGGATAAGTACCCTCGACTCTCCATCCACCCAAGTCATCTTGGATTTCTGCAATCAAGCGTGGTTGCGGCCCATTATCGCGTAGGTAGAAGTCAAACCATTCGAGTAAGTCATCAGCCCAATCCCAGCGCAGAGACCATGGGAATCCAATGCCTCCATCATGCCCACCAGGACGGTCGGGATAATCGTGCATCCACTGTCCATACAATCCCTTGACCTCAAAGCCATTGTCAATCGCAATCTGGTGGGTGGGGAAGGCCATGTGCGGGTCTACGTTCCAATCCTGCATTCCATGAATGATGTAGATGGAACCGTTGTACATTTCCATGGCTCTGTCGAGGAAATATCGTTCCGTCCAATAGTCACTCTTCATCCAAGAAAGATCATCTCCGGTTGCATAAGCGGCGAGGCCAGCATAGTATCCTTCCATGTATCCTTCGCAGCCATTTTGCGCATCTTCTAGATCGCCATCCAAGCCGAACGATCCATACACGCCGTTGTGCATAATCGCCCCACGAGCTTCCATGCTTCCATTCCGCCACATTAGCTCATGCAAACCAATCAATCCAGACATCGGTACAATTGTTGTCAGATAATCTGAACCGGCCGCAGCGGCATTCCAAGGAGTTGAACCATCATACGACTTTCCGATAGCGCCAACTTTGCCATTTGACCAAGGTTGGGAACCCAACCAATCCACCGCTGCCTTGATTCCTGCCTGCTCATCTAAGCCCATGAGGTCCATACAATGATTCGATTCACCAGTGCCAAAAACTGAGACTTGGGCTACCCCAAATCCGTGTGGAACAAAATTCTCAATCAGGAATCGCCCCAATCGATCGGCAGGCGTCAGGGCATCTACGTCACCATCATCGTAGTAAGGGCCAATTTCGGCGATTACAGGTATCTTACATTCCTCACTGATGTTTCCAGTGTAATCGCAACCTTCGATGACAGGGAGCCATAGTCCGAGGTGAACTTCAGCATCTCCAGTGGCTCCTGCACCTCCATCCTTGAGTGTAATTGCAGGTACCTCAACAAAGATTGATTGAACTTCGCCAACCGCGTGACTGCCATTCCACGAGACTCGACTAAAGACGTCACTATCGTCGTAGATTTTTCCAGTTCTTTCCTCAACAGGGGGCAACCAATGACTACTACTCGATCCATCATTGCCCATCAGGCCCTGTGGCATTCCAACAGTTGCTGCGAGGACTATGAATAACACGACGATGGCAATAGTTGCCCCCATCGCTCCGTTGAGTTGGCGCTTCTCGCGCTTCTCCTCAGCGGGCTCTTCATCGAAGAGTTCAGCCTCAAACAACTCATCTGCCACGGTCTAAGGCCGTGCACCACTCGTCTTCAAGGTTCGCTGTATCAGTTGACATTGTCTGTCGGCTTGGTGAACGACTTCACCACGGTCTGGGTAATCGCTACCACACCGAAAATAATTGCTGCGACCAATGCAATCATTGAACCGCTCCCCGTATCCATTTCTGACGAAAAGTAAAGTCCTCCCAAGACCGAACTCAAACCAAAGAATTGTGTCCACAGTAAACAAGAACGAAAACTGCGACCAACCAACTGTGCCGTAGCCGCTGGTGTTACCAGCAAAGCGGTAACCAACAGCGCCCCAACCACTTGGACCATGCTGACGACCACTGATGCAGTAATCACAGCGAACATTAGCCCAACACCACGGACAGGAATACCTTGCACTCTCGCAGATACTGGATCAATCGTAATCGCCAACAATCCCGAACGAAGAAATCCAAGTAACACAAGTGATATCAGGAAAATTGTAGCGATCACATCAAGGTCATCATTACTGATTAGCAGAAGATTTCCAAACAGGTAACTTTCCACTTCCGCAGTCATGCCTATATCGCCGATTCGCAAGACGACGAGGCCTAAAGCGAGCATCCCTGTCAAAAAAATAGCAATCGATGCATCTCCTGTGAGAATTCCTCTTGATTGTAATTCATAAATTAGTATAGCTGATGCGATACTGAATACCAGTGCATACCACAATGGAGACGTGGCGCCTAGCACAATTCCGACCGCGACACCCCCGAATGATACGTGGGCCAGACCATCCCCAATCAATGCTAGATTTTGCACCAGTAGGAACGTGCCTAGGAATCCTGCAACAATTGTAACGATAATCGCTGTAACCAACGCTCGTTGGAACATTTCAACTGGTTTCCCGTTAATCTCTTGACCAAAGAAATAGGGAAATATTTCACCAGGGATAATGGGTAAAAACAATTCCATTATGGGGGTAAGAATTCCCAAGAGAATTACGCCGACCGAGGATGAAAAGGCTAGAATCCAAAACCCTATTGGTAGAAATAGGCTCAATCCAATTATCAACCAGTTCTGTGAACCTCTAGCAGAGAGGAGGTGTTCGTCCTCATTCAAATCATTCTCCCTCCTTTGAATCATCCTCAAGGCAACAGCCTTGTTCGTGAACAGGCTCAATTCCTCGTAAATTGGCAAGTTTATCCAAATCAGGAAAATTCTCAGTAGGTCCATCGAATCGGATGGTCTCCTCTAAGAAAATCATCCTGTGTGCTGTTTGCCTTATCGCAGTCAAATCATGAGACACCATCAGGATTGTTTTTCCTTCTTCATGACATAATCGATCCAGTAATTTCAGCAAAGAGTTCCGAGAGTCACGATCAATACCTACCAATGGCTCATCCAGCAAGATAAATTCTGCTTCAGACGCCAATGCTCGAGCAATCACAGCACGTTGCCGTTGCCCACCAGATAGGCGCCCCACATCGATATTTGCAACATCTTCCAAACCAACCATTTCGATTGCTTTCGTAACGCGTTCACGACGATTATTATCCATAAAAGAAAACATATTTTTGGCATTTAGCGTACCCAATTGAACCAATTCACGAACCGTAATCCGTACGTGAGTAGGCAGATTTGAGGCGGCTTGTGATACCCAGCCAATTCTTCCATAAAGTTTCCTTGAAAGAGGGTTTTTATCATAGACTCTAATAGTGCCATTTTGTGACTTCAACACACCAATAATAGCCAGGAGAAGTGTAGACTTCCCACTGCCATTTGGACCCACGATACCGACAAATTCCCCCCTCTCGATCACCAAATCAATGTCTTTGATGATGACCTTTCCAGAACGACTAACCGACAGGTTCTCGATATTCAGAATAGGAGAATCCTGCAAGATTTTGCCGAATGACGCATCTGGCACACTGACTCCCCCGCATCGCATCAGTTCAGGTAGGTGATATAATCACGTTCTGAATGCACTAGTCAAGACCTTCTTGCGAGTACAAACTCCTTCACCAAGTAGCCAAAACCCAATACAAATGCCCCTACAACGAAGAACACTGGTACAGCATCAACCAAATTCATCCGGACACCTCATCTATTCGATTATACGACCAAGATTTAGATTCAACATCCCATGCCTGCAACGAGGTTGTCAAGATTCTTGTTCATCATCGACATGTAATCATCGTCACTGTCACTGGGTGCCATTTCCATGGTGTAGAGAATCTGTACGGTCGCACCTGTCTCGTCAACAATACTCTGAACCGCTGTTTGGTCAGTGTATTCTTCAACGAATAGAACATTAATGCCTTCTTCGCTCATGTGCTCAACAACCTCTGCAACATCTTCTGGAGATGGTTCGCCTTCAGGATCTAGTCCGTGCACTGTAACGAATTGGATATCATATCTTACTGCAATGTAGGAGTAAGCGTTGTGATTTGCAGCCACGGTCTTTTCGTGACCTCCAGCCATACAAACTCCACCCTCACCAAATGCTGCATCGAAGGCATCATCCAAGTCTCGTAGTTGTGCAGCGTAAGCATCACCATTGGATCGGAAATCAGCTTCTGCACTTGGGAATGCAGTGATCAGACTTTCCATGACAACAACCAGTTGTGTGTTGAACGCCATTGGGTCAAGCCAACTGTGTGGATCGTAATCCAAGGCTTCTTCAGCACCGTGATCATCGTGACCATCTTCATCACCATGGTCATCATGGCTGTCTTCTTCATCGCCATGATCATCTCCACCAGGCCCACTGTTTGCAGCAGTCCACATGAGGCCAGCAGCCTCACAATCAGTTTCTGTGGTGTGGGATGCATCAACAGTGTGAGTGCTCATATCGTAGCAGACCATTTCGTCATCATCGTGGTCATCACCGTGGTCGTCATGATCATCGTGACCTGAATGGTCATCGTGGTCATCATGTCCACCTTCTCCCATGATGATATGGAATTCTACATCGTGTGGTAG
>CATISE010000007.1 GCA_949538655.1 Marine Group II euryarchaeote MED-G33 | reverse complement strand
TTATAAGTTTTTTTCTTTGCTCTACGCCAAATCTTTGTTGTTCATCGATTATTGCTAATCCTAAATTTGTGAATTGAATTTTTTCTTGTATTAATGCATAAATTGAATATTATCTACAACACTTGGAACAATGAGGACGATGGAGTTCCGATGTACTCGTGTTTGACGTGTTCTGCCTGTACGAATGCTTGCCCACAATTGGTCGACTACGATTCCTATGTCGATATGCGTAGGGCTCTCGTCGTCGGAGGGCCCCCTGCATCGAATATCCCTCACACTGTTTTGCAAGCAGTTCTAGCCGCTGAGGCAGAAGAGGAGCGCGATGCAGATTTCATCTCAGTCGAAGATTATCCGATTGATTCCAGTATTGGATATTACCCCGGCTGTGTTGACTATCTAGATCAAGAGATGATTTTCAGTCACATCAATGAGGGTGAAATGAACCTTGGAGATGCAACCACCTCTGCATTCACCCTATTCGAAGAGATGGACAAGGAAGTATCCTACCTGGGCCGTGACTTCCTCAAGTGCTGTGGCC
The DNA here is from genome assembly GCA_949538655.1 of Marine Group II euryarchaeote MED-G33. Lineage (GTDB taxonomy): Archaea > Thermoplasmatota > Poseidoniia > Poseidoniales > Thalassarchaeaceae > MGIIb-P. The sequence goes on along the minus strand of CATISE010000007.1, from coordinate 2,823 downwards.
ACGATCAGAAGTGGCAAGGCATGGATGAAGTCTTTGAGAAATTGAAGGCTTACAACCAAAAGAAAATTCAAGCCAGTGGAATTGACACATTGGTCTCCAGTTGTGCTGAATGCTTCCGTACTTTTGCCAAAGATTACGAACTCGAAGGAATCAAGGTCATGCACACCACTGAATTCTTGACCGAGAATGGATTCGATATGAATCTCAAAGCTGAAGAAGATGTTACGGTGACTTACCATGACCCTTGCAGATTGGGGCGTCAGATGGAAATTTACGACGGTCCACGTGATCTCGTTACCGCCGTCGATGGTGTTGAACTGGTCGAGATGGAACACCATGGCGAAGATGCACTCTGTTGTGGAGTGTCCAGTATGATGTCATGTAATGAGGACAGTCGGGCACTGCGTGTGCAGAGATTCGATGAAGTCCGTGCAACAGGTGCAGACATCATGCTCACATCATGTCCAAAATGTGTATCTCACTTTGAATGTCTCAAATTCGAAGGCGACCCAAAACATGATTTCGAAATCCTAGATGTTGTGTCTTTCCTTGCAAGACAAGTTGAGGCAAAGAAACAGGCGTGAGGAAATTGGTCACCATTGACCGAGATTGGATCTCAGGATTCATGATTGGACCAGTGGCTACGGCAACCGTCGCCATTCTGCTATCTTGGAAAGCAGCTTGGATTGGGATGGTCTGCGATTTCATCATTGGGTTTTTCCTGATCCTAATCGCGCTAGGATATGACCGACCGAATATGGCAAAGGGGACAATATGTGGCTTTTTCGTGGCTGTACTTTTGTCCATTCATCCACTATGGTTGAGCTTCTTTGCATAGGGAAGTCTTGAGAAGATGTGCCGCACCCGGCCAATCATGACATCGCGAAAGGAGTTGGAGGATCGCCGCTTAGGCGAGGCTGCAAGAATTCGATTCGCACTGAATGCAATGCGTACAGAGGCGCGCGAGAAAGTCAAGGGTGGACCCGGTACAATCGCATTTGTCAAGGAAGACTTGTGCATTGGATGTGATCAATGTACCATCGTCTGTGATGATGATGCAATCGAACTTTATGATACACCATTGGCAAGCCCAATTCTGAATATTGATGTCAACCGTAAGGCCAAGGTATTGAGGGACCCCTGTACAGGCTGCAGATTGTGCGTATTGGCTTGTCCAACTGATGCCATCATCATGATTGACCGTTGAAAACCATTGATTACTGTGAACTGGAGCGAGTGATATGGGCGATGATGATCCAGTGCGCTTCGGAGCAGAGTTCGGCCCTGAATCCATTTCGGGTACGACCAAGGGTGTTGGCCTGGCCACCTTCAAGCGACTGGTTTGGATTTCCAATATAGGTGGTTTGTTACTGATGGTAATCGCATTGGAAATGGCGATTGTCTACAAAATGTTCTGGTGGGCCTTGGCCACTGGAATTGCAGGTATATTGGTTGCTCTATTCCCATCAAATTACGAAATTACCGGAATGGATGCTCCGCCCGATTTAGCAGATTCCGATTCAACTGAGTGAAGCAATCTCAGCAGCCATTCCAAGCATCGCAATTTCCGCCACCAACATGTGCCAGTGATTTCGTCTCGACTCTATGGTATCATCCTGAATTTCCCTCGGTGTGAGAAATACCGAGGAGGGGCTGTTTAAATTCGCCATCTCACCCTTTTTGGCATTGGCCCTGTAGAACCAACCTCCGACTCTACCATTGGCACAATAGGCCACAGGTTCAATCACCATTGAATCCCAAGTGAGGGCACTAGGAACTCCTTCTTGGATTAGGAAATCTTCAGCATCCGTACCGCCTTTCCCATATGTCAAACGATTCATTTTCCTATTTGACAAACTGAGTAATTCCTCACCAGATGTAATCTCTAGAATTCCCAGACCATAGGTCCCTGCATCATTCTTGACAAATAAAGTGGGTTTTCCTTCAATTCCATATTCATCATACTTCTCTTGAAGATAAACGATGAAATCATCGACCTCTGCCGCCAACAATGTACGGCATGTTTCTTTGTCGAGACATTTGTCTTCGGATACAATCCAATGTGTGGATAACAACCAAGGGTCAATTTCCAATATTTCAGCGACTTCGTCCAGATAAGGTTGTACAGCTCTGAAATGCGATGATTTCCGGCGTTGATACCAACCCATTTGAGGAGGAGGAGAGACTGGAACGCCCAATTCTGGAAGTGGACCCTCTGTTAGATCGTTGTTGAGTAGAATGAGATCAGGTACGGTCCCTTGTACAGAAACTGGAATCCCTTCTTCGATCTCGAGGACCCCTTTGGTGACCGCATATCCTTCATTTTCCAAAATAGTTTGCAGAGACGTGATATTTTCAGTGTAGGCTGGATTGCGATTGTGGCTTTCTGGCCAGATGTGAATGTGGCGTAGATCACCAATGGAATCTCGCAAATGTGCACCGATATCCCCGTCATGTAAATTGTTGAAACCTGCTGGATACTGATTGGCATCCACGACTGCAACCTTCCAATGTGCATCTCGAATATCCACGGAACCGTATAGAGGCATATCCAACTCGAGTCTCTTAGATTCGAACCATTCTTCCAGTTCTGGACGTTTGGCTTCAATCCTTTCTTCTAGATTGGAAAGATGATTTGGACCACGATATGACATCAATCAACATCCTCCAACAAAGTCATCAAATCCTTTCCGTGGCGGCCGAGTCCACCATCCACTATGTGCAATGATCGGAACAAGCGCAACCCCAATGAAATCTCCGGCTGACCGTGAAACATTCCCGAAATTGAAGGGATGTCGTTTGCATATTCAGCAGCATGACCTT
>CATISE010000006.1 GCA_949538655.1 Marine Group II euryarchaeote MED-G33 | reverse complement strand
TGATCCTGACCCAGCCCCAGGGCATGTGTCGGACCGGGGGGTTGTCCCATGAATCATCCTGTCGTCATCTGGGGACCCATAACCCGGTTCGTTGCCCACCCGCTTGCACCGACGTTTCATTCCCCGAGGGGTCCAGCCGGTCTTCGATGGGGTGGGTTAGGCCCAGCATTGGTACCGAAGATCACCGCCCAACCCGGCGACGGGAGGGCTCACATCGGTGTTGCAGCCGGGCAAACCAGCCGAAATGGTCTGGTTTATTGAACTCATTGAATCAAAAGTCCATTGGATTCCTAGATAGATCTGGGTGCCAACCAGAGGAAATCTTCGCCAGACGTGCTGCGATTCGTGGGTCCCCGTCTGTTGTTTGGAGGACTTCGTTCGGTGGCCAACGATGGGTTGGGATGGCCAACCAACGGACCATTGGATGTGTAATACCAAATTTGGGTGCGGAAAGATCTCTTGCAGTTCGAAGTGATTCGCTCAAATCTTGAATCATTCGTGCCCCAGGTAATTCTTCTGACCAATGTTCATGCTCAGTAATACGTTCCAATCGCGCAAGTAGCGTACGACGGACACCACCATGCTGCATTGATGAGGAACCCGGAATTCGATGCACTTCACCCTCTGGTCGAAGAATCAAAGATGGCCATGCGATGTCCATTTCAGCAATCAAAGAAATACCCTCAGAATCTTCCGAAAGAGCAGTCAGAATAAACTCCGAAACTGGAGCCCACCATTCTTCAGGTAACCTTTGCACAATCAGTGTAATCACTGTTGAATGGGGACGGTTTCCAGTTACATACCAATCGTCTAGCACAGCCCAAAGATGCAAATCGTGATCTTGCGGCTTTGAAAACCCAACAGACCGAGCGAGTAACCTCCAATCTTCTGATTCTGATAGCATACGGTCCGGATATTGATTGGCAAGCCAATCCAATCCAGAAATTGCTGCGGAACAACGCGGAGGGGGGTCATCAAGGAATCGATCAATACCCCAAGAGGCAAGATCTGATTGAATCTCAGACGATAGCCAAGAAACCTCTGACAAGAGAATTTGAGCAACCCATGTTGCCTCTTCAGAGGACGATGATTCCGATAGATGTCGTAGATCATGAGCCAATTCAGAATTGATGCGAATTCTGTTTCGAACATCTTCGGTCAGTTTACTGCTCCATTCAGAGGGGGTGTCAATCGCGGCCTTGCTAAGCGACCCATTTGGAATATGCTCGGATTTCATCAACCCAATCCACTCATTCCCTAGAATATTGCCAAGTCTTTCCCATCTCGCCCAGCGATCGGATGAGGGGGATGCAATCCAAGCGACGAGAGGGTGATGTGGTTCCATTCTGTTGGCCCATTCTGAATCACCTTGTGGATAACTGATTACTGCAGCCCGAAGTAAACGATTCTCATCCTCATCAAATTGTAGATTGGGAATCTTACTACCCTCGGGACGTCCACCGAGTACTTGCTTTGCAGAATCAATTTGTTCAGCATGAATTGGAACGGTCCAGATTATTTCGTCTTCAAGAGCTTCTGTGGCTGTGGTGGGCAATAGGTTGACTGGTATGGAAAGGCCGTCAATTAGTGACAATCTCGACCACATTGCCGGCAATACAGGATGCGGTTCAATCAGGTTGGCAATGGGAGGGTTTTTCCACGTAGGTGAGAGAATCAATCGGATATTTTCGGGTAAACGTGATGATGAGAAAATCGATTGATTGCCAGGACGTAGTTCAATGACCAAATCGAAGCTTTGAGTGAGGCACCATTCAATGAGAGACCTCTCGGCTTGTATTGAAATTACCCCTGTGTCGATCCAATCCCCATTATTGAGAGACTCTGTAGACCATGTTGTATTCCCCCAATGACTTCGATACCGTCTCCATGTTGTATCATCGACTTTACGGCTGCGACCTGTTTTCTTTGGATTTGTGAGTGCTTCACGAAGATTTCGCAACCTTTCATCGCGCTCACTTAACCGCAATCTCGGATGGGCTATTTCCATCCAGTTGTCCAACGCATCTAGAGGTATACTTCGCTTTGTGACCCCGCTTTTTCTCTTGGGGGCGAGTGTGATTGCATTTGGTGATGCAGCACCCAGTAGTGCTTCTCGACTCATGCGATTGAGACCATGACCCAGAACTGGAGTATCCACCCGAATGACAGGACCTCCAATTGCCAATGAACCCAAGCGCCAAAGGTGACCCTCTGGAATCCGATTGGGCAACCTTGCTGATTTTGAATCACTCAAATTTCCAAACCAAGAGCCGCTAGCAAGTTGAAGGGGTTGAGATTCATCGATTAACTTGAATCTCTGTAAACCAATCACTTGAGATTCAGTCCCCCAAGCAGCAATGTTACTGGGATCAATTTCACGCGGGGGTGCTGGGGAGTGCCGATAGGACTCGGAATTCACCCATCTTGGTTTTCTCTCTCTTGGTTCGACCCAAGTCCAAATGTCATCTACAGAGTAACTCCTTGTTGTTTCTAGTGGTCGGTTTGGAATTGCGATTGGGCCACCTTTGGGCTTTCTTACAAAGGCAATCAACAGATTATTGCCTGAAACAGAAATCAAACGACCCAAGGCGCCAACAGGTGGTTGTTCGTCACTAAGATGCCTGACTCTAGCAATTTCATCGGCGCGAAGTGTTTCCCAGCCACGGGATGATAAGGCTAAGCAGGCACCGCGAGATCCAGTTTCATCATCAGAAAATACCAGCGACTCTTTTCTCAGTCGTTTTAATTCTGCAGATGCGTGTGGTAATCTCAGATTGGTAAATGCTGCAATTTGAGTTACTGTCGCTCTCCCTTCGGATAAACACTCCAGAATCCGGCGACGAACACCACTCCTGATGCGCTTCAGAGGCAATGATACTGGTTCCTGTTGCCCTTCTTCGGTGTCAGTATCATCCTCCATGCAAAATCCCTCCCGTGATACTATCCGAAGCGTTCTCAGGGGGTTCTAGCAGACGATAATACTTCAAACATTCTATTTGTTACATTTACTTACGCATTTCCACTGGAAAATGCTCCACCCTGCAATTGGAAGTTGGGATGTCCTCACTTACTGTGCGTTTTTACGTATCTTTACGTAACTAAATCGAAAATGTCGCCGTTACGGTTATATGAACGACAGCAATCGCTCGCAACAGACGGCATGAACACCCACACCGGAAGTATTGTGTCGCGAGGGAAAAACATCGAAAAAGGAGGAACAAGCATGAAAACAGTACGCATTCGAGAGAAAATCAAGGCATTCTTAGCTGAACGCCCACGAAACACAGCAGAAATTCTAGAGCACATTAACAGTACAATGCGCCACGGCACTACCAGCCAGCAACTTGGTAATGTGCTTAGCAAGGACAAGGACATTGTCAAGGTTGGATACATCAAGCGCTCTGGCATTCTTTCCGGTGGATACGACATCTGCGAATGGGCAACCCGCATCTGGGTCTCCGACAACTATCCCGAGTGGGATGGCGAAGGACCCATCCTCATGGATCGCGACCGACGCTGATACCGATAACGCACATGCCGGGCACCCGGGGCTTCGGCCCTGGGTGACTCGGCATTTTTTTTGTTTC
>CATISE010000005.1 GCA_949538655.1 Marine Group II euryarchaeote MED-G33 | reverse complement strand
CATGTCGATGTACTGAATGGTAGTGACACGTGGAACGGGACGTCTAATTGTCCCAAGGCCACCATCGGCGGTGCGATCCAAAATGCATCTGCAAATGATGAAATTGTCATACACGCAGGTGTGTATCATGAGAATGTGACGGTAGACAACCTGGATGGTCTAACCATCCGTGCTGCTACGGGTGAGCGAGTTGTCATCGATGGCACAAAAAGTATCACTGAGGATTTCAATGAAACTTGGCATACTGCCTTAGATGGAATCCAATATGTCGACCTTCCTGAGCATGGTTGGCAACTTTTCTTGGACCACTTAGAGCAGGTTCCAGCCCGTTGGCCAAATGCCAATTTTGAGGATGGGACTGTATTCAACCGCAGCCACAATTGGAGCCATGGAACAATCACCAATTCAAACAATGCATACACCAACGGCTGGTTGACAGATGCGGGAGGAGTAACAGGGGCGCATGGTGGATTGCTGGCAAGTGGAATCGACCCAGTAGGTGCCATTGCAATCCTAAATGTGGCTTCATTCCGATCATTCAGCAGGGAGATCACAAGTTGGAATTCAAGTAACGAAACCATTGGATTTGATCTAACTGATGAATGGAAAACAAAGCACCATGCTTACTTCCTTGAAGGTAAAAGAGATCTAATCGATGTAGATGGTGAGTGGTGGTACAATGATACCAATCAAAGGCTGCACTACAAGACACCGGCAAACCAAGATGCGAATGATTTGGACCTGCGTGTTAAAACGCAACCATATGCATTTACGGTGACGAATTCAGATGATGTCGCCCTCGAGAATTTGGAATTCTTCGGCACTACTGCGAGGTTTGACGACTGTGTTGGGTGCTCAATCGAGGATTCGATGATGCGATATCCGAGCACATCAAAACGCGGATTGAATATCGCGGGTGAAGTGACGGATGAGCGCTGGGTCACAAGGTTTGATCACTGCAGTTATTCGTTGGTTGAAAACACCGCAATTCTGTACACTGATGGGACTGCAATCGAATTTCATGGAGCGGCACTACAATCTCACAACAATACAATCAACAATTCTTACTTCCATCACATCGACTGGTCGGTGAGTGACACCCCCGGTTTGATGGTCACGATTTACGATGGTGGAAAGGACAACTCATTCACCAACAGTACAATCCATCGGACGGGAGCATCTGCAACACTCTCGATTGGAGATGCACCGAGTGTGATGTACAATGATGTCTGGAATACTGGCCTTTTGCAAACCGATGGTGCGGTTGTTCAAATGATGCAAAACGAACAACAAGATGCGGATATTGGATACAATTGGATTCATGACACTGGCAAATATGGAATCCGAATGGATGGCCCAATTGGTGGAACAAACACTGGACGAAATGCAACTGTGCACCACAATGTATTGTGGAATGTGAGTGGAGCAATCATGGTCAAAGGCGATTACCACAATGCGCACAACAATACTGTACTGTGGGATGACCGTGGTAAAAATCACATCATTGTATTACATGAAAATGAAATCGGAAATGAAAACTCATCCATTAGGAACAATGCAGCGGATTCAATCGCTGCTCACCGTTCGCAAGATTGGGATGCACATCCATTGCAAGTAGGAACGTATGGTTTCAATTGGAATGGTTACGTCAATGGAAGTTCTCAATCGAACGTGACTTCGATGCTGGTCGATCCGGACAATCGAGATTTCAGGCCGTTTGCATATTCGGATTTGGATGTCCTTGATGCCGGAGCATATGATGCTCAAGATTCGAACCCGTGGATACCTGGAATCACTTGGACCTTCACGGAACCGAGCAACCCCACAGTTGGATGTCTTGACCCTGTTGCGGAAAATTATGACCCAAACGCTGTATTTTCAAATGGGGATTGTGAATATGCTGTGATTTTAGGAGTGGTTGGATTATACATCAATGCGACAGTAAACAGCCAAGCAAATCATGTTGAAGTTGAGGTTGATTTCGACAATGTAACGGCCAATGACGAATATGAATACGAAATTTGGTTTACTCGTGTAGACCCCGACTACAAGCATGAAACTTTCATTGGAAATATTGAGCCTGAAGATTCAGAAACCACCTTCCGAGTCGAAAGAACTTGGACGCCCCCTCAAGATGGCCCCTATACGGTTCACTGTGCCGTGAGAATCGCTACTGGGGAGCCAGATTGGATCATTGCAAATGGCAACGATACATTTGGCTGGGGTGATGTGGCCAACAATAGCGACCCTGCGTCTACCGAAATTATAGCAAATCCAGAACAGACTCATTACGATGTATTTGGAAACGAGTCCTTGGCCGAAAATGTATCCATTTCCATCGCTAAAATCCATACCGAAAACGGGGCTTCATATCGTCTCAAATGGTCGTTCTACGAAGGTGATGTGATTGATCAAGAAAACAAGATCCTTGGAGAAGGCCTTGCGAACATTCAGAGCAGAACATTCAACTTGGCCACCTTCGACATTTATCTGGTTAACAATACCAATTATACTGTAGCCGGATGGTTGTATCGAGTGGATTCCAATGACGATGGTGAACTGACCAATGTCGAGGTTTGGGTTGAAACATGGACATTTACAATCGGTGAGAGTCCGGAGGTGACCATCGAACCTATCATCAGTGGTTGTATCGATCAAAATGCGACAAACTACAATCAGAATGCAACCGTAGATGACGGGTCATGCGAATTCCCTGATAGCGATGGCGATGGTGTGTTTGATCATCTTGAAGTTGAAGGTTGTATGGACACAAATGCGTCCAACTTCGACGAAAATGCAACCGATGATGATGGTTCATGCGTGTTCCTTGATGCCGATGGGGATGGTATTCACGACCATCTGGAAATCGAAGGTTGTACCGACTTTAACGCATCCAACTTTGATGAGAATGCGACCGATGATGACGGTTCATGTAAGTTTGATGACACAGATGGCGATGGTGTGTTTGACCATCTCGAAGTCGTCGGTTGTTCTGACAAAGATGCGATAAATTTCAATGGAGATTCCACTGATGAGGGGGTATGTATCTACCCTGAATTTAGCGTGGAAATCAAGGCAAACCGAACCACAGGTGATGCACCTCTGACCATTTCTTTTGATGCTGAAATTTCTGGAGGAAATCCCCTCTATGACCTCAATTGGAACTTTGGTGATGGTGAAACCTCCTCTGTTCAGTTTGTGGAACATACGTTTGCTGCTGGAATCTTTTCCGTTGTTTTACAGGTTACAGATGAAGATGGTGTCATGCTTCAAGAGAATATCGCAATCGTGGCATCAGGAGTACCTGAAACGGACGAACTTGGAGGTTATTTCACAGATTCTGGGCAATTAGAGCCGACCACAAAGGGAATGGTGGCGACATTCGAATTCACTGCCGTTGCAAGTGGAGGGGAGCAACCTTACACCTTCGCATGGGACTTCGGTGACGGAACTGATGGTACTGGAGAAACTGTATTGCATGAATATGGGAAAATGAGTGAATTCACTGTCCGATTGACGATCACTGATTCAACTGATCAAACCGTTCAACTTGAACGCAAAATCTACATTTCACCTGACGACGATGGCGGGGACAATGGTGCTTCATCGACACAAGATGATGCTGAAGATGGTGATAGCAACTTCGACATTTACGCCACAGGAACGGGTGTGATTGGTCTGCTGCTAATCTTCGGACTATTTGGCCGGAAACGAAGTGAGAGCTTCCTTGATGCCGAACGTCGCAAGATGCGTGGTGAAGGATCCATGTGGGACAAAAACTAGCCAATCGGATTTACTCACAGTGTGTAGGAAATCACGGTATTATCTGTTAATTGGAATGCAATGAACATGACAAACATGAACACCCCAATGGCCTTGTGATAAGTTCTGGATTCAGAAAATACAGCACCCAATGCAGCACATCCTACAATGGATGGCATGATTGTCATTGGACCAATCAGAGGTTCTCCGAATAGTGAATAGTTGACGGCAGCCGAGCTGAAGAGAGAGAAGGCAACGATCGAGAAGAACGCCTTGTGCACCGAAAAATAGTGAGTCTCTAAATCGATGACTCCCTCGTCAGTTGCTTTGGGTAACACAAGGGTTGTGAAGAAATAAATCGAAGCTAGATTCGTCACAAGGAACCAGTATTGTGCATAACTCCATTCGATTCGATCAATGGAAAGATTCCACAGGCCCCACCATGTGAAAATAGACCACATGACTACAGTGACGACCCAAAGCGAATTGAGCCAATAGGCCTTGACGCGATCTCGAATTTCGTACAAATCTGACACGGCACCAAAAATATGGGTAAGGGCCAAACCAAGAATCAAAGAACAGAAAATTGTGATGAATTCAAATGGTGACATCTGCATGACTATCGATTCATGATGCCAGCAGACGCCATATAATCAAATCGAAGCAATAATCCTACGCCATTTCAAAGAGGATAGCCACTGACTCCATCTTCATTGAAGCAGTAACGAATCGTTTGGAATTCTCCCTTGAGTCTGGCGACATCGGTTTTTACGGAGTTGGGATCTTCTCCCTTCAACAATACCCGTGCATACAACTTGGCAACCTCTTCCATCTGTGTGTTGCCCATTCCCACGCGAGTGAGTTCCTGAACACCCAATCGCAAACCGCTTGGTGTCATCGCCTTGGTGTCACCTGGTAGCATGTTCATGTTGGTGATAATTCCTGCATCTTCAAGCAACTGAGCAGCCTTTGCACCCGCACCTGAATCGGTTTCACCATGACGGGTCAAGATTTGGTGGGAGGCGGTATATCCTCGGCCCTCGGCAAGAACATCGAATCCTTCAGCGGCCATTGCGGCGCCAAATGCCTTGGCATTGCTGACAATATCTTCAGCATAGGCCGCACCATATTCTGCGAACTCGGCCAATGCAATCACTTTGCCTGCAACATGGTGTAAGTGGTAGGATGAACAGACACCGGGGAAAATAGCACTGTTCAATTTTCGATGGAATTTCTGGTCATCACTGTTCGACAAAATGAATCCACCCTGTGGCCCTGGGAAGGTCTTGTGGCTTGAACCAGTCACGATGTCTGCCCCTTCTCGCAGAGGGTCTTGGAATTGGCCACCTGCGATTAAACCGAGAACGTGAGCCCCATCGTACATCACTTTGGCACCGACTTCGTGGGCCGCGTCTGCCATCTCTTTCAATGGGGTTGGGAACAAGAAAACCGATTGGCCGACCAGTGCGAGTGTCGGTTCAACCTCTCGAATCATGGCACAGGCCGCATCGACATCTGGCTCCATCCGATCGACATCCCAGGGATAGGTCGTCAAATCGAGACCACGTAAGCCGACAGCACCCATTCGTGCGTGAGAGATGTGCCCACCATCTGCTGTCGAGATGGCCGTGATTTTGTCGCCCGGCTTGGCCAGCGCCTTGAGTGCACCAATGTTGGAGACTGTTCCAGAGGTGGATTGGATGTTTGCAAAACTACAATTGAATACGTCTCTGGCCAATGAGATTCCAAGTGATTCAATATCGTCAAAGCCCTCACAACCCTGGTAGTATCGCTTACCCGGCAGGCCCTCAGCATAGCGTCCATGCAAATCACTGGTGATCACTTCTTGCACGCGTGGACTGACGATGTTCTCGCTGGCAATCATACCGAGACCATCTCGATAAAGCGCCCCGCTCGCAGCTGTTGCGGACAGAACGGCCTCAGCATGTGCAAGGTTTTCTGGAGAGGCTTTCCAAGCGCCGCCGGCATCACCCATACCCTGAATCCAGTCAAAACCGCCCTTAGTGTTCACCATTGAGCAGCCCCGTAATTTCAACCGAAGCCACCCGATTCATTCTTGAATGGAAGCCAAGTCGCCGACTCGCAAGCCGTGTTAGCTTAGCTGGTGGAGCGGTGGACTGTTAATCCACAGGTCGCAGGTTCGAACCCTGCACACGGCGCTTTTACAGTGTCCTTGACGTAGTCAAGATAATACAACGATTGGACAAGGAAAGAGCATGAAGAATGCTGATGTTTTGCTAATCGCTCTGCTGATGGTGACTGTTTCTCTTGCT
>CATISE010000004.1 GCA_949538655.1 Marine Group II euryarchaeote MED-G33 | reverse complement strand
TTGATGTCCGCTTTGAAGATGCGAATGTAGAGGTACAAATTGTATCAGATATCGATGTGGGAATTTCTACTGAACTTGAAAGTGGTTTGGAGAGAATCATCGGGTCCCATCCATTACTGAAAGAGGTGGAGAATCATCGTTTGGATTCAGGACAATGGCGGCTTGTCTCTAGTATTCCTGCGATTCTAATTCTAATATCAGTCCTACTTTTTCCTAATCTGAATCGGAATATTTTGATGTCGCTGACAATGATTGGTGTTATCCTAGCGTCTTGGCGTATGTTCCTTGATGCATGGGGGGGGCTCAAGAACAAAGAGTTCGGTTTTCAATTACTGATCTCTCTGGCAGTCATAGGCGCATTTTTTGGTGAGCACTGGTCTGAGGCCCTCATGGTTTCCATCCTCGTCGCTATAGCGTCCCACATGGAAGAATCTGCGTTAATACGTGCAAGAATGTCAATGCAAGGTGGACTAGATCGTATCCCCCGTAGAGCCAGAAAAATCCAATCTCAGATTAAGAAAATCACGAGTATATCTTTGATGAATAATGACCAACCATTCCTCACACAACAGCCCTATTCAAACTGTAATGACGAAGAAGAAATGGTTCCTATTGAACTAATCACACCTGGTGAAAAAGTTGAGATTAGGAGCGGGGAAATCGTACCAGTCGATGGAATAGTCGTCGAAGGCATCGGTTCATTAAATCGGGCTCCATTGACTGGGGAAAGCATTCCAGTGAGGGTCACGGAAGGTGATGAGATTCACGCAGGTTTGGTTCTAGATCGGGGTCCAATAATTGTTGAAGCGACAAGAATCGGTGCTGAGACAATGTTATCTGGACTAATCGATGAAGTTCGTATGTTCAGAGATCGTCCTCCACGCGTACAAGCTACTCTTGAGACATTCTCTCAATGGTGGGTTCCGATCGTTCTCGTTGGCGCCCCCCTGATCGGCCTGATTACAAACGATATTCGATTGACTCTACTATTGTGGGTCGTTGCTTGCCCTTGCGCACTATTGCTTGCAGCCCCAGTTCCTCACGCAGCAGCACTTTCAACAGCATCACTTTCGGGAGTGGTTGCAAGAGGAGGCGACGCATTAGAGGCAGCCGCAAGAATAGATCTCGCCCTACTAGACAAGACAGGAACGCTCACCAGTGGTCACCCCCGATTAGATCAAATCCGCATCCTCAAGGGTCAGAAACGTAAGTCGGTACTGAAATTAGCAGCCGGCTTGGAAAAGCGCTCCAACCATCCTTATGCAGCCGTGATTTTGAAGGAAGCCAAATCAGAGGGTGCCGATGAAGTGAAGTCACTCAAAGATGGAGAAGCGGGTGTGGAAGGTACACACGGTGGAAAGAAGGTGATGTTTGGTCGAAAAGATTGGTTGATTCGAGCGGGCATTGAGATATCTGAAGATTTATTGGAAGACATTAACCCTGATTATGGCCTTTCATTACTGGCTAAAAATGGCAAAGCAATTGCCGCATTTACATTTATTCATGACGATTTACGACCCGGTGCGGCAGAGATGATTCATGATCTCCAATCGATGGGCATTGCCGTCGAACTACTTTCAGGAGATGCACAGACTGCAGTAGAGTCGCTGGGCAAGGAAGTAGGCATCTCTCCAATACACTGTAGGGGAGAAATTGATCCCGAAGGAAAGGCTGCTTGGGTTGAGAGGCGTAGCCAAGGTCGTCATACTCTGATGGCTGGAGATGGTTTCAATGATGCAGCAGCATTGGCTGTCGCCGATCTTGGGATTGCGGTAGGAAGTGGTGAACAAGTCAATCTTGATGCTGCTGATGTTTTGATTCCTGGAGAAGATCCTCGTGCCATAACCTCCTTTATCCGAATCGCGAAACGCACCCGAGCGGTTGTGCAATTTAACATTGTAATCTCGATTCTCGTAACCATATTTTTGGTTGGAGCCGTATTGTATGGATTGAACAGTTTAGCGATTGCAGTGATCGTGCATGAACTCAGTGCATTCTTGGTGATTTTAAATGGAGCATTTATTGCAACGTCTGGAAATAGAATCAATCTGTTCCTGTCTGTTTTTAGTTCAATTTTCAAAGACTATAGTGAGGCATTGAGATTGCTTTTCTCAAGGCAAACCCCACAATGAATCAGAACTCCCCAGTCGCCGCTTTGATATACGCGGATGTATCGACGAACTTTCAGGGGCCCTCTATGAGCAAGATACGTGTCGATGGCCGCACCATGGCACTATCTCACCCTACACGCCTTGCAATGTATGAACAACTCCTCGCTGTAGAAGAAATGTCAACCGTCATGCTACAGAAGAGCACTGGCGTTACACGCTACCATCTTTACCACCATCTTCAATCTCTTGAGAAGAATGGATTGGTGGAGAATCACAGAGACGAAGGCCGTGCTCGTTGGTGGAGAGTCACCGAGAGAGTTCCACTTTCTCCAGTTGCATCAAATGATTGGATTGGCAACATTCCTGAAGAGGTACGGGCCTTACTTGAGGCAGGTGCTGCAATTCACTATATCCCGGTTGTAGGCGATTCAAGGGATACAGCTGCTACCAAGAAAACCCTTGATGGAATGGCAGTACTCTTCGATGTCCAACAAACTCCAATTACTCTGATGCCAAATGGAATTCTAGTGATTGGCCCACCCAAGCGTTCGTGATGGAGGGATAACATGTCCGAAGGAATCCAAGAAGTTGAATCAAAGGTGGCTCCACCAACCATTCAGTGTCCGAGTTGCGACAGTATGTTACCTCACAAATTAGGTGAAGTAACTTGTAGTGTATGCAAAGCAGTCTCTCGAATAGATCACAAACCCACCCGTGATAGTTGGATGGACGAAAAGGTCAGTTGTCCTGACTGTCCAAAGATTCTGCGTGTGGGTGTTGATGAGAGGCCTTGTGCCCTACGGTGCTCCTCCTGCTCGTCTGTTTTCAAGGTTGTACCAAAAGTGGTCAAAGTGGAAATATCTTGCCCATCTTGCGAACGACAACTTCGAATCCGCCCCCGTCCAGGGAAACGTAGTATCAATTGTCCGGCTTGTTCAGAGTCCTTCCATGTCACTTTCTGATTGGAATCCGGGAAAGAATTGAAGCCGGTGATAGGTTTCGCTTAGGTTATGAAGACAACCTTCCGGTTGATGGGCATTGCCGATTGGGTGACCTTGGGTAATGGTTTACTGGGGACTCTGTCAATTTTGTTCCTTATTCTCGCCTTCGATGGGTTCGCTTCAACAGATGACAGCCACCTCTCTGAAATTTACATCTGGCTGGCCATGTTGTTTATTCTACTTTCAGTCATTGGCGATGCCATCGATGGACCGATCGCTCGTCGATATTCCAAACGCAGGTATTTGGGTAGTTATCTTGACTTGATGTCAGATTCCCTTTCGTTCGGAGTTGCCCCCGCCCTCCTCGTATTCGGAATGTTCAGTAGATGGGGCGAAGCCGCTCCATTTTGGACGATCCCCCTCGCCCTCGCATGCTGTTGGATCATCGTTTGTACGATGTTGCGGTTGGCTCGGTTTCAACATGAGGCTGACAACGAATATCCATGGTTCCACGGTCTTGCCAGTCCAGGTAATGCTCTCATTCTCGTTGCACTATCAGGCCTTGTCTGGGTCCAGCCCGAAGCATTGGGACCCGATTTAATTGAGTGGAAATATGGGGAAGGCAATCATCCTGCTTTAGATTGGCTTCTTCTTCCGGGGTGCCTAATTTCAGGAGGTCTGATGATTTCAGATCGGCGTTTACCGAAATATAAGAGTGGTTGGAAAATGATGATGATGTATTCATTGATGCTACTATTACTCATCGCGAGTACCATCCAAATTATGGGCTATTCAACCGGAACAGGGTCAATCGTTTCATTTTCATTGTTTTTGATTTCCCTTGTCATTATCACATTCCATGTCTTGATGGGCCCAACTATTTGTGAGGATAAGTGGGGTCCGATTCAAGATCAACCTAGTGAATAATTTCGGAACGCATCGCAAGGTCGGATAATCCGCCTCTGAGGTTTGTTCAAACCTATGTCGGTTAAGTATCAGAAGAATTCGAATACGCAACGGGGATGGGACCCTTGAGTGTCAGCAGGGATAACTTAGCAGAATTAAGAGCACGCCATACAACCGGAACATCCGGTTCGTCTGAAATTCGTACACCATCACTCGATGATGTCCAGTCCCTCGATGATCGCCTCAATGATGAGCGAAGAATGCGAACGTCCCTGAAGAGGGAACGACGCCTCCGATTGCAGGAACAGGCTGAACGCCTTTCAGGGATGAAGGGTGCACTTGCTAAAACAGCAGGAATGCAGACTGAAAGCGCCCTCTCTGAAATTGAGGCTGAACTTCGTTCAGAAATGGAAGACGAACTCGAACGTCTTGAAAGAGATACACTTGAGCGAGAAGAATCCACTCTGAGAGATGAAATGAAATTACGTCTCACACGCGAAGAAGAATCGATTCGGTCTCGATTGGAACTAGAATCCACCCGCCGTTTGGAAGCCCGAAGAGAACAACTTCGAACTCAATTGAAAGATGAAATGGATTCTGAATTCGAACGCAGACGTGCATTCCTTGAGGAACGTCTTGAGATTGAAACCGGTCAAGAGATGCAACGCCAAATTCGTGGTATTGAGGAACAACTGAAAGGTGAAATGGCCAACCGTCTAGACGAAGAAGAAGGTGCACAAGCTCGTCGAATTGAAGACGCTCAACAAGCACGTTTGGCAGAGCGTGAAATTCAACTTCGAGACGGCATACGCCGTCGTTTAGAGCAACAACTCCGTCAACGCCTTCGCGAGCGTGAAGCACGCTTGCGCGCTGAGTACGAAAGACGCGCTCATCGCCTTGAAGAGCAAATCGCTCAAGAACTAGCTACAGAACTTGAAACCCGCCTTACACAAGAAACAGAACGTCTTGAAGGTCGAATGCAAGAAGATCTAGAACTTGCAGTTGCAAGACGACGCGAAGAACTCCAGGCCTCAATTCTCAAAAGTCTTGATTCTGAGTATGGTGACCGTTTGGCCCTTCGAAAGCAACGCCTGAAGGAGAGATTCGATGTATCATTCTCGCATGCGATTGATGAAATTGATCGAGCATTGCATCTTGAACTTGAGGATACAGTGAGTGAAAAGATTGATTCTGAATTTGATCAATACAAATCAGATAGAGAAGCCGAAATTACTCAGCATTTGAGTCAATTCAGGCATGATCGAGAACTTGACTTGCGTGAACAACTCGATAACCAATATGACGATAAGAAGGCGGATTGGATTTCTCAAATAGAATCAGAATATAGTGCACGCCAACAAGCATCTGAGCGCCAAATTATGGCAGAGATTGATTCCAGGATTAGAAATGAAAGAATCGCTCAAGAAACAAATCTTGACTTAATCAAACAGGAGACAAGTCTCGATCTTGAAGTGGAGATGGAAGCCGAATTGGCTGCCTTCCGTGCGCAAAAGGAACAAGAGGTTGCAGAACAGCTTGAGCGACAAGTTGCCAAGCGCGAAGAAATCATGCGCAACAAAGCTCTCATTGAAGTTAGGAGAAAGGAAAGTGCGATTCGGGCTGAGATTGAAGCTCAACTTGCAATCAAGCGCGCCGAAATCCGAGATCGCTTGAATCAATTGGAATCCCGCGCAGAAGAATTCCGTGTGGCTGCAGAAGAAAAACTCCGAGTCGAACTTGAGAAAGGGCTCATCACCGAAGAAGATCTTGAATCAGAAGCTGAACTCAAACGTGCAGAAGAAGCAGCGGAACTTGAAGGAAAGGACGGTAGATTAGACCGGCGCCAGGCTTGGATGGACGCTTTGTCGAGTGCCAAAGGACAGATGCCGGGAACAGCAGCCGGTACAGCACCTGCTCTGGGGCAATCTCGTGGTGGATTGGGTAGTCTAGCCCGAC
The DNA here is from genome assembly GCA_949538655.1 of Marine Group II euryarchaeote MED-G33. GTDB lineage: Archaea > Thermoplasmatota > Poseidoniia > Poseidoniales > Thalassarchaeaceae > MGIIb-P. The sequence continues at coordinate 20,604 of CATISE010000004.1, read as the reverse complement.
CAGGTGGTCTAGGCTCAGCAGCAAAACCAGCAGATGAAGAACCTCGAACCTTGGCAGCTCCAGTTCGATCTCCAGTTCAGCGAATAGGTGGATTGGGTGCCGGTACTCTTGGAGCAGCGCCTAAACCAACTACAGGCGGTTTAGGTGCATTACAACCCGTTCGTCAGCCGATTAAAGCCCCTACATTGGAACCAGAAGCAACCTCCGACATTGAACAGATGTCTGAGGAAGAATTTGATTTGGAACCAGAAATCCCTGTTGAAGAGAAGGCTTCACTGACTCGAACCATTCTGAACGCAATCTCTGAAGAGGTAGAGTTGGATGCAGCAGATCCTACTCCAATTTCAGACGAAACACCCGACTTCTCAGAGGTCGTCAAAACATCCAGTGGCCCGCCAGGCGGTGGACGCCTCATACGTGAAGGAGCACCCGCAAAACCGGCTTCTGGTCCACCAACTAGAGGTCCACCGGGTTTGGCTAAGGCGCGGATTGAAGAAACCAAACAAGATACTCTAACACCGATTCAAAGACCGGTTCTTCAACCGGTGGTTCGCAGTGTGCTAACACCTGTTGGTGCCTCGGTAGATCGGGAATCAACTGACGAAGAACGAACGGTTCTCAAACCCGTTACAAGGGCAGTACTGAAGCCAATTAGTACTCAAATTTCGGAAGAAGAAGAGTGATTTGAACGCACCCCGTAGGGGTGCGATTCATTGCTGAACCAACCATGCGCTCGATTCAAAGGGGGGTGTGCATTCGTCCAAACATGCGCGCGCGAGCATTTACGATATTCGTGATACTTCTCGGTGCACTCGTAATGCCATTGGTTCCTACCAGTTCAGCTACAATTGAAGATCTCGGTTCAGCAGGAACTGTAGCGGAGTTGGATCGCTCAGCCATTGGATGGTGGACTCTTGAGAACGGTAATATTCTCATTGCAACTGTGGATGGTTACGTTACGGCATATTCAGTTCAGGCCAATGGAAGTTATGCAGAAGTCTGGAGTGAATTTACCAATACAACATTGTATTCTGCAGATTACAATGAGGGTGACAAATTGTTGGCAGTTGGCACCTCCACTGGTGCTTGTATCATTTCAATCGAATATATGGAGGAACTCTACAGGTTCAGTGTTGGCCAAGCAGTAGACGCATTGGCATGGGACTCAGACGGTGATTTGTGGGTCACCATGAGGACATCAAAACATGCTATGGAATGGGATGGGCAAGCCAACACACCTTCTGGCGTATCCACAAGCAGCCACACAAATGGGATCACAAGTATCGCTACACTCGATGATGGTAAAATCCTCACATCTGGAAGGGATAAACAAATTCGAATACATGACGAAAATGGGTCACTGCTTCAGGTATTGGTAGATTCATCTTTCCCTCTATTGAAATTATTTGCCAGTGATGATGGATCGTTATTATTCAGTTTAACTGACAATTGCAGATTGGATATACACAACACTACAAGTTGGGTACGTCAGCAATCTATGTCTCTCTGCTCCATTGGCCAAGGTCGATCTCTGCAAGAACTCGGTGATCGTTTGATGATTGGTATGTCAAATGGCAAGGTGTTCTCAATCGATCTTAGTACCCTCATCAAGGAACAAGAATTCTCGATACAAGGAGAAATTGTTGGATTCCGTGCCACCGCGGGAGAAGGGGTATTCATTCTCTCATCATTCAGCTCCAATTCAGAGATTCATCTCCTCGACGCTGATGGTGATGAAGACGGTGTCGTCGACGGTCTCGATGTATTCCCTGAAGATCCGACTGAATGGGTTGATTCAGATGGTGACGGTGTGGGTGACAATGCGGATGAGTTCCCTCAAGATGCTTCAGAGATATCTGATTCAGACGGTGATTCTGTTGGTGATAACCAAGACGCCTTCCCAGACAACCCTTCTCAACAAACAGATTCAGATGGTGATGGATATGGCGACTATGAATATGGTCAAGATGGTGACAAATTCCCAGATGATTCCTCACAGTGGTTCGACACGGATGGCGATGGGTATGGTGACAATCAGGAGCTAGGTGCCACAAATCCAGATGCTTGCGTAACTCAATCAGGCAGTTCAACTCTAGATCGACTTGGTTGCCAAGATACCGATGGTGATGGTTGGTCCGACCCAGGAATGGGTGAAGAGGCCCACCCTGTTGGAAATGCAGATTCTTTCCACATGGAGGACAGCCAATGGCGCGATTCGGATGGTGATGGGTATGGGGATAATTTGAGTGGATACCGTGGAGATGCCTGCCCCACACTCGCAGGGACTAGTACAAGAGCGAACATGTATGATCCTGGAGTCGACGCTTACACCTCAATCAATCGTTATGGTTGCGTCGATGAGGATGGTGACGGTTACGATGACAATACTGAATCAGCCTTTGGCGATTGTACAATGGTCGGTAACCGAACTGAATGGCTCGATCAAGATCGAGATTGTGCAGGAAGCAATGGTGACTACAATGACACCGATCCAGAGATTCAAACGCTAGAGGACCATTGTGCCAAACATACCAATTGGAGTATTCACCAAGCATGTAGTGCATTAGATGACAACTCGGACTCAGGAAACATCACATTTATTGATGACGAAAAGGATGTAGATATGATGGAATCCATCAAGGAATTCGCAGTCATTGCAGGCTATATTGTTGGCGTGATGGTAGTTGCTATGTTGGTGATTGTCGGGACCTTACGAATCGTTGGAAAAATTCGGCAAAAGGGTAAACCTGACGCACAATACACGCATCAAGATGCAACCAAAGAGTTGGATGCCTGGGAAAGTGGTGACACCTTCGAAACTCGTGGAGGAATTGACGAACAGAAGGCATGGGGGGATGACCACATTGACGACGAGGTCAGTTCAGCCGCAGATTTGGATGAAGGCATGTTTGCAGATGATGGCGAAACATCAGAACCCACCCCCACCGATCCAGATTATTCCACTGAAGTAGAAGATGCTACCTCCGATGAAAAGCCAAATGTGGAAGAAATTCAAATCGAAGCAGAGTCTACTTCCGAGCAAGGACCAGAACCAGTCGCAGATCAACCTCCTGCAGAAGCTCCACCACTACCAGCTGGTGGATTGCCCGAAGGTTGGACGACTGAGCAGTGGCGTTGGTATGGCCATCAATGGCTAGAACGACACGGCGGGAATTAATTTCAGTGAAATGTCACTGGAAGGTTATTCCTTAGTGAAGCATAATCTTCTCCAGAATATGCAGCGCCCGTTTCTTTCAACGCTGTAGAAATGAGCCACAATAGCCCATTCCAATCAGAAGATTGAGCATGTAATTCTATTTTATTCGCGGCTGCTAAATCAAGAAGAATTCTCGAATTGCTTCCACCGTCCATTAACCCTAGAAACAGGGTAGTGGCATTGACTGAATAAGCCGGTGCCTGCCCCTTCAATCTAACCACCATATGGGGAATGGCCAAGACGTTCAACGAGGGCTTCTACATCGGTTTGGCCGATGTCTCGAAGTCGGTTTCGAAGTTTGTCGGCTTCTGCGCGTAGTTGCGCCATTCGGTATTCTTGCAGCACTTGAATCAATAGATCATCCACACTCTTGTGGTTGCCCATTGCTCGCATTGAATTCAGTTGTCGCCTCACATCAAAGGAGACGCTCACAGAAGTCATATTCGGAGAACCCATGTTATCACTGGCACGAAGACTTGCCCGAAGCAACTTGAGCGTGTCGGTCGTTTGTGAGGCTATTCACCGGTTTGTATTTGATATTGGCGAAGTCGGTTGGGTTCGTTAATTCCAAATTTGTGTCGGATTTTCAAAACACGACGGTGAACTTCCTTTGCGAGAGTCCAGTATGCCAGACTCCCCTTGTTTGATTTTGAGCTATTGGGCTTCTTGAGAAGTGTAATCGGAGCTCCATCCATTGCGGCTGCAGCGATATCGATATTTCTTGGGATCACTGTTTTGAAAACTTGAGTTGGAAAATGTCGTCGCACTTCATCTTCAACTAGGCTGCACAATTTGCTCTTTTGATACATTGTCAATGCCATTCCGAATAACTTGAGATTTGGATTAATTCTTCGTTGAACAAGTTTGATCGAATTCATCAACTGACTCATGCCCTCGAGTGCGTAGTATTCGGTTTGTACAGGAATCAAGACCCAATTAGCCGCGGCCAATGCATTGATTGTTAGCAACCCGAGACTGGGGGGGGTGTCGATAATGATGTAATCAAATTCATCAAATGCAGGACTCAAACCTTCCTTCAATCTAGTTTCTCGACCAATTCTGGTTGCCAATTCAATCTCGGCACCCGATAATTGGATATTACTAGGAAGTAGCCATAGGTTCTTGACACCCATTGTCCGAGGCGTTTTCTTATCCGGGTTATTCTGCCTCCAAGCTTCATGCATGTAATCGGTAATGATATCGGGTCCAATGAGGTAATTCTCGAGAATTGGCAATTCTTCACCAAGATCATTCATGATTAAGTCATACACAGTTCGTTCTAACTTGCTCTTATCGATTCCAAATGACGTAGAGGCGTTTCCTTGGGGATCCAAATCAACCAACAGTACCTTTGCTGGAGGAAACCCTTCCTTTTCGTTTCCCTTGGCAAGAGCAGTAGCAATATTCACTGCCGTTGTGGTCTTTGCACAACCTCCCTTCTGGTTAGTGACTGCAATGACCATCTTGTATGGGTTCATATCAACAACCTCCGGTAGAACACAACGTCCTCACACGAGCCCCTCTTTGAAACACTCGCCCAATCGGGCGCCGAGTAATGTATTCTAAGCGATTACTGAATCACCGGAACTGGAACCTCTGAGAGGATTTTCCGCATGATATGCATTCCAGTAATACCACGAATCTTCGCTTCTGGTTTGAGTACGATACGGTGGCTACAAACTTGCAGTGCTACGCGCTTGATATCATCGGGAATCACATAGTCGCGACCGTCGATGGCTGCGGAAGCACGTCCAGTCTTGAAAAGCGACTGACTTGCACGAGGTGATGCACCTGTGATACACCTGTGATCTTCTCGAGATCGCTGAACAACTTCGACGATGTAAGACAAAATGGCCGGATCCACGTGAACTGTTTCTAGGGCCTTTTGCATGGCTACGACCTTCTTTGGCGATGTAATCTGTTCTACATCGTGACCATCCTTTCCACGCAACTTACGTCGTGCAAGAATTGCCTTTTCTTCAGCTCTGTCTGGGTAACCCATTGACATCTTCATCAAGAATCGGTCCATTTGCGCTTCAGGTAGTGGATAGGTTCCTTCCTGTTCGATAGGATTCTGAGTTGCGAGTGTAACGAATGGTGCTGGCAACTTGTGAGTGATTCCCTCAATGGTCACTTGTTTTTCTTCCATTGCTTCAAGAAGTGCTGCTTGTGTCTTTGGAGGAGCTCTGTTAATCTCGTCAGCGAGTAGGATGTTGGTGAACAACGGCCCTGGTCGTAACTTGAATTCACCCACTTGCTGGTCATACATGTATGTCCCCATGATATCCGATGGGAGCAAATCTGGTGTGAATTGGACACGCTTGAACTTGCAGCCAAGCGCTTTTGCGAAGGTATTTGCAAGCAATGTTTTTGCAAGACCTGGGAAATCTTCCAGAAGCATGTTTCCGTTTGAGAGAATACCGACGCTGACGCGAAGCAAATTTTCCTCTTTCCCAATGATTACTTTTGCTACTTCACCCATTAGAGCATGCGAAATCTGACTCACTGTGGAAATCAAATCCTTTGTGCGCCCCGTACCGGCTTGAGCCATTCCTGCTGACATGGTATTCCCTCGGGTGTGAACCCAACTCAGGACCATCCGAATTCGTACTTCAACGTTGGGGGTCGCAGGGTCATAGTATCATCATTGAATCACACTCTGATATTTTGCATCAGAATGGGGTACTGGGTTCGATTATCTTCCCCAAAAATGGTTATCGGCACGGTGTAAAGTCGTGAGTTCGTCGAGAATCTCTTTTTCCGCTGAAGTCAACTCCAATTTCCGAAGTCGACTCGCATGACTTGCTGGAACGTCTACCAGAAGAATATCTTCTTCATCGATTCCTCTACCGACAGTGGCACCTTGGATTGCAACTGCAACCTCGTCTCCTTGTTTCGCCTCTTTGTGGGAACTGTCGCCGATTCGAATCGATTTGACTTGGCCCACCTTTGTACCATCTAGGGTGAGAAGTCTCTGTCCAATGTGCAGTTGTCCACCCAATATCCTGACACCCACAACTGCAGGTCCTGATCGTCGGAAAATATGATCTGCAAGAATTTTGATTTTACCAGGGTAGACAATTTTCTCGCGCTTTTCTTCTTCCAGCTCGATTTTTCGTTCCACAGTCCAAGTTTCAAACTGTTCCAGAATATGATAAATAATATCCGAACCGATGTGTAAAACATCACAATCATCCTTTTCCAGTTCCTCGGCAGTTTCTGCTTGCGTGCTTGTGCTAAATGCAAGAATCACACGATGAAGTGGATCTGTGGCGTTTTCCGCACTTCGCAAATCACGTTTATTGACGGGCCCAATTCCAGCATTTCGAATCGGGATTGGGTTCTCAAGATTTCGCAGTTCAAATGCAAGTGCTTCTAGGCCACCAAGTGTATCTGCTTTGATGACAACCCCTTCTTCTTCCAATTCAATGGAAATTTCAGATTCTTCATCAGCGGCATCGATGGCGATTTGGCGCTGAGATTTGTTTTCGGAAAGAACTCGCAGCGTTGTTCCAGCGAGTACCCCGTCTAAATCAGGGGCTGCTAGTTTCAATCCCGCTGCCGCCTGAACGGTATCGATTGAATCCCATCGGTCGCCGGCATCTCGCATTTCAGCCATACCACGTGGGCGAAACAAACCTCTGACTTTGGTAATCTTAGAACCTTGATCCGTGGCAATGACAATTTCATCGCCCTTCGATACTTGGCCACGATAGAGAATCACGTCCAGTGTTTTACCCAACCCTCGCTCTTCTTTCATCTCGAGGACAGTCCCCTCCGTCGCACCCTCAACATCTGAGAGTTGTTCATCTAGGAATTTCTCAGCCAAACCAATTGTGATTGCAAGTAAATCTTGCATACCTTCGCCTTCTTTAGCGGAACAAGGTACCATGGCTATATTTTGAGTGAAGTCTGAAATTTTATCATACATTTCAAGATTAAATCCTTGTTCTCCAAATTGGCCAACAAGGTCCCAATATTTCTGCTCAAACAAACCCTTGGCGTGAGCATCTTGATCTTTCATTGATTCAGCTGCGGAGCGCCCTTCAAGGCTATGCCACCCGTGGATTCTGTCAACTTTATTCGCACAAACAATGAACGGTGTCTTTGCATTCTTCAAGATTCGAATGGATTCAAGTGTTTGCGGTTGACACCCTTCCATCAAATCAATGACAAGGATTGCGATATCTGCTAGGGACCCACCTCTGGTTCTGAGCGTTGAAAACGAATGATGCCCAGGTGTATCGATAAAGAGGAGCCCTGGTGACAAAAATTCCCTTCCACCCATGAGGGGGCTGCACAATTCATTGAGTAACTTGGCAGGGACTTCTGTGGCACCAATGTGCTGCGTAATTCCGCCGGCCTCTCGCGCCATCACACTTGATTGTCGATTTCGGCCCAAACTTCGGATGTAATCCAAGACTGAGGTCTTGCCATGATCAACGTGACCTAAGACGGCTACAATGGGTTGTCGACGGCCATTCTCAGCCATTCCCTCACCTCATTTTTCAATTGAAAATTTGATTTCCCAATTGACTAATCACTCGTATACCCAAGTCTCACAAATTGGTTCCCATTCATTCAATCCTTCTGGGAACCAGAGTCCAAGTTCGAAGGCAGCAGTTTCTTCACCATCACTACCATGAATCAAATTGTATCCAATGTCCATCCCAAAGTCTCCACGAATGGTTCCCATTGCGGCCTCACGACCGTTTGTTGCACCGATAATATTGCGGCATACAGAAATTGCATCAACACCCATCCAAGCCATAGCGACAACAGGTCCGGACGTAACAAATTCTACCAAGCCAGGGTAGAAGGGTCGATCTTTGTGAACTGCATAGTGGGTTTCAACAATTTCAAGACTCGGTACAATTGATTTCAGTCCTACCAAACGAAGTCCCTTTCGCTCAAACCGACCAATTATTTCTCCAACCAATCCACGTTGTACGCCATCAGGTTTCACCATTACATATGTCGTCTGCATATTTGACACCGAATCGGGCGACTCGCCTCCCCTATTTCAGGACGCCGCCGCATCATCGGTGGCAATCACAAATGGAAAGAGGGGTGGAACTTACTGAATTCCGCCCTTGACATAGCGCCTGGTCCATTTGACCTTGCGTGGATTACGACCCATCTTCATATTCTTACGGGCCTTTGAATCCTTGAACCAAAGAACAGTCCCGTCCCGCTTGACATACATCACACCGGTACCGGGTTCTATTTCTTCACCTGAGAAATTGCAAATTCGACGTTCCACCATCATTTCACCTCAGCGAACATTTAGTTTTCTAGCTTCACGGCCAGTATCGCGCAACATCAGGATATCACCGATTCTAATCGGTCCAACGACATTGCGAGTGATGATTCGTCCTACGTCCCGGGGATTGGGTGCGTCATTCACACGAACCTTGACCTGGGTTGCTTCCCCAGTCATTCCAGTCCGTCCGACAACTTCGACAACCTCAGCGGGCCAACCTTCTTGAGTCATATCTGATTCCTCCTAAGGTAATTCCAATTCAGTTCAGTGCATCAGTGTGGCCTATGACCCCATTGAATGCATCTTCGGCGCCTTTGGCGACTTCCATCAATGCAATCGCCGCAGTTTTTCCACCACTGGTCATTCCAGCGGCCTCAGCCAAGTAGGATTGATCCTCAACGTAAATGAAGGGGATTTTCTTTTCTTTGCAGATTAGAGGGATGTGTGCCAGCAACTCTGCTGGGTTGACGTTCTCAGCCATAACAACCATCTTCGCGGTACCGCGCTCTGCTGCTTTGGTGACCTCATTACTGCCTTTCTTGATTCGACCATTTCCATTGCCTACGAGCTTGACTAGTTCGTAAACACTGTCTTGGACATCTTTCGGGGTTTCAAATGCTATGTGTACACTCATTGGATTCACTCCTCATGTTTGGTAAGCCGCCGCACGGCGTGCCTCGTATAAACGCAGCGGAAGCCCCTACGGGGCACACAACGGCTCAGAGAACCCTCTCAATCAGCGAATTGACTCCTCTGGCTATGGCTGGAGCTCCACTGACGACTGAACGGGGATTTGGTAAAGAATCGGTTGCATGCACGCCATCTACGTGGTTAGAAAGGCGAGTAATTGCTCCTCCTGTGAAGAGCCCATGGGTGCATGCAGCATGCACGGCTTTAGCCCCTTGTCGACGTAATGCATCACTGGCCTTACAGATTGTGCCACCGGTCGAAATCATGTCGTCGACAATCGCTACAATTGCTCCATCAACATCCAAATCCTTTGCTTTGTGTTCGATAGTGTGGGCATCAATTCGAGTTTTTTCGAGATATGAGAAGTTACAACCGATTGCATTTGCAACATGGCTGGCTCGTTCGATTGCCCCCTTATCGGGGCTAAGGACGAAATCAGGTCGTACAGTATTTTGGAGGTGGATGGCGATTTCTGGCATCGAAGAAACAAACTCTACAGGGACTTCAAGGTCTTCTAAGACTGCAGGTGCATGAAGATCTAGCACAATCATTCCGTCACATCGTCGGGTGAGTAACCTGGCTAGAAGTTTAGCAGAGACCACCTCACCTCGTTGAAATCGCTTGTCCTGTCTGGAATAACCAAAGTACGGGACTGCAAGAAAAATACCTGGGCCAGCATCGGCAAGAGATTGTTCTCCTTCTCCTTTCAGATTACTCATGTCTCCCCTACGTACATCATGAATCGATTCAAGCATTAACAAGGCCTCAACAATCCCGGAGTCAGGAAATGTTGTTGCCACGATCACAACAGGTTCACTTCGGATGGCTTCAATACTTTCTTGCGGTACGCGGACATAGCCCTCTGAGTCTGGAAATCGTCGAACTTCAAGTGGATGGTGCTCCCACTCCATTTCTTCTGCCAAGGCCGCTGCCAGTTCGGCCGCATTGCTGCCTGACACGATTGCCATATACCCACGCCAGAGCCGACTGTTCATGTTGTTTCCCATTGAAAAACGTCAATTTTGTGAGTGAAAGTGGACGAGGCAGGATTTGAACCTGCGGCCTCCCGGTTATCAGCCGGGTGCTCCAGCCAACCTAAGCTACCCGTCCAGAGCAACTCGGCGACCGTCGTCCCCGAATTAACGGTGACGGTTCCCTTCAATCCTCTAGAATCCCTTCGTTGATCTGTATGTAACTGGGCAAAGAGCGCAGTTTGTCGTACGTTCTGGACAGTACGATTTCATCTAACCTTGCTCTCGTGCGTGCCAGTGCCGTTACGGGAATATCGATGGTTTCGTCCAAAGCATATCTTCGTCGAACAGCAGATCGTAGTTTTACGGTAATCCCGCGGTATGTGCGTTTCACCTTGACCAATCCGATGACGACTCCAAGTTCCATCCCATCATCATCTAGGACAGCTCTGTCTAGAAGTTCATCAGGGGCGTAAAGTTGTTCTTCAATCCGAACTGTATTCCTCCAACGTCTCTGTAACTCGCGCATTGATTTTGAGAGTTTTACCGTACCATCGTCCTGGATTGAATGAATCAATTCTTTCGATAATGGTGCATGCGCGGCTGGCTTGCGCATGTATTCTTCTGCAACGTTCGGTTTGACTTGTATGCGCATCGATCTGACGCGATCTTCGTTGGGGTGATACCGTTCACCAACGATTGTTCCGACGAGGTTCTCACCAACGTATACTTCCCTCTGAAGAAGTTCTTGAATTCTGTAATTATCATCTGCCATTTTTCCGTCTCCTTATTGCAGCATCCCATCCTGCCTAATATCCGACGGGTCGAATGGGCTATTAAACCATCCCCTGTCGAAATTAAATCAGTTGTTCAATTGAAAAAGGCTGATAATCCTAGATTTTTCAATTGAATATTCAATAATACGCCCATATGTGCATTTGTATATTTTCAATTGAAAAAGGCTGATAATTGAACATTATCGGCCAATACAAAATTTGACTTCGGAAAATCCTTTTATTCATTTTATCAATTAGAAAAAAGTATTCCGATAGTGGTCAAATTGTAGGCTGATTGAAACATCATACGGCGAACATTGATGGATGCCCTTCGATTCGAATTGAATATGCTACAGCATCTGGAGACCATCCGCCTCCATTCCGCTGGCTCTTCTGTGCAAACAAAGGGTTTGTCTGATGATGTCATACAACGATTTTGCGACATTGATCCAAAATTGGTTCAAGCAATTGGTGAAGCAGCGGAGATATTCGAGCAGTTGGTCGCTGAGGTTGGTTCTGAGTTTCTATCTCAAGATGAAGGTCAATTGATTACATCACTACAATCTGAATTGATTAATTTTTATTCTGCAGCAACAATCAATCCATACGTGGCGATTGCAGCTCGTGGTCCATGGATCATTACCTCAAAAGGCGCAGTTATTCATGACAACGGAGGATACGGGATGCTGGGAAGCGGACATGGTCCGAGTGAAATCTTAGATGCCATGTCGGAAAATCGGGTTATGGCCAATGTAATGACGCCATCATTTAGCCACAAAAGACTCACCGACCGTCTTCGTTGTGAGTTGGGGCACACTCGTGGTAGCTGCCCATTCACTCGTTTCATTTGTATGAACAGCGGCTCTGAATCCGTTACAGTCGGTTTGAGAATTGCAGACGTGAACGCGAATCTGCAAACGGGTGTAGGGGGTCGACATGAAGGTAAACCAATCAAACTCTTGGCTGTTGAGCAGGGTTTCCATGGGCGAACAGATCGTCCAGCACAGATTTCACATTCCTGTAAAGATGGATATGACAAAAACCTGGCCACCTTCCGCGACCGAGATAATCTCTTACTGGTTCCTGCAAATGACGTTGAAGCCCTGAATGCCATTTTCGATTTGGCTGATCAAGAAGGTTTCTTCATCGAAATGATGGCGATTGAACCCGTTCAGGGTGAGGGGAATCCAGGTCAATGTGTGACTAGAGAATTCTATGATGCAGCCCGTAAGTTGACGCTAGAACACGGCAGTCTCTTACTCGTCGACTCAATCCAAGCAGGATTACGAGGCCAAGGAACACTTTCAGTGATTGATTATCCTGGATTTGAGGATTGTGAGGTTCCTGATTTGGAAACTTGGTCGAAGGCTTTGAATGCAGGACAATATCCTCTATCTGTTCTTGGAATGGGGCCTCGTGCAGCCGAGCTCTATGTTGTCGGCATTTATGGGAACACGATGACTACGAACCCTAGAGCGCTAGAAACAGCAATCGCAGTTTTAGATCGCATCACTCCTGAATTACGGCAGAACATCAGGGATAGGGGCGTAGAGTTGGTTGAGAAACTTGAGCAATTGGCGACTGAATTCTCGGACGTAGTACTCAAGGTTCAAGGTTCGGGATTACTATGTTGTATGGAACTAGATCCCGAGACTCATCCTGTTATTGGATTCGGTGAAATAGAAGAGATGTGTCGAAAGAACGGTCTCGGCATCATCCATGGTGGTCAGAACGCCTTGCGATTCACACCCCATTTTGAGATTACTTCAGAGGAAATTGACTTGGTAGTCGATCTAGTCCGGGAGACTCTTCACCAACGCGCCGAAAATCGTGCTGATTGAGGGAAAAATGCGGATGCCTGAAACATTAGAAATCGAATTTATCGATGTTTATTCACCTGGGGGTGAAGGCCCAATCAATCAATGGGTTGATGCAGTACTGAGTGGTTTAGACCCAGAACCTGACAATTTAATCTATCATTGGGTCCACATTCGAGATGCTGAAGCCGCCCATAGAATCCTTGTTGAGAATCAAATTACGGGGGGTTACCAATTGTGTGGAAGGCGAGCATGGACACAAATGATGGTCGTTGATGAAATCAGAGGTCTTTGGTCAAGGTTCCAAAATGCAGTTGGACATACTCACACAATTGAATCACTCAGCGAAGTCCCCTCTCCTGCAGCTGTACGGTATAGTGGTGAACGCCGCCGTCCAAACTTGGGTCCTCTTCACGATGCATTGGTCAATTGTGGGGCGGATGGTTGGCGGCCGATGATCGCCATGCGAGTTGGTTTGATGGAGTGCATTGCCCATTCAGTTGAACAGATCTGAACCCAGTAACGGAAGCAGAACACTCGCATCACCTTCTACTGTAACTTGTGGTGCTTCGGGACGTACCTTACCCCAAGAAATCGCTTCTTTCAAACGGGCACCTGAAAGGCTACCATCATGTTCAGGAGCGGTTGTAATCCCTACAGCTGAATCCAAACCTTCTCTGTATTGGTTCCACCAAATGACGTGATGTTTGGAAATTCCTCCACCCACCATCAGAGCATGACTTTCATCACATGTCCAAGTCAAATCAGATAGGATTTGCTCATCAGCCAAGAAATCGATCATAAAATCAGGACTACGTTGGCGATGCATAAACAATTGAGCGCCGACCGAACCGTCAGATAAGCCGGGAATTACGATTGGGATACGATGCTTTGCCGCCCAATGCAACAGACTATTTTCATCCTCGATTCGGTCACCGAAAGCCCAACACAATTCGACACTACCGAACCCCCTCCAGGGGTTTTCGGGGTTGGTTTCACGTCGCTCATTTTCAATTTCTTCCAACCAAGGTAGCACGGCCTCCTCAATGATTTCACCATAGCATTCATTGGGGACAATGACGTTACCCAATCGGTTCAATCCTTGTGCCCCAAGTTCCACATCATCCAATTCAAATGCTCCGTGGTAGTACGATTGGAATGTCCGAGCGATATCGTGATCGAGTGTACCACATGTTGTAATGATGACATTGTATGCCTTGCGTTTTATTGCTTCAAGAAAGAAACCTCTAGTTCCTGTGGCACAAAGACAAGCAGGGAACGAAAGCCAATTGAGAACACCTTCATCCTGAGATTTTGAAATAGCATCTCTGAGAACATCTCTTGCATGTGCAAGTTTGGTGGCTGTGAATCCACCTGCTCGAGCCATTTGATCAATTAGAGATGGCACATCGTTGATTTGGCTGAAATCATAGTCTTCGACAGGCACGTCGAAATCTTCACGTTTTACCGACATGGGAACGGCTTGGCGACCCACCACCTTCACTTCAAGTGGAGGGTTGAAAATATCAATTAGAATTTGAGTTTTCTAATTGAAAAATCCTATCTCGCAACTTGGCTGCTTTTTCAAAGTCAAGACGTTCAGCAGCCCCATTCATCTCTTTCCTCAATTTCTCGATGAGTAGTAATCCAGAAGCCCCACCTTCAGGAACATAGTCCTCAGACGGTTGTGACAAATTTGTAACTATATCATCGCCCCATGAACCTGCACCGAGATTGAATTTCTTGACCAAATCACTTTCTTTGCCTTTCCCAGTTTTATTTGTAAAGCCTCCAACAAACCTCTTGCCTCCGGTCACGCCTTTTCCTGCAGTTCCGGAAAGCAACTGTTCGGCTTCAATACCCATCACTGGCAAAGGTTTCTCTATGGTTGTCGGGGTAATCCCATTTGCCTCATTGTGTGCCATTTGTTTCGCTCGTCGTTCAATTGTTTGAGAGATCGCAGACTCCATTGCCCGCCCCATTTTTTCTGCATAGAGAATCACACGCCCATTCTGATTCCTGGATGCTCTACCGATTGTTTGCAATAAACTTCTCTCATTCCGTAGAAATCCTTCTTTATCTGCATCAAAGATTGCGACCAAGCTGACCTCAGGGATGTCCAACCCCTCACGCAATAGATTAATTCCAACGATGACATCAATATGTCCTATTCGTAGTGCTTTGATAATTTCACTCCTTTCCAGTGTATCGATTTCTGAGTGTAAGTAATGTGCTTTCACCCCCATCCGTTGAAGATAATCGGAGACTTCTTCTGCAAATTTTATTGTCATAACAGTGACCAATACTCTTTCGTTTTTCGCAGTACATGCATTGATTTCATCCAACAAATCCTGAACTTGTCCTTCAGTCGGTCTAACTTCAATCGATGGATCCAGTAACCCCGTAGGTCTAATTTCCATTCTAGAAATACCCTTAATTTCGCCCAAGGCGTCTTTCAGCAAAGGTTTGCGTTTTTCTTTCGGATCCTTTTCTTGGAGAGGTTGACCGGTCGCTTCGCAGAGTTGTCGAAGTTCTCGCTCTCCGGGCGTTGCACTAACGTAGAGCATCTGGGGGACCATTCCTTGAAATTCATGTCCCTTGAGAGGTCGATTGTCTGCAGCAGATGGTAATCGAAAACCGTGTTCAATCAGATTCTCCTTCCTAGCACGGTCACCATGATACATTCCGCCCAATTGTGGTAAAGTCACATGGCTCTCATCCATTACGACAAGAAATTTTTCTTTTGAACCATGAAAAGTTTGTGCACATGCTGCAAAGAAATCAAGCAGACAATAGGGGCGCATTCCGTGGCTACGCCCATCAAAATGCATGGAGTAGTTCTCAACACTGCGGCAGTGTCCAATTTCACGCAACAAATCCAGATCATAACGGGTCTTGGTTTCCAGGCGGTGAGCTTCGAGATCTTTTCCAGCCTTCTCAAAGAAATCCAATCTCTGGTCTAATTCAAATTCAATATCTTCTAAAGCCTTTTCAAATCTCTCTGGGCTGGTCATGAAAAATTCTTTTGGATGGATCCAAACTTCTTCAATTTCGTCCACTTGTTCCCATGAAACAGACTCGCAGACTTGTATTCGTATGATACCATCTAAATCAAACTGGATTCGAATAGGATCATCGCGACTCGGCATCCAAACGTCTAGTACTTCACCCCGCAAACGCAACTCACCTCGCGTAATTTCTCCCGTTACACGACGGTATTGAAGGGCCACCAATTGTTTGACAACTTCTTGCGGCTCAACTTTCTGGCCAACGTGTAGGCGTGCATGTTGTTGTAGGAACGCTTCTGGTGGATTGAGTCCATAAATCGCGGAAACTGTTGCCACAACAAGAACATCTGGCCGGGAAACCAGTGATGCTACAGTGGAGAATCTTTCTTGTTCAATACGTTCATTCAACGACAATTCTTTCTCAATGTACAAATCTCTCTTTGGTAGATATGCTTCTGGCTGGTAATAGTCATAGTGTGAGACGAAATATTCAACGGCATTCTTGGGGAACAGCCCTGACATCTCCTGCCAAAGTTGACGGGACAATGTCTTGTTGTGGGACAGAATCAATGTAGGTATATTCAATGATTGAATGACATTTGCCATCGCGAATGTTTTACCCGATCCTGTGACGCCTAGCATTACACATCTTGACTGTGAATTACGCAATTGAGAAAGTGTTTTTTCAATTGCAGATTCTTGGTCTCCAGCCATGCCATATTCTGAATGAAGTTCAAACTTTGAAATGGAGGGGTCAAGGTGGGCCTTTGCCGCTCCTTCCAGAGCCTTGGAGAGGTCAAAAGGGTCTACATCGTCGCTCATGCAACCATCAGTCCTCCGAGTAGAACCCATCCTGTTACTACACTGGTGTAAAAGAAAGTCATCTGGAAATCAGCAATACTTTTCTGTCTAAGGATGACGCCGATATTGATCAAACTCATCAGCAATGCAGCACCTAAGAATGTGATTCCATCGATGGGGTCGGCAATTGCAAAACACGCAAACCATAGGAGGGAAAATTGGACACTAGTTCGAAGTGTATGGTGCTCTCCAAATCGTGCAGGGAACGATTGAATCCCTTGCTGTCTATCATTGTCGACATCCATCAACGCATAATTGAGATCAAATGCAGCTATCCAAAACATCACTCCAAGACAGATCCAGAAGATTGTAGGATACCAATGGTATTCTGTAATAGCAGCCCATCCTAAATCACTACCCACGATTCCAAGCCAGGCTCCAGCAGGGGCGAGCCCCAAACACAAACCGAGCCACAAATGGCAGGCCCAAGTAATTCGTTTGGTGTAGGGGTAAATGACGAAAAATAGCACAGGGAGCCAACTCATGGCAAGGGCGACGGTATTCAGTTGCCAAGCGCCGATAAGTAGCATTGCTAGGAACACAGCACACAATGTCCATGCAGTATTCAGACTCATTGCCCCACTGGCCAGATGTCTTTCAGAAGTACGTGGATTCATTGAATCAATATCACGATCGATAATACGGTTGAGAGCCATTGCTAGACCCCTTGCTCCTATTGCTGCAACCAAAATCCACACGAGTTGAATGGTGGTTGGGTCGCCAGCCACCCAAGCGCCAATGAATACAAAGGGGAGTGAAAATAGAGTATGCTCAATTTTCACAAATTCAAGAAGCTCTTTCAGACCCAATTCCGCACCTCCTCCTCATACCACTTGTCGACCTTTTTCTCAATCTCAGGGTCATGGATACACACCGCGGGCCATCTTCGCACGGGTTTAGGTCCATTCATCGATGGAATGGGTGCTGTCGCATCCCAACAAACTCGACTCTGATCATCAGAATAATGGAAATCTCTACTCACTTCGAATCTACAAAACAATTGCCACAATAAGACTCGCATGGCATCTTCAGATTCTAAATCGATATGATCATCAGTGATGAATAACCAACGAAGATTTTTGGAATTATCCAATTGCCAAATTGAATTCATCAATTGAGAAATTTTATTCCTTTGTTTGGCAGCACCTTCCTCATCAACCTGATTGGTATTCTCTGATTCGGGCGGTCCGCCTTCGATTTCTGTTGTAACCACCAACATCGAAGGTCGAATCCATCGATACTGGGAAACACCCTCGATTCCGTCAAGAGAGAAATCAGCAGCATCCTGTTTTCTTTGTGTAGATGCATCGATGAGAAGCTTCGAATGGATACCTTCGTACGGTGCTGCATGCGCCAACTGATCTGCAACCATTCCATCAAGAACGACCAAATCATCAGGGATTGACACATTTTGATCTAAAACATCGAGCAATGCATTGAGGTTCTTCACTTCGTGGTCAGGTCCTGTAGCTACAATTGTTTTGAGGAACATCATTTGCCCGGCCCCCCACAAACCAAGCGCAGTTTTCCGTGCTTGAGCTGGATACCTCTGCTTAGAGGCGACAATCGCAAGGTTGTGGAAACCAGTTTCCAGGGGCAGGAATAAATCACATACATCCCGGTGTTGGAATTGTAGAACAGGTCGGAAAGAATCTCCAATCGCTTCACCTAGATATCCATCTTCCATTGGTGGTTTGCCTACAATCGTCATAGGCACCACCGCATCTTTTCGATGTGTAATTGCAGTGACATGTAAAACAGGAAATTCACCTTCGAGTGAATAGTGACCAAAGTGATCGCCAAACGGGCCCTCTGTTCGTGTTTCTCCAGGTATGGTGTAGCCTTCGATGATCACATCTGCTTCGGCAGGAACCCACAAATCTTGAGTGAGACACTTCGTGATACGGAGTCTTTGCTGGCCTAACAATCCAGCAAACATGTATTCCTCTAAATTATCAGGAAGCGGGGCAATAGCACTGAAAATCAATTCAGGAGGTCCTCCTAAGCAAATTGCTACAGGCATTTTCTCACCACTACCTTCTGCATGTTCGGCCCCATGTTTGTGCATTTGCCAATGCAACCCTGCTTCGGTTGGACCGAAGATTTGGGCTCTATACATGCCCAAGTTGTGTTCTTCTGTTGTTGGGTTCTTTGTGACGACAAGTGGTAACGTGATGAATGGTCCACCATCCATTGGCCAAGTGGTTGGGATTGGTAGTTTGGTCAAATCTGGTTCAGCCATCCGAACCTGCTGACAAGCCCCTTTTCTCACCTTCTTTGGCGGAAGTGCAAGCGCATTTTTTGCGAGTGGCCAAGCTTTCCAAGGTCGTTTGACAAAGGTTCCGATATCTGGTTTCATAAGATCGGTTAATCTCAAACCAATTTCCTTTGGTTCTGTTACACGAAGTGCTTGATTTGTACGGCGCCTTGTTCCAAACAAATTCATCGCAAGTGGAATTTTTGAAATGCTACCATCAGCAAGGATTGGTTGCTCAAAAATGACTGCCGGCCCACCATTTTTGACTAGCTTATCCGCAATGCATCCTGCCTCAAGGTTACAATCAACCGGATGTTGAATTCTGATGAGGTCGCCTTTATCCTCCAAAGAGCGGAGGTAACGTCCCAGTCGACGCCATCCCATGGCCGCGGGAAACGTTCTCCCTATCAAATCCAATGGCTGTGCACCGGTGCCTACGGCACCGAGGGATTCAAGGTCCTTATCCGCTGTATCCCCCTCTAATGGCGACCGAGTGTGATGTGCTTGTCGTCGGGGCTGGACCCGGCGGAGGGGCTGCAGCATTGCATGCGGCACGTGCTGGATTGTCTGTCATCCTCATCGAAGATCACACCGAAATTGGCACACCGGTTCACTGCGGGGAATGCCTATCTGATATCGCGGTCGCAAATCTTGAATTGGACCTTCCAGACTCCGTTATCAGCAAGCGTGTTGATGGGATTCGTGTCATCTTCCCAGATGGGACTGAGAAGAAGTTGTCAGAGCCGGGATATGTTTTGGAAAAGCATCTGTTTGAACAATGGATCGCTGATGAAGCAGTCGCTGAAGGGGCGATCCTCAATTTAGGTCACAAATTGACTGGAATGACGCGAGAGGAAACCGATGGACAGTTCACAGGATGGCATTGCGAGGGTAAAGGTGAATCATTCCCGATCAACGCTAAAATTATCATAGATGCATCAGGTGTTGCGGGTGTCTGCTCTAAACTCACAAAACTGAATGAGCGACCGAAAGTTATTGCTGGAATTCAGTATGAAATGCATGATGTCCCCACCGATGGATATCTAGACTTCTACATTTGGCCACAATATGCAAAGAAAGGATATCTTTGGATGATTCCCAAATGCGATGGTCGGGCGAATGTGGGTCTGGTAAGTGAGGATAAGAAAGGTCTCGTGAAAGATTTGGATGCCTTCATTGATACCACGCATTTCTCAGACCTTGAAATCACCAATCCTCCATGGCGAGACAGTACCAAATCTGTTCGTGGATTTGGGGGTACAATCCCCATCTCGGGCCCCCACGAACGTACCTATGCAGATGGTCTAATGCTGGTTGGTGATGCAGCCGGATTTACATCACCCTTGTTTGAAGGTGGCTCTCACCTCGCTCTAAAGTCTGCAGTTTTTGCGGCTAAAACCGCTGCATCAGCTATTCAGTCTGGAGATTTGTCTGGTTCAAACCTCGCAAACTATCAGGAATCTTGGAAGCGAGAATTTCCTCCATATGGTAAGATTCTCAAAGGCAAGACTGCACTTTACAATCTGAGCGATGACGAGATGTCTCTAATGGGTCGATGTTTCCCAACAGAAATGTCTGCCATGGGGCCACATGGAAAAGCGATGGTCGGCCTTCGTATTCTCGTCCGAAAACCAAGTTTGTATTTCCGTCGAATCGTACCCGCAATGCTTGCATTCGGCTATAGCCGTGCAAAGTACTACGGTTGGTGAATCAATGCAAAAACTCCTTGCAATCGCATTGATGC
>CATISE010000003.1 GCA_949538655.1 Marine Group II euryarchaeote MED-G33 | reverse complement strand
TACATTGTTCGGAAGCTCACATCTTTCCCCACCTTCGGAAAAATTATGGGTGGCTAAGAAAATAGTTTCAGGATTGGCTAGAGCCAACTTGGTGAGGCGAGATGGGGTGTAGTGATAGGGACTATCCACATAATCTGGAATCCCCAATTCGATGATCATGACATCCGCCTCGCCTGCCAATCTCTCAATATTTTCACAAGGTCCGGAGTCGCCACAATGTACGAGAACAAACCCTTCCTTTTCGAATCGGTAACCGTGGGGTTCTGTTGCGGGATCATGGCAGACTTCAAAACGCTCAAATTCCCATCCATTTGTGATTCCATTTTCCGTGTTATGTGAAACCCAGGACAAATCGTTCAATGATTCAGGGTAGGCCAAATCACAGAGTTGCATCAACCTTGATTCTCCACCCGCATGTGCATGTATTCTCAATTCATTCTCAGATTTACGATCGGAAATCCACTTCCGTTCAAGAAGTAAAAATGGGACCCCGAAAGTATGATCGCCATGCCAGTGTGTGATGAACAAATCACTTATTTCAGCAGGTGAAATGCCCTGTTTTCGGAGTTGGGGGATGACAGTTGGGGGTGCATCAACAAGCATCGTGCCATCGATGAGAACCAGGGAATGGAGCCTCCCTGTTGGACAGAATGCATTCCCCGTTCCAAGAAAGCAAACCTTCACCATTGCGACTACCAACTTGGCGCAACCCCTTCAACAGGTCAAGTTTGTGCATCGACTTTCTTGAATTTCGTTCGTATACTACAGATGAATATTCTAGATGGCAAGTGCCCGACCCCGTTGCTTGAAATACGAAAGACGAGACGCTTGGAATGCCCCTCTTGGAGTTGGGCATCAATCGTGGTGATACCTTGGCGGATTGGAGCGCAAAAAACCCCTATGATTCGACAGTCACAGAGAACTATGTTCTCAATGGAGAGGGTTCAAGAAAAGAAACTAGGCATGTTGTTTTCGATTTGGGAGATTCCGGCTTAGAATACAAAGCAGGCGATGCTTTGGGCGTCATTCCAATCACATCGGCTCAATTGGTCGAGGACGTTTTGGTTGCACTCGGCGCCAATTCTGATGAAATTGTCGACACTCATGCTGGAGAGATGACTCTCAAAGAAGCTCTTTCTGGCTATTATGAAATTCATCAGGCAAATCGTAAATTTGTCACCAGTATTGGTCAAAAGTTTGAGTCCTCAGGCGGCTCAACTGAGATTCGAATTGTCAAACGCACGCGAACCTCGGTCGCTTCCGGGCAAGCGACGATTCAATGGGCGTGGTCTGGAGATGAGGATGATTACCCCGAAGGTTACAACATGATGGAAAGCGGTGGGGATACGGCTCAAGAGCTGTGGAAAACTTTGGCTTCGGATGACAAAGAAATGGAGAATTACTTGTGGGGTCGAGATTACATCGACGTCCTCAATGACTTTGGCCACTTGGGTTTCAGTGCACAAGAATTTGTCGATCAAATCGATCGTTTGAAACCCCGCCTTTACTCAATTGCGTCTTCCCCAGATTTCCAACCGGGCACAGTTCATCTTACGGTCGGCATCGTCCGATACGAAGGGCAGGGTCGTGCAAAGACTGGACTGACTACCGGATATCTTGCTGACCGTGTCCCGGAGGGAACTGAGAACGTCCGCGTATTCATGTCACCCACTCGTTCATTCGTTTTGCCTGAAGATGGTGAGAAGGACATGATTATGGTTGGTCCCGGGACGGGAATTGCTCCATTCCGTGCATTCATTCAGCAGAGAAAGATGGACAAAGCAAAGGGTCGAAACTGGTTGTTCTTCGGTGATTGGACTGAGGCTGGTGAGTTTCTTTATCGTGAGGAAATCAATGATTTCGTCAAAGATGGGACCATTGACAAACTCGACTTGGCTTGGTCTCGAGAAGGGCCGGAAAAGGTCTACGTTCAACACCTGATGGCATCTCATGGTGCCGAAATCTGGGATTGGATTGACAAAGGTGGTTACTTCTACGTTTGTGGTGACAAGAATTACATGGCCAAGGATGTACATTCGACTCTGATCAATATCTGTGCAGAGTATGGCGGTTACTCAGAAGAAGATGCCAAGACATTTGTTGAACAGACGTTGATGAAGGAAGAGAAACGCTACTTGCGTGACGTCTACTGATACAATTGCCCCTAAGGGCGGATGCGGCACGCCTTTGAACCGTACGCGAATGGCCAAC
>CATISE010000002.1 GCA_949538655.1 Marine Group II euryarchaeote MED-G33 | reverse complement strand
ATGTCATCATGCCAAACGGTCGAACCCTACAAGTAGCTTCATGTCATCACTACAAAGATCAATGGGCCAAAGCTTTCGATATGACTTATCAAGATGAAAATGGTCAAACACAGTATTGTCACCAAACTACGTATGGTATGTCCGAGCGGTTATTGGGTGCAGTTGTTGGTATGCACGGGGATGACAATGGATTGATTTTCCCACCTAAAATCGCGCCTATACAAGTTGTACTGATGCCAGTTGCTGCTCATAAAAATCCTGCAGTGAATGAAACCGTTCTAGACATTGCGGAACAATTACGACAATCTGGATTAAGGATTAAAGTCGATGATCGAGATTTACGCCCTGGTCAGAAATATTGGGATTGGGAAATCAAGGGCGTACCACTTCGACTGGAAATAGGCCCAAGGGATGTGGAGAATGGAAATGCATTTGCTGCACGTAGAACTGGTGGTAAAGAACCCATACCACTGTCAAATATTGTCGATTGTGTCAAACAGCAATTGGACATGATACACGCCGAACTTTCGAGTCGCAGTCAATCCCATGTTGACGAATGCATTGTCAAATTGGATTCATTAGAACAAGAAATTCTGGACGGTCGTATTTACGAAGTCCCATTCGATGGTAATGATGCAGATGCTGAATTACTAGAGAAGACGACTGGACTCGCAATACTTGGTGACGCTATGACTGGTTACGACGATGATCAAATTTGCATCGTGACAGGTAAGACGACCAGACGAAAACAGCACTTGGCACGGATGTATTAGTTTCGTCCGCGCAAACCATAAACAATGTTGGCAATACAGAATAATGCCACAATCACATCTGGAATTCCAATACTTCCTGTGGGGCTCCATGCAATATGTTCGTCCATACGGAAGAAATCAATCCAGTTTAGTTTCATACTTTCTCCGCAGGTACTGTGAACATCACTGGCGCAACCGGACAGGAAATTGCCAAATCCATAGAACATATTCACGATGACTGCAATGACACCGACGGAACCACCCAACATTCGAAGTTTTTGGGTGACTGAGCGCTTATCTCCTGGGACGTCGATTACTTCCTCATTGGATGGATTTGGAGGCATTTCGGAAGGCATCGGTAGTGGTAACCCGCCCTGAGGTATTTCATCAATGAGTAAATCATCACCTTCGATTTCTGAAAATTGCTCAGCAAGTGCACGTTTGGTCTCACCTCTTGAGATTCCAACACCATCTAGAAATTCGG
Organism: Marine Group II euryarchaeote MED-G33; assembly: GCA_949538655.1. Taxonomy (GTDB): domain Archaea; phylum Thermoplasmatota; class Poseidoniia; order Poseidoniales; family Thalassarchaeaceae; genus MGIIb-P. The sequence continues at coordinate 3,862 of CATISE010000002.1, read as the reverse complement.
ATCCATACATGCGTTCTGCCAAACTTGCGAGTACTGGATCTTCAGCAATTTCTTGGGCTGAAAGTTTCCCATCGAGGAGTTCCTTAAGCCTACTCTTGTCATCACTCACGCGTTCCCCTCCAATGTATCCGTGCCTACACCTCTTCATCAAGGCTGTGGAGCCTTGCGGAGGTGAAATCAAGTCCTGGAGATGGCACGTTGAGCGGCATCAACGATATTTTTGGCTTTCATGTTCAACATTTCCAACAGTTCATCGCTACCGCCGGATTCTCCAAATCGATCTTGCACCCCTATTCTCTCAAGAGGTACTGGGTAGTGCGATACAAGACATTCAGCGACTGCCCCCCCGAGGCCCCCAATAATCGAATGATCTTCAGCGGTTACTAGTGCACCACAACGCTTTGCCAGTTCTGTAACCAAATTTGTATCAAGTGGTTTGATTGTGTGCATGTCTACTACCGTAGCTTGAATACCGGATTTGGCTAGTAAATCTGCAGCCTCAAGAGCCTCATTAACCATCACACCGCATGCAATAATTGCGACGTCATCTCCAGTACGGTGTACGTAGCCCTTACCAATCTTCAATTCATTCGAGGATTCATCAGAATATGATCGAGGAACCTTATTTCTTGCAGTTCGCATATACGATGGTCGGTCATGATTTCGCAATGCCAAAGTCAGAGCCTTGGCAGATACATCGTCGCATGGATGTAATACAGTCATATTCGGCAGTGTCCTGTAGATGGCTAGATCTTCAATCGACTGCGCACTAGATCCATCGGTTCCAGTATGAATGCCACCATGACTACCACAAAGATGCACGACAATGTTGGGTCTAGCGATTCCATTCCGTACTTGTTCAAAACCTCGTTCTGTGAATATGGCAAAAGTCGACGCGAATGGTACATATCCAGATGTAGACATTCCCGCAGCAACGAGCATCATGTTTTGTTCTGCGATACCTAAACTAACAGTATGGCTTGGCTTCTCTGCTCGAAATAAGCACGATTTTGTTGATTTGCCCAAATCAGCCTCTAAAACGACAACTTTGTCATCATCTAGCATCTCAAGGAGTGCTGCACCGTAGCCATCACGGCTCGCACCACCACCACTTGGAGCACTCATGACAATTCCTCCATTGCCAGAATAAATTGTTCCTCATTGGGAGCTGCACCGTGGAATTTTGGATTGTTTTCCATGTATGAAACCCCCTTTCCTTTCACAGTATGCATCACAATGCATGCTGGTCCTCCTGTTACCTGATCTGCCCAGTCAATTGCATCGACTACTTGTGCCATATCGTGACCGTCAATTTCCATAACAGCCCAACCAAATGAGGCAAATTTTTCGGAAACATCGAACATACGCATCTGTGTTTCACAAAAGTCATCGTTTTGTATTCCATTACGGTCAACAATGACAGTGAGGTTGTCAATTTCATGATGTACTGCAGACATGACACCTTCCCAAACCTGCCCCTCTTGCAATTCACCGTCACCCAACATAACCCATGAAGTTCGATCGCTACCATCCAATTTTGCAGCAAGTGAACATCCGATGCCGAAGGACAAACCCATGCCGAGGCTGCCTGCACTGAAATCTACACCTGGACACCATTTCATGTCGACGTGTCCTTGACAACTGCCACCTAACTTTCGGAAGGACGACAAGTCATCCTCCGTCAAGAATCCACGTTCATGGAGGATGGAATATACGCCAGGACTTGCATGCCCTTTACTCATGATAAATCGATCTCGATCTGACCATTTCGGGTTATCTGAATCGACACGGAGGCGGTGACCATACAAACCCGTAAGCATGTCAATTGCACTTAGACTACCACCTGGATGGCCCGCACCAATGCCGTATACCATACGCACAATATTGCGTCTGCACCGTTTTGCCATAGATTCTAATTCTGGGATTTCCAGACCCATTCCACGCTCAGCCATCCTATTACCAACCACTCCTTCCTTGGAGGGTCTTTGAGCGTTACCAATTTGTAATGCGAAAACAACTAGCGCATTGAGGGTGGTTTGAGTGAATTGACAAAACGACGTATGCCATCGATTAAGATGGCAATCCAATCGACCAAAATGTTACCACGGCCATTCTGTGATTTCGGCATTCCACGGGTTGCTAGGTAGGTAAACACAAGGAAGAACCAAATGAAAAATAGCAACGAAAGCCATGTTGGTAGGGTCCCAATCACACGTTCATCACACATCGAATGTCCTGATCCAGCATCAACATAGGAATCACTACAGAACCATTCAGCAGGTGGACGTATTGGCTTAATCAAATTGGCCAATACGATAAATATCGCTACAACTACACCCATTAGCGCTTCACCCGCAATCATGCCTGCAGATAACAGCAATCCTCGCTTAGAAACTTCAGTGCCTGCTTCAACAGCTTCCTCGGTTGGTTCACCGGACAATGAGCCGTCCACTCGAAGATGCACGGTTCTTAGTACGAAATGACTGAGTAAACCACCTGTGAAAATAGTCGCAGATAGATAAAATGGTAGATACATACCGATGGCTACTGACATTACAGGTAGTCCCTTCCAGATGATAACTACAGCAATGAGAACACCGAGCCCTAACATAGGATAATTCACAGTACCGCCGAATATCCCTTCAATTAATGTCCCAATAATTTCAGCCTGTGGTGCATCTAAAGCAGAACTACAATTTGGTGACCCATCCGCATAATACTTGATCGGATTCTCCAAACAATAGGTCTTGGTGAGTCGATAGGCATCATTCAACACCACTAGGGTGAGTGGTGCCATCACAGCCCCTGTGATGACTCCAATGACTTCAGCAATTTGTTGCTTCCAAGGTGTTGCACCCACCAGATGACCAGTTTTCAAATCCTGCATAACGTCGCCAGCAATGGCAGCATTGACAGCAACAACACTGGCAATGATTAGTGTTGCATACATCAACTCATTTTGTTCCATGCCCAAAAACAGGTCACCTACGATCCAAACCAGTAATGCGGTCCCCATTAGTGTGGCAATAGTCATCCCAGAAACTGGTGAATTGCTAGAACCTACCACACCTGCGATGTATCCTGCTACAGCAGAGAAAAAGAATGCCGTCATGGCCAAGAATAGTGAACCGACCGCACCAAGGATTGCAGCCTCAGTCAATGAAGCGCCCTTCACATTAAGTCTCCATGTGTAGAAAAAGAAAGTCAGAATTACAATTCCAATCAATATTGGCATCATTTTCTTCATGGGGAGATCTTTTTCAGTTCGTAGCATACCATCTTTTTCTTCGGCTAAATCAGCACCGAAAACCCGCTTTACACCCGTAGTGATTGTCTTTCGCATGGACCACAATGTCCACAATCCACCAACAACCATGCACCCTACACCGACAAATCGGACATGTGAAATCCACAGTGAATGCGCACTATGTGCGACATCCAATCCGCCACTGGGCCACCCATGAACCAACCCGTAAACAGGGGTAATTAGTAAGACTCCAAGCAGTGCGCCTGTGAAAATATATGATGCAATTCTCAGCCCAACAATATAGCCGACTGATAACAGTGCAAGAGATAGATCAGATGCGACATAAATTCTGGCACCAATAATGTCAACACCAGCCATAATTTTACCTTCAGCAATTTCGAATCCCTTGACAAACCACCCATAAATTGCACCCAATCCAAGAGCATAAAGAATAACGATTAGTGATGAACCACCCTTCTCCCCAGCAACAAGAACTTCTTCGCAAGCAATCCCTTCTGGATATAACAAGGCCTCTTCAACGATGAAAACCCGCCTTAATGCAATTGTGAAAATAGTGCCCAGAACACCACCTAAAATAGCCACACAAAACACAGT
>CATISE010000001.1 GCA_949538655.1 Marine Group II euryarchaeote MED-G33 | reverse complement strand
GGTCGATGATGTTCGGAGACAAACTTTGTCTGACCGGTGGGGTAAACTGAGACTCGATGTGGTGGCCAAAGCATTTGGGTGTGATGTTGAGTTAATTGGTATCGGCCAATTGGACGATTGCACGCCCGAATCTGGATTTGATCGTGTTCTGTCGACAGGAATGTTTCCGGCACTGCCATTGAGTGTGATGATGCGTGTTCAGGATGAAGGGTATGCAGTCTTGCCAATCGAACATGATGGCCGCAGTATGTTGCAGCTCATTCAACATCATGGAGAGGGTGAATTGATGGCCCAGTCCGTTGCTTGTTGGGATGTAGATCCTTGGCCTGAAGAGGTGTTAATTGGGTTTGAAACTGGGGCGGACATTGGAGCCGAAAATTCGGTTCAAGAATGTCGATTATCGATTGAAGCGGCGTGGTGTGAAGCCAACTCAGTACCTACTCGGGATCGCTTTGGACCGGCGAGAATGTTGGATATGGTTGAACGTGTTTGGTACTCTATCGATCCTGTTCACTCCGATGTACCCGAAGGAGAATCTGGTGGATTTAGAGAGCGTATTTCTGACGATTTATTCAGAATGGGTCACGTTCTCTTGCAAATGGGGATCTTTGAACTCTCTTCCGAACATCAAGGTGAAGCGTTCCGATTGGCGCCTACCGCTGAATCGGCAACATTCCTCGGATGGTCGCTATCGGAAATGGATGACACATGGGGGGCACTCGGTTGGTGTCGGAAGGCGATTGAAACCGATGAGAGGTTGGGGAATCCCTGGAATGATATCGGTGCAATCCTCTTGCAGATGGAACAGCCTACGGCTGCGATTCCTTGGTTGGCTGCTGCAACCCGATCACAGAGGTATGATGCACCAGGGCACCCGTGGTCGAACTTGGCGCGTGCCCATGAAACACTCGGGAACAAAATGGCCTCTTATGATGCTGCAAGAACAGCACTCGAGCATTCTCCAAACGATGAAAATTGTTTGAGGATCATGGATGACCTGAGTGGATTCTTACTCTGATTCTTCAGTGCTGGGTTTGTGTGGTGGGAACCATCTGGCGAGCCATTTTGGAGACCACCAATTTAGATCGCCCATCAAACGCATTGTCGCAGGTACGACGATTGCACGAACGAGGGTGGCATCAATTGCAATCGCTAGAGCGAGTCCCAATCCAATCGCCTTGATGATTTGAACCGTGGCGATGGCGAATGATGCGAAAACGACGACCATGACGGCAGCGGCACCAGTAATCAATCGTCCCGTTTGTTGCAAGCCGCGGCGAACTGCTTCGGTGTTATCGCCGGTTTCCAAGTATGCTTCGTGAATTCTACTGAGCATGAGGACCTCGTAATCCATCGATAGGCCAAATACGATACAGAACATGATGACTGGTGTGGTGGGATCGACTGAGAGGGGTGTGAAATTCATCCACTCTTCGAATCCATGACCTTCTTGGAATACGTATACTAGCATACCGAAAGATGCTGTCAAACTCAGGATATTCATGACCATGGCTTTGATTGGAATCAACACACTTCGAACCTGGATGAAGACAAGTATTCCGGTGCATAACAGGATGTATGTCACTGCAATTGGAGTCTTATTTTGGACTTCATCAATAATGTCTACGCTGATTGCTGCCCACCCCCCAACCAAACCCCGGATGGGTAATTCGTCCTCCATAAGGCGCACTTCCTCGACGAGTGTGTGGGCTTCAGGGGAGCCAGGTTCAGGTGTGTAGACAATTCGAATGATGGCTACCTCTTCTGTCGAAGTCGCATTGACCAATTCTTGAATCATCACGGGTTGTTGATCGGAAGGCTGGGAATAGATTGCTTTCAAATCTGAAGCGTTCATATCAGGGGTCGGATAGTAGATGCTGACCACTGAGGATACGTCGCTCCGATTGGCAACCGATGTTGAAAAATTGTAGAGGGTGTCAATCGTTTGATTGTCGAATCGATCATCGTCTTCCAGGTCAAAGGCGATGAAAATATCGGCCTCGCCAAAATCTGCCCACTCTTCTTCCTGAATTTCGCTGCCAACTCGTACCTCTTCATCAGGAGCCAAAAGATCGATTCCACCAAGGCCCAATTGGACATTGAGGAAGGGTGTGCCGGCCCCGATCAATAAGATGAGGATTGGGATGAGAGTCATCACTGGTCGGCGCATTACGAAGTCAGCAAGTTTGAACCACAGTCCCTCTGATTCGGAATGTTGAGGAAGCCCAAAGGGAACTTTGAGACGGTTGATGTTCTCGCCCAATATCGACAAAATTGCCATCAAAAATGTTGTTGAGAAGAAGACTGCCAATCCAACTGCAAGGGAGCCACCTATTCCCATCGAAGGGAGTCCCGTGCCTTCGAAAAAGAGCATTCCTGTTAGGCCAATGACGACTGTGATTCCACTGAAGAATACCGCTTTTCCGGCGGTGGCGCTTGTAATGGCCAATGCCTCTCGCTTGTCATGACCGTTGTGGAGTTCCTCACGGAATCTGTTCACAATAAACAGTGAATAATCGATGGAGACTCCGATTCCAATCAAACTGACGATATTCATTGCGTAATTATTGACGTCCATTTGATGACTTAACCAGAAGATGATTCCCACACCACTGATGACTGTTGGGACTGAAATTGCCACAGGAAGAAGGGCGGCGACAATGCTACTGAATACAATGATCAGAAGGATGATTGTCAACGGGGCTGCCAAAATTTCGGCTTTGACTAGATCTTCAACCATTCGATCGTCGAATGTTGTGTCTATTGCAACGTCACCGGTTCGCCAACACAATAACTCACCACATTCGATATCGTCTTTGATGTCGCGATATGCTTGTTTGGCATCGACGTCTGCTGAAAATTCTACATGGACTCGCATGTGGCTACCGTCGTCTGAATAATGCCAATTGATGAGATCTGGATTCGTGTTCCATGGGGTGAGAATGTACTGAATTTTTTGAGTGGAGGATATTTTCGAAAGGGTCAAATTGACGCCTTCTGCAAATTGGGGATTTGACGCGTTCCATTCCTCGTGTGCAAAGATGATGGTGAATCCGCGGCTTCCCGAGAATCCACTTTCTCCTTCGGATTCATTGGTTGTGAAGGCGTCTGTAATCATGTGGTGAGCTTGGTATGATTCCATGTCATCTCCATCGAAAGCATCTGTGAATTCGTTGCCTGTTGCGATGAGGCTTCCAAGTGAAAAGAAGACTACGAGAGAGAATGCAATGACTGACTTGCGGCGATCGTGGCTGAAGAGGCCCATTTGGTAGAATGTGTCCTTACGGTATCCCTTTCCTCCACCCATAGACGATGGGCGATTAAACCCCTATTTGAGTGAGTGTATGGTTCCCCATGCCCTGTGTCGTCAGGATTCTACCTGTGGGGTGATGAGTATGCTACTTCCGTCTCGGTCAATGATGGGGAGTTCTAGTGTGGAGGAAGACGGGAGGACGTGGACCGTGCAAGATGGTCCACAAGCAGGTGCGAGGTAGTCCTCACCCTGTTCGGACATGATGAATCGAAGGCCGTGACCGGCCGGAAGAATGGCGTCTATCGCTTGGAATTCCATCATCATGGTCAGGACTTGTCCTGGTACGACTGTTTGTGCATCGTATCCACCTGCATGGTATCGAATGTCCATCGTAGCATGGCCGAGACGGAGGCCTGTTTCTGCGTCTTGCATCTCAATGAACACTTGACCTCCGTCAAAGGTTGGCACCGCCAACAGATGAAGTGTCGCAAGGCCGGCAATGTGGAGATCTGAATCACTCATGGCTGGACATTCTACCGTGACGACCTGCCCGCCGCCAACGACTGGTGCGCCACCACCAAGGAATGCGCCATCATTGCCACATTCACTCATGTCAAGCGACATTCTTTCAACATCCAATGGAGGCCATGTTTCCTCGATTCGCCACTCACCGTCGTTGCGTTGAACTTGGGTGTGGAGGTCGGGTGCAGGGCCGATTTCCTTGAGGTAATATTCCATCCACTCAAAGAGGTCCTGCGCCCAATCCCAACGAGTCATGTTGTGGATTGCTTCTCCACCATACCCTGAATCCTGATTGTTATGCTTGGTCCATTGATCGGGATAATTGTGCTCCCACTGACCAATCATGCCCGCTACATCGTAACCATTGTCGATATATTCTTGGTACCAATTTACCCCTGGAGGTCCACCAAATACCTGGTGTGGGTCAACGTTCCAATCTTGCAATCCTTGAACCCAGTAGATACTGCCATTGTATGTGCCCAGTGCTTTGTCGATATGGCTGCGTTCATCGTAGTAGTTGTCCATGTACGGATCCAATTCACCAAGACCATATCGTGTGGGCCCGGCAAGGAAGCCTTCGAGAACATCTGCACACATGTTATCGATATCGTCTCCATCATAATCGAGGATGCTGCCGCCGTAGTTGGAATGCATGACTTGGCTCCTTGCCTCCGCGCTACCGTTCTTGTATAGCAGGGGTCCGAGGGCTGTAGTGCCTGAGATTGGGACGATTGTTTTCAGATGGGGGCTTCCTTGTGCGGCAGCTTCCCATGCCGTTGCGCCCTCGTAGGATTTGCCATAAATTGCAACGTTCCCATTACTCCAATTTTGTTGCCCCAGCCACTCGACTGCGGTATGGATGCTCAAACCTTCACCATCACCTCGATAGTCGAAGCAGCCTGTACTATCCTCTGTTGCAAAGACTGCGACCTGTGCTAAAGCGTAGCCATGTGGGATAAAATTGTCGTAGATGAATTCGCCACGCCCACCTCCGACGACATTTGTGGGTGATGATTCGTCGCCGGGAGATCCGTACGAAAAGTAGGGGCTGATGATGGCGATAACGGGTACTTTGTCACCGACTTCGGTGTTCGAAGGAAGCCAATACGAGAGGTGGACATTTGCTGAGTTGGGGCCACCTTCCCAAACGCCTGTTGTATCAACCTCAATGTTTGCTTCCTGTACATCGAGGACGGAATGGGGACCGGGGTTCAGGAGGAAACTGTGGGTATGACTCGTGTTCCACTCAAGGGTGTGGCGATCCCAAATGTCAGGATATGTTTCGTCTTTCATTTGCGACGCGTGGTCTTCCGCTCCAAAGCAACCCGACAGGGTTGTGATCAGGAAAAGCGCGGCGATGATACCTGCCTGTATCCGCCGCCCCATAGGGCGGCGTGAGAACGATTCACGTTTCAATTTGACGAATGGTTGATGACGTTGGGCGATCCGTAAACCGCCCAACGCCATGCGTTTGTTTTCACATCCTTCCTCGATGGGGGGCGGTGGTGTCGGTACGGGCCCACAAATCGTTCTGCTCTTGCCCACCTCGTCCCATGATATTGCTTGCATTCATCAGACGAAATGGAGTTGCCAATAAATGCCCATCGGGGCTTGCGCCTGTTCGATTCGCACACATTCCGTGTGCGGTGATG